>NZ_JADIKJ010000009.1:0-200678 GCF_044904675.1 Dyella jejuensis | reverse complement strand
TTGAGGAGCGAGGAAGGGATGCGGACAGACAGAGCTGGCCCCAACATGTTGAATTTAAAGCGATGGGGTGATGACCAGAAGGCTCGCAGAGTGCGCCGCGCGGCTTGGCAAGACGGCCAGTCTTCCCGGCGCCGCACAACCCACTCTGCGAGCCTTCTGGACATCATGCCGCCTGCGTAGCATTGATCAGAGCATCCCCAGGAAGAAAACCTTCCCGCCTACGCCATCGCCGGCAAGGTTTCAACGCCCGCCTCGATCGCCGCCTTATGCATCTGCGTGCGCGGCAGGATGCGTGCGAAATAGAACGCGGCGGTGTCGCGCTTGGCCTGCTTGAACGACGGCTGCTGCGAACTGCCTGCGGTAGCGGCGGCGGCGCGCGCCCAGAAATAGGCGAGGGTGATGTAGCCGCTGTAGTAGAGATAATCGTTGGCCGCCGCGCCGAGTTCTTCCGGATTGGCCTGCGTGCGCTGCGCCAGCTTGAGTGTGAGCTCGCCCCATTCCTTCGCCAGCGTGCCCAGCGGACCGAGGTAGGCACGCAGCGTTTCATCGCCCGCATGCTGCTTGCAGAACGCGCCGATCTCGGCAAGGAAATGCTGCAGGCCCACGCCCTTGAGCTGGAGGATCTTGCGGCCGAGAAGATCGGCGGCCTGGATGCCGGTGGTGCCCTCGTATAGCGTGATGATGCGGGCATCGCGCACGAACTGTTCCACGCCGTTCTCCACGATGAAGCCATGGCCGCCGTATACCTGCAGCGCTTCCTTGGTGCATTCCTGCGCCAGCTCGGTGACCAGGCCCTTGGCGATCGGGATCAGGAAAGCGAGCAGTTCGCTGGCTTTCCGGCGAGTAGCTTCATCGCCGCCGCGCGCTTCGATGTCGGTCTGCAATGCGGCGTACAGCACCAGCATGCGCGAGCCTTCCACGAAGGCGCGCTGGGTCAGCAACATGCGGCGCACGTCCGGTTGCACCAGCAGGTTATCGGCCGGTTTATCGGGGAATTTCGGACCGGAGAGCGAGCGCGACTGCAAACGCTCGCGCGCGTAGTGGAGGCTGTTCTGCAGCGCGCGCTCGGACAGCGCGAGTCCTTGCACGCCCACCGACAGGCGCGCGGCATTCATCATGGTGAACATCGCGGCCAGGCCTTTGTGCGGCTGTCCGATCAGGTAGCCTTCGGCGCCGTCGAAATTCATCACGCAAGTGGCCGAGCCACGGATGCCCATCTTGTGCTCGATCGCACCGGCATAGACATTGTTGCGCTCGCCGAGCTGGCCGTCCTTCAGCGTGAACTTCGGCACGATGAACATGGAGATGCCACGGCTGCCGGCGGGCGCGTCCGGCAGCCGCGCCAGCACCAGGTGAATGATGTTTTCCGCCAGGTCGTGTTCGCCGGCGCTGATGAAGATCTTGGTGCCGGTGATCGTGTAGCTGCCGTTTTCGCCGGGTTCGGCGCGGGTCTTCAGCAGGCCCAGGTCCGATCCGGCCTGCGGTTCGGTCAGGCACATGGTGCCGGTCCACCGTCCGGCGACGATCGGCTTGAGGTAAGTGTGTTTCTGCTCGTCGGTGCCGTGTATTTCCAGCGCATGGCAGGCACCTTCCGACAGCAACGGATACAGGCTCCACGAAAGATTGCCCGACTGGAACATTTCGGTGGTGGCGATGCCCATCACCGAAGGAAGCGCCTGGCCGCCGAAGGCTTCGTCCATGGTCAGGCCGGCCCAGCCACCATCGGCGAACTGGCGGAAGGCTTCCTTGAAGCCCTTGGGCGTGGTGACGGTGCGGGTGGCTTTGTCGTAATGGCAACCTTCCTCGTCGCCTGGTGCGTTGGTCGGCGCCAGTACCTGCTCGCTCAGCTTGCCGGCTTCTTCCAGCACCGCGTCCAGCAGGTCGCGGGTGTGGCCTTCGCCTGCCTGCAACTGGGTGAGAACGGCTTCGGCGCCGAGCACGTCGAAAAGTGCGAAGCGCTGGTCGTCGAGAGGGGCCTTATAGAGCGTCATGGCTAAATCCTTCGTGGGACATGTGCGGTAATGCGGTCAGCGGTAGGTGTTGGCGATGCCGGGGACCGGTGAAAGAAAATCGTCGTGCTTGAACGGGAAGTCGCGCGGGTTCTTGTCGTCCGGATGGTCTTCCAGGTTTGGCGTGCAATGCACGATGCCGCTCAGCGCGTAGCCCAGCGAACCGGCGCTGCCCTTGGCGGCCACGGCCTGCAGTGCCTTGCTCATCGCTGGCGTCGGCAGCACGTCCACGTCCAGTACATCGCCGGCAAAAGACGGGATCTGCAGGTCGAACGCAGCATGCACGCGCACCGGAATGCCCTGCGCAACCTGCAGCTGCCCTTCGATCGATTGATAATCCATGCCGGTGTAGCTGTTGTTCTGGATGCGCAGGGTGAGTTTCCAGGCGCCGTCCGGCTGCACGCGCATCTGCTGGATGGTGATGTTGGGGGGGAATACGCTCTGGCGCTGGGGCCCGCAGGCAACCAGTACGCAAGCCAGCATGGTCAGGGCCAATCCGTGCAGCAGTCGTTTCATGACGTCACCTCAAACGATTGTTTGAATATAGCAGGGCAGGGAATCGAAGGGTAAAGCGGGGAAGCGATCGGGGCCTTCCTGCCTTTGGGCCATGTCGTTTCCGCTATCCCGTTTCTGGCCTGTGCAAATGCGTGGCGTTGGCCTCCGTCATTTCCGATTCCCTATTCACGCTCCCGCAGGCATCATTAGGAATTGCCTAACTTCCTATCCGGTTGCCCATGACCCGTCGCATCGTCGCCCGCCGCTCTCCCATCCACGGCAATGGCGTGTTCGCCACCGCTCCGATCAAGAAGGGCGAGGAAATCATCGAGTACAAGGGCACGCTGATGACCCATGACGAAGCCGACGAGATGTACGGCGACGGCGGGGAAACCGGACATACCTTCCTGTTCACGCTCAACGACGACTACATCATCGACGCCAACCGCAAGGGCAACGTCGCGCGCTGGATCAACCATAGCTGCGATCCCAATTGCCAGGCCTTCGTCGAGGAAAACGAAAGCGGCAACTCGCGCAAGGACCGGGTGATCATCGAAGCACGCCGCAACATCAAGCCGGGCGAGGAGCTTACCTACGACTATGGCATCGTGCTGGAGGTTCCGCATACTGCGCGCCTGAAAAAGCTATGGGTATGCCTGTGCGGATCGCCCAAGTGCACGGGCACGTTGCTCAAGCCCAAGCGCTGATCACGTCGCGCTCACTGCGGACATACGCCGCGTGTATCGCGGCCCGTGCAGACTGCTGGCTCCCGCATCCTGGAGTCAGCGCATGAACGGTAACAAGTCCCTGGCCGGCAAGAAAATCGCGGCCCTTGCCACCGACGGTTTCGAATACGCCGAACTCACCGAGCCCAAGCGAATGCTGGAAGAAGCCGGCGCGACGGTCGAAGTGATCGCTCCTGGCGACGTCAAGCAGATCAAGGGTTGGAAGGATGGCGACTGGGCCGATGCGGTCAAGGTGGATCGCTCGCTGGAACAGGCCGATGCCAATGACTACGAAGCGCTGCTGCTGCCCGGCGGCGTGATGAATCCGGACAAGCTGCGCGGCAAGGCCGAGGCCATCTCGCTGGTACGTGCCTTTGGCGAAGCGGGCAAGCCGATTGCGGCGATCTGCCATGGCCCATGGACCTTGATCAATGCCGGACAGGTCAAGGGCCGCACCATGACCTCCTGGCCAACGCTGCAAAAAGACCTGGAAAACGCGGGCGCGCATTGGGAAGACCGCGAAGTGGTGCGCGACGGCAACCTGATCACCAGCCGCAAGCCCGACGACATTCCGGCGTTCGGCAAGGCTTTCATCGCATTGCTGGCCGCCTGAGCGATTGCGTCGCAGCTAATGATTTTTTTCGGCTGCGGGAACTTGCCCTGCAGCCGGAGCGGCCTGATCCACATCCGGCAGCAATCATCAGCGGTGTGCGCCATTGCCATATTCGATGCGCACTACCTCGATCGTCATGTCACCTGCCGGACGTTGCCAGCGCACTTCGTCGCCCACGCGCGCGCCGATCAGTGCACTGGCCAGGGGCGACACGTAGCTCACCCGTCCATGTTCGGCATCGGCCTCGTCTTCGCCGACAATCTGCCAGCGCTGTTCGCCTTCGCCGCCGTCCACGGTAACGATGGCGCCGAACGCGACGCGGTCGCGCGGCTGTTTGGATAAATCCACCTCGATGGCGCTCGCGGCACGGGCGTTGAGATAGTGCAGCTCGCGTTCGAGCGTGGCCCGTGCGCTCTGCCGGGCCGGCGCATCGCTCTCTTCACCAGTTGCCAGCTCGTCGTGCTGTGCTTGCATGGCGGCCAACCGTTCGCGTAACTGCTGCATGCCGTGTGGCGTCACGTAATTGGGATGATCGGATGGCCATGCGGGCAATGCGTGCTCGGCGTCGCCATCATGTTCGTTAACGAAGGCGCGGTTCATGCGGCCCTCCTGCATCGTTGTAGTGGCTGTCCGCATGTCGGCCTGTGGCACACATACGCGGCGCAGGCTGGCAGGCATATGGAAAAAGCCGGGCGAGGGTCATGCCGCCCGGCCTTTTCGGTGACTGGGCAGGACCATCAGTCGTCGTCCAGTTTGGGCTTCCATGCCTCGCTGAGCTGCCGTTGCACGGGAGGCGGCACCGGCTCGTAGTGGCTGAGGTCCAGGCTGTAGCGGCCGCGGCCGCCGGTCATGGCTTTCAGCTCGGTGGGATAGTCGGTGAGTTCGGCCAATGGCGCCTGCGCCTTGATCACCCGCTCGCCGCCGCGCCTGGCGTCGGTGCCCATGATGCGTGCGCGCTTGCCGGCCAGGCCGCCGGTGACATCGCCTACATTCGGTTCGGGAATAGACACTTCGACGTCCACGATAGGTTCCAGGACGATCGGCCGCGCCTTGTTGATGGCGTCGAGAAATGCCTTCTTGCCGGCGCTGACAAAGGCGACCTCTTTCGAATCGACAGGATGGTATTTGCCGTCGTAGACGGTCACGCGCAAGTCTTGCAGCGGATAGCCGGCCACCGCGCCGGTTTCCATCGCCTGCCGCACGCCTTTCTCGATCGCGGGCAGGAACTGGCCGGGAATCACGCCACCCTTGACCGCGTCGACGAATTCAAACCCCGCGCCGCGTTCGAGCGGATCGACGCGCAGGAATACTTCGCCGAATTGCCCCGCGCCGCCAGTCTGCTTCTTGTGGCGGTGGTGCCCTTCGGCGGAACCGGCGATGGTTTCCCGATAGGCGATGCGCGGCGGATGGGTGAGCACTTCCATGCCGTAGCGCTCCCTCATGCGTTCCAGCATGATCTTCAGGTGCAGGTCGGACAGGCCGCGCACCACTGTTTCGTTGAGTTCCTTGTGATGTTCCACGCGGAAGCACGGGTCTTCTTCCGACAATCGCGCCAGCGCGTGCGAAAGCTTCTGTTCCTGGCCCTTGTGCCGGGGCTCCAGCGCCAGGCCGAACATTGGTGGCGGAAACGGCAGGGGCGCGAGATGGATAAGGTCTTCGTCGTGCGAATCGTGCAGCACCGCATCGAAATGAATGTCTTCTATCTTGGCAATGGCAGCGATGTCGCCGGGAATGGCCTGTTCCATTTCCACGTGTGTTCTGCCATTCAGGCGGAACAGGTGGCCTACCTTGAACGCCTTGCGGTTGTCGTCGATGAATAGCTGGCTGTCGCGGCGGAGGGTGCCCTGCCACATGCGAAAAACGCTCAGCTTGCCCACGAACGGATCGTTGATGACCTTGAAGACGTCGGCGATGACGTGCGATTGCGGATTCGGATCGATCGCGATCTGCCGGTTCTGTGCGTTGCGGAACGGCGGTGGATTGGCTTCGGCGGGATTGGGCAGCAGGTGATCGAAGATGTCCAGCAATTCGCCCACGCCCACGCCCGCCCGCGCGCTGACGAAACAGATCGGCACCAAGTGCCCTTCGCGCAGGCATTGCTCGAACGCATCGTGCAACTGTTGTGGCGTGAGTGCTTCTTCGCCGGCATCAAGGTACGCGCCCATGGTGGATTCGCTGATTTCCACCACTTGATCGAGAATCTGGCGGTGCGCGTCGGCGAGCGAAGAGAAATCGGTCGCGCCATCACGATGAAAAAAGCAGTCGAGCACCTTGCCGGCGCGGTCGGCGGGCAGGTTCACGGGCAGGCATTCGTTGCCGAATTCTTCGCGCAAGCTATCCACCAGTTTTTGCAGGTCTACGCTTTCAGTGTCGATCTTGTTGATCACGAGCAGGCGGGCGAGACCGCGTTCGCGCGCGTGTTCCATCATGCGGCGCGTACCGTGCTCGATGCCATTGGCGGCATTCACCACCACGGCGACGGTTTCCACCGCGGCGAAGGTGCAGAGCGTAGCGCCGCGGAAATCCTCGTGGCCGGCGGTGTCGATCAGATTGATGTGGCAATTGCCCCGATCGATGCCGGCGACGCAGCTATCGATGGAGTGGCCGCGCGCCTTCTCCTGTGCGTCGGTGTCCGACTGCGTGCTGCCGCGCTCTACCGCTCCCATGTTCTGGATAACGCCACCGGCATGCAGCAAGGCCTCGAACAAAGTGGTCTTGCCGACGCCAGCGTGACCGGCGAGCGCGACGTTGCGGATGTTTTCCGTGCGGTAGGACACGATGCGACCCTCCTTTGAAAGAGGCGCGGAGTCGTGCGTATGAAAACTGTCGCATGAGGCCGCGCGTTAGCGGGCCGTCATGGTCGTCCTTTGCGGGCGGGACGCGGGGCGGTCATGGCGGGAGCGGCGGGTGCCGCCGGCATAGCCTTCTCTGATTACTGGGGAGGGTCAAGTTGCAGTGCGAAGACGGCGCATGCATGGACGTTAACGCGGTGTGATTCGCCGCGGCGCCTGCCCAGGAACCTGCGGCCACACATAAGGTCTGTGTGGCATCGTGCCTGCACAACGGCCACCGGGCGGTGGCCGGCCATGACACCGAGGACGGCTTATCGAACGCCCTGATCAGGTCGAACATCACCGCTGGTTCTCGCCATCTCCCGAACGGGATCGCGGACTGGCGCCGTTCGACGGCCCCACGCGCGCCATGCTGCACGAAGTACGCTGGCGCAAGTCACCGCGCGATCGTCGCCTGCTGTGGACAGGGCTGGCGATGACGCTGGTTCTGCATGTCTTTTTCGCGGTAGCGGTGTGGTACGAGATGAGGCCCGGCAGCCATGCACAAGAGGCGGTAAGAGTGCAGGTGGATAACGCGATCCAGGTGCGCTTCATCACGCGCCGCACTGGATCGTTGCCTGCGGCGCCACCGCCGATAGCTCCGCCGCCGTTGCCGCATCCCGCGCGCGAGGCGGTTTCGAAAAACGCGATGACGCTGCATTTGCCCGCATCGCGGCCATCGGTTGCCACGCCGCCGCCTGCGCCGGCAAGTTCCGCTCGTCCGCCGGTGCTGTTCGATCGCACCGGACGCATCATCCTGCCTGCAAACGCTGCCAGCGCTGCGGCCGCGCCGACACCGGATTATGTACAACGCGCGCCGCAGGGCGATACGCAGATCATGCATGACCAAAGCCCGGTCAAGTACCGACCGACGGCGCTGGATCCGTATTGGCGCAAGAACACCAATGCGATCGATGACGCGCTACAGAAAGTGGTCGAAAAGACCACCGTGAAGAAAACCATCCAACTGCCCAAAGGCATCCGCATCCACTGCGGCATTTCGCTGGCGGCTCTCGCCGGTGGGTGCGGTGGCGATCCGCCGCCACCGCCGCCATCCAACGACGGCGACGAACGCCTGAACATGGCGCCGCCGCCACTGGTAAAGGGCGCGCCTGCCGCGCCGAAACCGGATGTCGCCACCTGCATTGCGGATTACAAAGCGGGCAAGCCATTGCCGTATGGCTGTCCGGTGGATACGCCAGCGCGTTCGGTGAAGATCCAGCAGTCGGCACCGCGGCATTGATTAGGCGAAAGCGCACCTCGCTTTTCCTCCTCTGCCCTGTTGGGCCCGCGGGGGAGAGCACATGGATGTGCTCGGGTTTGAGGAGCGGGGAGAGGATCGAGGTGAGGGGGACAATCTTGCGGCATTGAAACGAAGCGCGCTCTGGCTGGGTTCAACGCAAGAGCCGCCCCTCACCCCAGCCCTCTCCCCGGAGGGGAGAGGGAGCCAACCCGCAAGCACGCTGCTTTTCTCCACTGCGAAAGCGCCTCGCTTTTCCTCCTCTGTGGGGCACGCGGGGAGAGCACATGGATGTGCTCGGGTTTGAGGAGCGAGGAGAGGATCGAGATGAGGGGCAATCTTGCGAAGGGGTTGAAGCGAAGCGCGCTCCGGACTGGGTTCAACGCAAGAGCCGCCCCTCACCCCGGCCCTCTCCCCGGAGGGGAAAGGGAGTCACCCGCAAGCGCACTGCTTTTCGTTCTCTTTCCGGAAGCAAAGCGAGCAGCGCCAGGAAGCGCGCGCATCAAGAAATTCCGCCACGCCGTTACACTGGCGCCATATGCCGCCATCGCCCCCGGATAAGCCTGCATCCTCCTCACCGGTCGTTTCGATCAAGTCGCCGCGCGACGCGACGACCTGGGCACTGGTGTATCGGCGGCGCATCCGCGAAAAGCCGCGCGACCGTCTGTTGAAACTGGCAGGTGTGCTCGGTGCCCTGTTGGTGCATCTGGTATTCCTGCTCGGGGCGATCCTCGGTTCGCCTTACGAGTTGCCGCCACCGCCGCCCGAGCCCCAAGGCAATTCGCTGCTGGTGCGCCTGATCCAGAACAAGCCGCAACCGCCGCCGCCGCCACCGATTCGCGGGGTGCCGCCGAAAAAACATGGACCAACGCATCGTGGCAACACTGCGCAGATCGTGCACGCCACCCATGAAGCATCCACGGCGGCACCGGTGGTGGCCGTGGCGCGGCCCGTTCCGGCACCCAGACAATTGCCGGTGGTGGCGCAGACCAACCAGGTCGCCGCGGAAAAACCGCGGCCGGTCGCTGCGCCGTTGCCGCCGATCACCTTGCCGAAACCATCCGCACCGCCGATCGAGCAGCCAGTATCGAGCGGATTGCCGCCGCCGGCGCTTTCCCTGCAGGCCGTGCCGGCGCCGCAGCCGGTTCCGCCAGCGTTCCAGCCTGAGCCCGTGCGCAAGGCGCAGCCGGAAGGCACGCAACCGATGCCGCCGCTGCCTTCGTTGGCACTGCCGACGCAGCCGGCGCAATCGGCATTGACCATCACGCCTCCGCAGATGGCGGTGGAAAAACCTACGCTTGCGCCCATGCCATTGCCCAGCGTGGCGGCTGTCCAGCCGAGTCCGTCGACTGCCGCGCCGCCTTCGCCTTCCTTGCAGTCCGTACCCTTGCCGGCCCTGGCAGCGCCAACGGTCAACTTGCAATCCTCGGTGACGCCGTTGGCTGTGCCGAGCGTGCCGCGCACGGCGCAGCAGGTGCTTGGACCCACTTTGCGCGCCCAGCCACCGCAGTTGGCAGCCATCGCGGTGACACCGGCCATCGCGCCGGCTATAACGCCATCCGCGCCTGCCCTGACCATTTCCGCACCCAAGCTGGCCGTACCCGACTTATCGCTACGGCCGCAATCGAGTCCTGCGCCGTCGGCAACGCCTTCCGCAGCGCCAGCACCCAGCAAGCCATCGGAATCGCCGGGCAAGGACGAGACATCGGCATCGTCCCCTCCGGCGACCAGCGCATCGCCATCGAGCGCGTCGTCGAACGAAGGCAGCGCAAGCGTCAGCAGCGCGTCCAATGCAACGCCCGAGGGAAGCGACAGCGCCACTCCGGGACAGCCTCACGGCGTTATCCAGCCTTCCGAAAACAACGGCCAGGGCACGCAAGCGTCGCCTTCCATAGGTACCGGCAGTACGGCAGGTGCGCAGGGCGGCGGCACGCCGGGTACGCCAAATGGCACTTATATCCAGCTCAAGCCGCGCGGCGATACCGCGATCATGTCGCACAACATCAACTTGCCCAAATACCGGGCGACCGTATTCGATAAATATTGGACGCCCGAAGGCGAAAGCTCAGTCGACACGGCGTTGCGCCACGCAGTCGAAAAAACCACGGTAAGCCATACCTTCAATCTGCCGCAGGGCGTGCGCATCAAATGCACGGTGATGCCATTGCTGCCCTCTGCGCTGTTCGGATGCAGCAATCCCGATCCGCCGGCGGCGCCGTTGCCGCAGAAGACCTACGATCGCCTGAACCTGCCGACCGCCAATGCCTCCGTGCCCAAGCTGCCGGCGGTTGCCGCCAGCACCTCTGCGGCGGCCGCGCCGGTGACGCTGGACAACAGCGCCGAGTGTGCGGCGGCGCGCATCAGCGGTGGGCCGATGCCGCCGAATTGCGGGCCTTCGGCGCCGGTGAAATCCTTGCGCCCGCCGGTTCCGTCATCGAACTCGTGGGTGCCGGCCAGCGATCAATTCCATTGAACGCCAAGCGCTCCCCGCGAGGGAGACAGGGCGAGCAAGCTTGTTGTGGAGTGATACCCACAAAGTGGACTTCGATGCCGCTTTTTTCGCGATGCGGGTGCTGCCCCTCCTGGCGCGGAAGCACGCCGCGGCTCACAACAGCCGCAGCAGTTCCTTCATCAGCGGCAAGCGCCGCACGCGCACCGCGCTGACGCGGAATACCGCATTGGCGAGCGCTGGCGCCGCGGTCGGCATGGCGAGGAAGCTCGCTCCGGCGGGATCGCCTTCGCCCGGCACGGTGATCACTTCCACCGCATGCGGCAATTGGGCCATGCTGGCGAGCGGGTAATCCTTCCAGCTGTTCTGCTGCACCTTGCCGTCCTTGACGGTGATCGCGAGGTTGAGCGCGGTGGACAGCGCATCCAGTGTCGCTCCCGCCACCTGGCCCTCCAGGCCCTTCGGATTGATGACGCGGCCCACGTCCACCGCGCAGACGGCACGTTCGATAGTCAGCTTTTCGCCCTGCATGGATACTTCGATCGCGTGTGCGACGTAGGCGCCATCCGTATGCCAGCAGGCCAGGCCAAGCCCGTTCACCGAGCGCAGCCAATCGCTCCAGCCGATGCGGTCGGTAACCATTTTCAACACGTTGGCAAGGCGTGCCGTATCGATCGCGCCAGCGCCCTGCAACGGCACCAGTCGCGGTTCGCCGATCAGGCGCAGGTGCGTGACCAGCGGATCTTCCTTGAGCGAATGCGCGATCTCGTCGATGAAACTGCCGACGGCGAAGGCATTGCTGACATCGGGCATGCCGCGATGCGGGCCGCGCGGGATGGACGAGGTGAGGCTGAACCAGTCGCTGCGATAGTTGGGTACCAAGCCGGCCGGAAACTGGTTCACGCCCACTTCGGAGGTCCACAGGTGATCGCTCGGCACGCCGCGGCCGGTCAGTGCCGACGCGCTGGCAAGCCGCTGGTTCCATGCGATGAGGTGGCGCTTGGCATCGATGATCGCGTTGAACTTGTGCACGCAGCCGGAGCGGTAGAAATCGTGCGTGAGGTCTTCGTCGCGTGGCCAGAAAAGTTGCAGCGGCTTGTCGACTTCCTTGGCCAGCAACACCGCCTCGGCCACGTAGTCATGATCCAGGCGCCGGCCATAACCGCCGCCGATGCGCGGCACGCGGATGTCGATCTGGTCCGGCGCCAGGCCGGTCAGCCGCTGCACCACGGTCCATGCCTGCTGCGGCGATTGCGTCGGCACGTAGAGCGTGGCGCTGGTCTTGTCCAGCCGCACCAGGCAGTTCATCGGTTCGCTGGTGGCGTGCGCCAGCCAGGGCTGGTAGTAAATGGCTTCGACACGGCGCGCGGCCTTGCGACGAGCTTTATCGATATCGCCATCGTCGCGCACGCGCGTGGTGGGCGCGCTGTCGCTGTTGAGCAGCGAGGTGGCTTGTTGCTCCAGCGCGGCCGTGCTTTCGCTGCCGCTGGCGCCGGGTTTCCAGGTCAGCTTCAGCGCGCGCCGCGCTTGCAATGCCAGCCAGGTCGATTCGGCAATCACCGCCACGGCGGGCGCGATCACGGTCTGTCCTGGCGGCAGCTTGGGATCCGGCTTGAGTTCGACGACCTTGAGTACGCCCTTGATGGCCAACGCCGCCGTACTGTCCAGCCCGGTGAGCTGACCGTCCGGCCAGGGGCAGTGCGAGAGCACCGCGACTACCGTGTCGCCAAAATGCTGGTCGAGCGAATAGGGCGTCTGGCCGGTCACGATGGCACGCGCGTCGACATCGCCCGCAGGCTGGCCGATCAACGTGTAGCGATCCGGGGATTTCAGGGCGACGGGACTTTGCGGCGGGGCGATTTTCGCGGCGGCCGCGGCCAGCGCGCCATAGCCGGCACGGCGGCCATCCGCAGCGATGACCGAGCCTTTTTCCGTGCGCAGGCGGTCGGCTGGCACGCCGAACTGCTGCGCCGCGGCCTGCATCAGCAGCCAGCGCGCCAGCGCGCCGGCCGAGCGCAGGTCGCGCCAGGCGCGCGGTATCGAATTGCCGGTGCCGCCCACCTGCTGGCCATAAAGCCAGCGCGGTCTGCCGTTGTTGTTGGCGACGCCGAGTCCCAGCGGCAGCACGCGCACGTGTTGCCAATCGGCATCCATTTCGTCGGCGATGATCCGCGGCAACGATGTGGCGACACCGGTGCCGGTGTCCGGATCGCGCGCGCCGATCAGCACGCTGCCATCGGCATCGACACGTACATACAGGCCCAGGCCGAACAGCGCGTCGCCGAGCATGTCCGGCGGTACCGTGGCATCGACGGCGGCGCGCGCGGTGCGGATGCCCACGATGAGCGCGCCGGCGCTGCCGGCGAGTACCTGCAGGAAGCGGCGGCGAGAAAGCCTCACGGTGCCGCTCATGCCTTCGCTCCCTGCTTCATGGCGGCGGCGGCACGCTTGATGGCGCTGCGCACGCGCGTCTGGCAACCACAGCGACAAAGGTTGGGCAAACTGTCGATATCGCCATCGGAAGGATCCTTGCGGCGGTTCAGGAGATCCATCGACGCGATCAGCCAGCCCGGTGTGCAATAGCCGCAGCCGATCGCATCCTCATCGATGAAAGCCTGCTGCAGCGGATGCAAAGTGCCTTCGGTGCTGGCCAGGCCCTCGACCGTGGTGACCTGCTTGCCGTCCAGCTTGCTCATCGGCATGCCCATGGCCGAGGTGGCTTTGCCATTTACCAGCACCAGGTCCGCACCGCCTTCGCCGTGCTCGCCGCCGTACTTGGTGCCATCCAGTTGCAGCACATCGCGCAGGTACCACAGCAGGGGCATTTGCGGGTCGCCGGTATGGCGGTAATGCTCGCCGTTGATCTGCAGCCCGATGCCAGGGCGGATCGCGACCGGGGTAACCTCCCCCTTGGTTGCCAGCGCGGCGTGGTCTTGCGCCATCGGATGGTCTCTCCTGACTAATTACCGGCGCATTGTGGCATTGCCGTAAGAATTTAGGAGCGTAGCGGGCTGAACAGGCGCCGCCAGATCAGGTAGACCGGAATTCCCGCCGCCATGATCGCCAGGCCGATGCCGGTGTTCACGAGGCTTGTACGCAGGCTCTGTACCACCACCAACGCAATGGTGGCGATGAAAATCAACGGCAGCAGCGGATAGCCGGGTACCCGGAACGATGCGTCGCCTGGCTGGGCATGCCGATACCAGAACAACGTGCTGACGCCGACCGCGCAGGCAAGCCAGTCGCCGAAGGTGGCGTAGTCGAGCAACTGGCCGTAGCTGCCCGACAACACCAGCACGATCGACCAGCCGGTAAGCAGCAGCAGCGCCAGATTGGGCGTGCGGTGGCGCGGGTGCAGGCGCCCCACGCTGGCGAAAAACAGACCATCCGCGCCCATCACCTGCAATACGCGCGCGCCTGCGACCAGCGTGATGTTGCAAAAGCCGAAAGTGGAAATGGCGATGCCCACGGCGATCAGCTTGGCGCCCGCCGAACCGAACACCTTGCCCATCACGTCGGCAGCAGGCGTGTGGCTGAGCGCCAGGCCGCCGTGACCGAGCACGGCGAGATAGGCCACGTTGACCAGCGCATAGATGGCGATCACGCCGAGCATGCCCAGCATCAGCGCGCGGGGCAGCGTGCACTGGGGCTCGCGCACTTCGCCGGCCAGGTTGTTGAGGTAGGTAAAGCCAGAGTAGGCGAACAGCACCGGCAGTGCGGCGCTCATGAAACCGACGCCGCTGCGCGAGGAATCGTCCGCCAACAGCGCCGCACCACCGGCACCGGAGCCGGCAAGGTACAGCCCGCACACCACTAGCACCGCGACCGCCAGCAGCTTTAGCAGGGTAAACAGGTTCTGCATCTGCACGCCGAATTTGAGGCCGAACAGATTGATGCCGGCGACCAGCACCAGCGCGCCGGCCGCCAGCGGTGTCGCCATGCCCGGCGGCAGTCCGAATACGGAGGCCGCGTAGCTGGCGAAGATAGTAGCCACCGCCGCGCTGGAGCCCGAGTAGATCACCAGCAGCATGGTCCAGCCGAACAGGAAGCCGGCCAGCGGACCGAATGCTTCGCGCAGGTAGACATAGCTGCCGCCGGCATGCGGGCGGCGCGCGCCCAGCTCCGCATAGCACAGCGCGCCGATCAGGGTCAGCACGCCTGCGCCCACCCACATCAGCAGCAGCGCCAGGCCGGATTCGGTGCGCTGCGCGGCAATGCCGGGATTGAGGAAGATGCCACCGCCGATAATGCCGCCGACCACGACCAGCGCCGCATCGCGCAGGCCGATGCTGCGCTGGTAACCGGTATTCGGTGACGTCATGGGAAAGCCCTGGAAGAAAAGCCAGAGCATGGCAACGGAGTTGCGATCCGGCAAGTATGGGGTGTTCTTCAGCCGGAAAGCCATCCTTGCAGGCACTTCGCTTTTCCTCCACTCCCCTGCGGGGCACGCGGGGAGAGCACAGGGATGTGCTCGGGTTTGAGGAGCGAGGAGAGGATCGAGGTGAGGGGGACAATCTTGCGAAGGCATTGAAACGAAGCGCGCTCTGGCTGGGTTCAATGCAAGAGCCGCCCCTCACCCCAGCCTTCTCCCCGGAGGGGAGAGGGAGTCAAACCGGCCAGCACGCTGCTTTTTCTCAATCTTGCGGAAAAGCACCTCGCTTTTCCTCCTCTCCCCCTGCGGGGCACGCGGGGAGAGCACAGGAATGTGCTCGGGTTTGAGGAGCGAGGAGAGGATCGAGGTGAGGGGGCAATCTTGCGAAGGCACTGAAACGAAGCGCGCTCTGGCTGGGGTTCAACGCAAGAGCCGCCCCTTACCCCAGCCCTCTCCCCGGAGCGGAGAGGGAGTCAAACCCGCTAGCACGCTGCGGGCGCCAACGCGCAGGCGTTGCGGACTCCGTCACAGTATCTACAATGTCGCGCGGCCTTCGCTCGATGCGCTGGTTGCAAGAGTTTGCGTTAGCGCATTAGCGCGCGCATCTCAGGGAACGGTTCGATCGTTGTGTTTTTTTATCAACATCACCCAATAATCTATCAGGGGCTTCAATGAACAAATGGATTTCCAAGGCGGCCGTCGGTGCCGCGCTGGTTGTTGCATCCAGTGCGGCGATGGCAGTGGATGGCAATTTCTTCGTCAACGGGGAGGCCGCGGGTTCTGATGTGAACATCAGCAACTTGCAGGGTCGGGATCAAACGAGTGCGGCCGGGGCTTTGCGCCTTGGCTACCTTTGGAATGCCGGCGCGGTTTCCTGGGGCGTGGAAGGCGGCTATGTGGACCTCGGCAAAGTAAACGGCAATGACAATTACGCCGTAGAGAATCTCGGCGGCCCGTATGATCCCGTGCATGTCAGCATCAAGACGCACGGCGAGATATTGGGCGGCAATTTCAAGTTGCACTACGGCGATTACGGCTGGTTCCTGTCCGCACGTGGCGGCTGGTTCCATTCGCAGACCAGCGGGCGGGCAAACGACCAGCTTGGCTATGCGTCAGTTTCGAGCAGCAGCACGGGCGATGGCGTTTACGCGGGGGTTGGCCTGGGCTACGACTTCAACCGGCATATCGGGATCAGCCTGAATTACGACTTTTTCCAGAGTCGCGCGAATGGCATCTACGACGGCCATTTCAACACCAGCATGTACGGCGGCACGTTCGAATACCGGTTCTAGCCGATACGGTAAGCGTCGATCGCAGCAACGGCCGCCAGCGTGCGGCCGTTGTGTTCTACAGTTCAAGCTCGCCACGAATCAGCACGACGCATTGCCCGCCGATGGTGACGGCCCCCGTCGCCGGATCGTGCGCGACGTCGACATAACCGTCGCGCTCCACCTCGCGTCCCTGGCTGGCGCGATAGTGCGTGCCAAATGTGGTGTCGCCGCTATCGACCAGAAAGGCCATGATTCCGGCATTGACGCTGCCGGTTACCGGATCTTCGGGTATACCGTCGGCCGGACAGAACGCACGCACCGCCATCGCGGTTGCGCCCGCCGACTCGCGGCCGAACACGCTGACGCCAATGGCGCCGTGGCGTTCGCATAGCGCGGCAATGGCATGCAGGTCGGGCTGCAAGGCGCGCACGTGGGTGGCATCGGGCAAGCGGCAAACCCACCAGCGCGGGCCGTTATCTACCAGCCGTAGCTGCGTTTCGTCCAGCCCGGTGTGCAAGGTCGTGCCGAGAGCGTCACGCAGGGCCGCTTCCACACGCTGCACTTGCGCGCGTGGCGCCTGCACATGGATGGTTCGCGCCGGGCCGTAACCGTCAACACGGACCGGCAGCAAACCGGCGGCGCATTGCTGCACCAGCGAGGCCTTGCCCGCTGCGACCCGTCCGGCTTCCACGGCGACATACGCACTGCCGACGCTGGGATGCCCGGCGAATGGCAGCTCCTGGCGCGGCGTGAAAATGCGCACGCGATAGTCCGCGCCGGGTTCGGTCGGCGTGAGCAGGAACGCGGTCTCGGAAAGATTCGTCCAGCGTGCGAAGGCACGCATGGTGACTTCGTCGAGGCCATCGCCATCGATGACCACTGCCAGCGGATTGCCTTGCATCGGCTGGTGCGAAAAGACATCGAGCTGCATGAAACGGCGTGTCGATGGCATGGGGATGCCTGCGTGGGAATGATCGGGCATCGTATCCGCTACGCGGTGCGCGTATCAAAGCGAGCATCCAGAAAAAAAGGCCCGCGCGCGAACGCACGGGCCGATTTTTGGAACGATGCTGCCTGCTCAGAATCCGCTGCGCAGGAAAGCATCCAGGTTGCTTACGTCCAGCGAGCCGATGCCCGCACCCTGGTTGTAGCGCGGCGCGCCATCGTAGAACCAGTTGTCGCCGGCACGCACACTGTTGAAGGCCGAGAAGCGACCATAGCCGAACACGTTCTGGATCGCGTAGACCTGCGGATTCCACAAGCCGATGCGATGGCCGGTGCTCTGTCGCAGCAGGGCGGTAATGCCATTGAGCTGCGGCGCCACGAAGCTGGTGCCGCCTTCGCCGCTGTTCAAACCGCCATCGTAGGTGGATACGAAGATGTAGCCCGTTTCGGGATCGGCATTGAGCGCAATATCCGGCACATTGCGTCCGGCAAACCGGCTGGGCAACTTCAGCAACGTGGTCGGGCCGGCGCTGGGATCGTTGTAGACCAGCGACTGGTTCTTCTCGCTGACGCGAATGCCATTGGTGAACACCTGGTAGAACGGCGTATGCCAGTACACACTCACGCCGCCGCCGCCGCCGGTTGAAAACAGGTCCACCACGTTCGGGCCGATATAGGTGTCGAAGTAGTTCTGGATATAGTCCCAGCCCCACACGCTTTCCTGCTTGATGGATTTGGTCGGGCCGGTGCCAAAGGCGTAGCTGTAAGGCAGGGTGGTGCCGCCCGCGGCGGTGATGTAGGGATCCGACGCCGGCGAATCGACGGTAAGCGGTGCGGTGTAATCGCCCACGTCCGTGCCGGCGCCAAGGTCGCGCACGGTGTCGTAAGCGCCGGAGTCGCCGGACGCGGCAAACAGCGATTGGCCTTGCACCGCCGCTTCCAGGAAGATGTCGTGGAACGCGCGCAGGTCGCCGGCGTCGCTGGTGTCGGTATCGCTGGCTCCATCCACGTTCAGCGCGGCGAAATTGAAGATTTCCGGCGAACCCCAGCTGGTGGAAATGCTGTCTGCGATGTTGTCCGATACAGCCTGCGCGAAGGCATCGACATAGCCATTGCCCGCATTCGGTGCGTCGTACACGATGATGTTGGCATCCGGCGCAACGCCGCCGGACTGCTCGACGTCGATCGAGGTTTCGCCGCTGCCGTCGTCGATCGCGCCGCCGCCATCCACGTGTACTTGCTTGATGCGGTTGGGCTTGGTGGCCAGGCCGATATCCGACCAGTACGTGGTGGCATCGCTGGGATAGAAGTTCGACAGCGTCACGATGGCGACCGTCGCGCCCTTGCCGAGCACGCCACGCTTGTACAGCGGATTGATGTCGTAGAAATTGGCGACATCGCCCACGGTGTAGCTGCCCGGCACGCCCGATGCAGTGGGATTGCCGCTGGAACCGGTGGTCGTCGCGCTCAATGCGTCGGCCTTCGCAGGCGGATGGTTGAGCGAGGCAAAGCTCGGCGCGGTCAGATGATGCGGGCGATAAGTACGCTCATTGCTCAAGCCACTGGCGGCATCGACCACGTCGGCGATAGCCGACGGAATCTGCGGCGCGGAGGCTGGCTTATGGAACCGGCGGCCACTCTGGCGAGATACATAATTATGGATCGAAGTCTGGAACAGCGCGCCAACCTGGGCCGCGGTGCCGGTGGCACGGATCGCCAGGTTGCTGGGTAGCACCTCGCTGCTCAGCCCCTGCTTCTGCAGGTAGGACTGTACCCGCGCGATCGCGTCGCTGGTGGCGCCATACTGCTGCGCAAACTGGCTGGTGGTCAGGAACTGCTGGAAGTGCGCACTGCCAGGCGTCACGGTCTGCTTGATGTAATCCTCCAGCGCCGCCTGGTTGCGCAGCTTCAATACCAGCGTCACCTGGATGGTCTGGTTGGCCGGCGCAGCACCGGCATCGACGGCAGGGGTGGCATTGGCCGCCAGCGCGCCGGTGCTCAGGCCGGCCAGCAGCAGGCCAAGGGATAACGGAAGCGACTTGCGTTGCAGCTTCGCGAACATGGTGTTCCTCCGGATAGGCACAGCGACCCGCACGCATGCACGGCGAGGGCGATGGAATGCCATGCCTTGCGCATCCGGACGAAGCCGTTGGGCATTTGGCTGAAAAACTCTTCTTCCCCGCGACGTCGTCCGTCTCCCCTGACGACTGGCGTTGCGCCGCTCAGTGAGCCTATAGCGCTCCAGGGTATCTATGGAAGTGCCTGCGCGGAATGTAGGTGATCTCTAATTTCATGTCAGCGAAAAAGCTGAGCGGTCTGTTGCGGGAATCAACCGGCAAGGCGCTGGCGGGGTTTCCGCTGTAGTCCTTGGCGATTGTTGCGCGTGCGCGGGCGTCATGCTCGATAGATAAGGGGAATTTGTGTGGGTCTATTCCTACATGCTCGCTGGATATGTCTTTAGGCAGCGGCGATTTGATTGGATACATTTCGCGAAATATTCACACCAGTGGCATGCGGAACACAGCATGCAGCTCGATGGATACGTCATCACATCAACAAGGAGTACGCTCATGCGCAAGTTTGCAACGGTCGCCGTCGCGCTGGTTCTCGGTTCGGCTTCGGCTGCGGCCTTCGCGGACGGTAATGCCTTCGTCAACGCCGACGCTGGCGCTTCCAATTACCAGATCAGCAATCCGTTCACCGGTTACGACAACAAGTTCAGCAAGCACGACACCGCCGGTGCATTGCGCGTGGGCTATCGCTGGAAGAGCGTGGTCGACTATGGCGTGGAAGTGGGTTATGGCTTCCTGGGCAAGGCCAGTGCCCGCGGCTTCGACGACGGTGTCGGCGGCGAGCGCCAGACCGTGAAAACCCGCGGCTGGCTGCTTGGCGGCAACCTCAACTACAACATCACCGAGCAATGGTACGTTTCCGGCCGCGCCGGCTGGTTCCGCGCCCATAGCGGCTATACGGATACCTTCAATGCGTCCTCGCCCGCGTTTGCTTCGGCCAGCCACGAGCTTCGCGCGCATAGCACCGACACTGGCGAATACCTCGGCTTCGGCGTCGGCTACAACATCAACCAGGCTTTCAGCGTCGGCCTGGCCTATGACGACTACCACATCCCGGCCAACGCCTTCTACAAGAGCACCCGCATCGGGATGTACACGGTGCAGGGCGAATACCGCTTCTGACCGGTCCTGGCAAACGCTTGCTTCCTCCGGCCGCCTTGTGCGGCCGTCTTTTTATGTCGGGGACCGATTGCGGCACAATAGGGCGGTTGTGTCCCGCGAGTGCAAGGCTCGCCGGGCCTTTCCTCCCAGTCGAAGCAGCCGCCATGACCACCATCAAGCAAGACGATCTGATCCAGTCCGTCGCCGATGCGCTCCAATACATCAGCTACTACCATCCGGTCGACTACATCACCAACCTCGCCCAGGCCTACGAGCGCGAGGCATCGCCCGCCGCCAAGGACGCGATGGCGCAGATCCTGATCAATTCGCGCATGGCCGCCGAAGGCCACCGCCCGCTGTGCCAGGACACCGGCATTGTCACCGTGTTCCTGAAGGTGGGCATGAACGTGCGCTGGGACGCCACGATGTCGTTGGAAGACATGGTCAACGAAGGCGTGCGCCGCGCCTACAACGATCCGGACAACAAGCTGCGTGCCAGCGTGCTGGCCGATCCGGCCGGCAAGCGCAGCAATACCAAGGACAACACGCCGGCCGTCATCAACGTCTCGATCGTGCCGGGCGACACCGTGGATGTGATCGTGGCGGCGAAGGGCGGCGGCTCGGAGGCCAAATCCAAGTTCGTGATGCTCAACCCGTCCGACTCCATCGTCGATTGGGTGCTCAAGACCGTGCCGACCATGGGCGCCGGCTGGTGTCCGCCCGGCATGCTGGGCATCGGCATCGGCGGCACCGCCGAGAAAGCGATGCTGTTGGCGAAGGAAGCGTTGATGGAGCCGATCGACATCCAGGAACTGATCGCGCGCGGACCCGGCAATCGCGCGGAAGAATTACGACTGGAGCTGTACGAGAAGGTCAACGCCCTGGGCATCGGCGCCCAGGGACTGGGCGGCCTCACCACCGTGCTCGACGTTAAAGTGAAGGATTACCCCACCCACGCGGCCAACCTGCCGGTGGCGTTGATTCCCAACTGCGCCGCCACCCGCCATGCCCATTTCACCCTGGACGGATCCGGCCCGGTGGCACTCGATCCGCCCTCGCTGGAAGACTGGCCGAAATTGACCTATGACGCCTCCAAAGGTCGCCGCGTAAATCTCGACACCGTGACGCGCGAGGAAGTCACGAGCTGGAAACCAGGCGAAGTGCTGCTGCTCAACGGCAAGCTGCTGACTGGCCGCGACGCCGCGCACAAGCGCATGGTCGAGATGCTGAACAAAGGCGAGAAGCTGCCCGTCGATTTCAACGGACGCTTCATCTACTACGTCGGCCCGGTCGACCCGGTGCGTGACGAAGTGGTCGGCCCGGCCGGTCCGACCACCGCCACCCGCATGGACAAGTTCACCGAGCAGGTGCTGGCGCAGACTGGCCTGCTCGGCATGGTCGGCAAGGCCGAGCGCGGCCCGGCCGCGATCGAGGCGATCAAGCAGCACCAATCGGTATACCTGATGGCGGTAGGCGGTGCGGCCTATCTCGTTTCCAAGGCGATCAAGGCCTCGCGCGTGGTCGGCTTCGCGGACCTCGGCATGGAAGCGATCTACGAATTCGAGGTCCAGGACATGCCGGTGACGGTGGCGGTGGATTCGGCGGGCACTTCCGTACACAAGACCGGCCCGCGCGAGTGGCAGGCGAAGATCGGGAAAATCCCTGTCCTTGTCGAATAACTAATGCTTCCTGTCCTCCTGCCCCCCTCTTCCCGGAGGGGAGAGGGAGAAAGCGGAAGCACTTCCTGCGCCTTCTCCCCTCCGGGGAGAAGGCGGGGATGAGGGGCCAACCTTGCCGCCATCCCGCCATGCTAAAAACGCTTCGATTTTATTTACCGCAAGTGGTCGCCTCACCACGACCTTCTCCTCGCTTCTCAATGTCGGGCATATCCGTGTGCGCTCCCTGCATGTCCCAAGGGAAAGGGTGCAGATCGCGCGGGCATTTAGCCGTCCAAATCCTTATGCCTCATCGCCGGTTGCATTCAAGCTGATGCGGCGCAACACTGGCAGGATTGTGCTCCCGCAACCCTGACAGAGAAACCGTGACCTCGAATGCCTCCGCGCCGCTGACCGCCGGCGCTCCCTGGATCGTGATGAAGTTCGGCGGCACCAGTGTCGCCACCCTGCCGCGCTGGCAGAACATCCGTGAGCTTATCGCCAGCCGTCGTGCCGAAGGCGCGCGCGTGCTGGTGGTCGTGTCCGCGCTCACCGGCATCACCGACGCACTCAAACAGGTATGCGTGGAGGAAGAGAAAGGCAAACGCATCGCGGCGGCCCGTGCGATCACGCAGCGCCATTACGACCTGCTCGACCATATGCAACTGGCGGTTCCCGAGGCACTCGGCGCACGGCTGGCGGAACTGGCGAGGTTGGCCGAAGAAGGCCCGGCGCTGCTCGGCGAACTGGCCTGGTCGGCGCTGGTGCAGGCGCATGGCGAATTGCTGTCCAGCGCTCTGGGCGCGGCATTTCTCAGTCACAGCGGCTTGCCCACCCGCTGGATCGATGCGCGCGACTGCCTGGCCGCGGTGGCGTTGCCCAACCAGAACGAGCGCACCAGGCTGCTTTCGGCCATGGTGGAGGCCAGGCCCGATCCGGCCTTGAGCGAACGTCTGGCGGCATGGGGCGAGGTGTTCATCACGCAAGGGTTTATCGCCCGCGAAGCGCAGGGGCGCACGGTGCTGCTGGGCCGTGGCGGCTCGGATACCTCGGCGTCGTATTTCGGCGCGCTGCTCAAAGCCCGGCGCGTGGAAATCTGGACCGACGTCGCCGGCATGTTCACCGCCAATCCGCGCCAGGTTCCCAGCGCACGCCTGCTGCAGAAGCTGGATTACGAAGAAGCGCAGGAAATCGCCTCCACCGGGGCCAAGGTGCTGCATCCGCGCTGCCTGTCGCCGCTGCGCGAACCGCGCGTGCCGATGCTGATCAAAGACACCAACCGGCCCGAGCTGGAAGGCACGGTGATCGGTCCGGAAGTGCGCGAGCACGCGCCGAGCGTGAAAGCGATCAGCGCGCGCAAGGGCCTCACGCTGGTATCGATGGAATCGGTCGGCATGTGGCAAGAGGTCGGCTTCCTCGCCGACGTGTTCGCGCAATTCAAGCAGCACGGATTATCGGTGGACCTGATCGGTTCGGCTGAAACGAACGTCACCGTGTCGCTGGACCCCACCGAAAACCTGCTCGATTCCGATGCGGTCGCGGCACTGGCGAGCGATCTTGCCAAGGTCTGCCGCGTCAAGGTGATCGCCCCCTGTGCGGCCATCACGCTGGTCGGGCGCGGCATGCGCTCGATGCTGCACACGCTTTCCGGTGTGCTGGCGGAGTTTGGCCAGTTGCGGGTGCATCTGATTTCGCAATCGTCGAACAACCTCAACCTCACCTTCGTGGTAGACGAAAGCGTGGTCGACGAACTCATACCGCGCCTGCACGAGATGCTGATCGCTGCCGGTGCCTTGCGCACCGATGACAGTAGCCTGTTCGGGTCGAGCTGGCAGAACCTTTACGGTCGCGGCGAAACTGCTGCCGTGGGGGATGCCTGGTGGCGCCAGCAAAGCCGCGATCGCTTGCTGGCGCTTGGCGCGCAAGCTACGCCACGTTATGTCTATCACCTTCCGACCGTGCGTCAGCAGGCGCGCCAGCTGACGGCGTTGACCGCGGTAGACCGACTGCATTACGCCGTCAAGGCGAACACGCATCCAGCCATCCTGCGCGCGCTGGCCGAGGAAGGCTTCGGTTTCGAATGCGTGTCGCCGGGCGAATTGAAAGCGGTGATGGCGGCAGTGCCGGAGACGGCACCCGTGTTGTTCACGCCGAACTTCGCGCCGCGCGAGGATTACGCCTGGGCACTGGCTACGCGCGCGACCGTCTCGCTCGATTCGCTCTATCCGTTGGAACATTGGGGCGAAGTTTTCCGCGGACGTGAGATCGTGTTGCGTATCGATCTTGGTCGCGGACTGGGCCACCACGAGAAAGTGCGTACTGGTGGCAGCGGCAGCAAATTCGGCCTGCCAGTCGATCAAATCGATGCGTTCCTGCGCTTGGCCGATGCGCACCACGTCACCGTGCGCGGACTGCACGCGCACCTGGGTTCGGGCATCCTCGACAGCAAGCATTGGGGCGAGGTCTATAGCCAGCTCGCCAGCCTGGCCGAACGCATCGGCAGCATCACTTTCCTGGATATTGGCGGTGGCCTGGGCGTGCCGTCGCATCCCGGCGAAGCACGGCTGGACATGGCTGCGTTGGAAGAGACGCTGCGCAACGTCAAATCGGCCTATCCGCACTACCAGCTATGGATGGAGCCGGGCCGTTACCTGGTGGCGGATGCCGGCGTGCTGATCACGCGCGTCACCCAGCAAAAGGGCAAGGGTTCGTGGCGCTATCTCGGCGTGGATACCGGCATGAACAGCCTGATCCGTCCCGCGCTGTACGACGCCTGGCACGAAATCGTGAATCTCACGCGCCTGGAGGAGGCTGCCACGGCGCTGTACCAGGTGGTCGGCCCGATCTGTGAAAGCGGCGACGTGATCGGTTCCGACCGCCGGTTGCCGGAGGCGCAGGAGGGCGATGTCATGCTCATTGCGCAAGCGGGTGCTTACGGCAAGGTCATGTCCTCGCCCTACAACCTGCGGGATGAGGCGGAAGAGATCATCCTGGAATGACCTTCGCTTTCTTTCCCAAGTGGGAGGAACGCCCGGAGCTTCCCGCTTTTCTCCCTCTCCCCGCTGTGGGGAGAGGGGCCAACCTCGCGTTGAATAAACATCGAAGCAAGGCTTTGCTTGTGGCCTTTCGCAAGATTGGCCCCTCATCCCAACCTTCTCCCCGGAGGGGAGAAGGGGCAGGCACCTTTTCCTTGCAGGGAAAACGGCCGGAGCCTTCCCGCCTTTCTCCCTCTCCCCTTTGGGGAGAGGGTCGGGGTGAGGGGGCAACCTCGCGTTGAATAAACATCGAAGCAACGCTTTAGCTTGTGGCTTTTCGCAAGATTAGCCCCTCATCCCAACCTTCTCCCCGGAGGGGAGAAGGGGCAGGCGCCTTCTCCTTGCAGGGAAAACGGCCGGAGCCTTCCCGCCTTTCTCCCTCTCCCCTCTGGGGAGAGGGTCGGGGTGAGGGGACAATCTTGCGATGAATGAAAATCGGAGCGTGTTCTCTTCTGCCAAACCTTGGCGAGAGCCGCTCCTCATCCCAACCTTTTCCCCGGAGGGGAGGAGGGGCGAAGGTTTGCCGCCTTTCGCTCTCTCCCTGTCGCAGAGGGCCGGGAAGAAGGTGCGGTCTAAGTCAAGTAAGGAGCAACACTTCAGGATGAAGCGCATGTATGTCGATCGAGCGCGCCGATTGCGCCGCACTATGACGGATGCCGAACGGTGTTTATGGCGGCATCTGCGCAACCGGCATTTCTCGGGCTGGAAGTTTCGCCGCCAGCACGAAATCGACCGCTACATCGTCGACTTCGTCTGCCCGGACGCTTTCCTGGTTGTGGAGCTGGACGGCGGGCAACATGCCGAAACGGTGGCGGCAGATGCCGAGCGCACCAGGCGGCTCCAAGGCATGGGTTACCACGTGCTGCGTTTCTGGAACAATGACGTGCTGATGAATACCGAGGCGGTGCTTGGGGTGGTTCTGGAGGCTTTGGCTAGAGCGGCCCCTCACCCAACCCTCTCCCCGCAGGGGAGAGGGAGTAAAAGAGCACATGGTCACTCTTGCCCTAAAACTGCTCTTCCCCCTCCCTTCGGGGAGAGGGCCGGGGTGAAAGGCCAACCTCGCGCCATGTGAGACATAAACCCGGAGCTTTTCGCGTGACCAACCCGATCCAACCCCGCCTGACCCAGGCCTTCCGCTTCGTCCGCTGCAGCTATGCCGAGGGTGTGGCCGAGCTGGTGTATGCCTTCGATCAAGGCGAGGAACTGATCGAGCGAATCCGCTTCCCCGCCGCCCCCGCGCTGCCGGCCGAGCGCAAAGAGGCTTTCGATGCCGCGCTCAAGCTGCTGCACTTGTTCGCCGGTGTCAGCTATTACAAAGCAGGCGTACCGCCGAAGATCGAAGTGGCCGATGGTCCGCTCGATTCCGCTACCGCCGAGCTGCTGGATGCGCTGTATCTGCATGGCCTTGCCGAATTCGCGTATCGCAATGGGCTCGATCTGCGTGGACGCATTCACTTCCCTCGCAGCGCTTCTTCCTCTTCTGCGCAAAGCGGGGAGCGCGCGCTCGCGAAAACATTGCACCTTCCTCCACGGACCCTCGTCCCCATCGGCGGCGGCAAGGATTCGCTCGTTGCCGTCGAAGCTATCAAGCAGATCGGCGGCGAAGCCACCGCGGTATGGGTCGGCAATTCTCCGCTGATTGCCGCCTGCGCCGAACGCACTGGCCTGCCAACCCTCAACCTCCAGCGCGAACTCGCTCCCGGCTTGTTCGAATTGAATCGCCTGGGCGCGTGGAACGGCCACATCCCGGTTACCGCAGTGAATTCGGCGATCCTCGCGGTCGCCGCCGTCTTGTATGGTTACGACAGCATCGCTTTCGCCAACGAACGCTCCGCTTCCGCCGCCACGCTGGAATACGAAGGCCAGCAGGTGAATCATCAATGGAGCAAGGGCTACGCATTCGAGCAAATGCTCGGCGACTGGCTGCACACGCATATCGCGACCGATCTCGATTATTGCTCGCTGCTGCGCCCGTATTCAGAGCTGGCGATCACCCGTGCCTTTGCCAGGCTCACGCCATATTTCGACGTGTTCTCCAGTTGCAATCGCAACTTCAAGATACTGGGGCCGAAACCGGCCGATCGCTGGTGCGGGCAATGCCCCAAATGCCATTTCGTGTTCCTCGCGCTCGCGCCGTTTTTGCCCAAGCCACGGTTGCTTGGCATTTTCGGACGCAACCTGCTCGACGACGAAAGCCAGGCGGCCGGATTCGATGCGCTGCTCGAATACCACGATCACAAGCCATTCGAATGCGTAGGCGAGGGTGCCGAGGCGCGTGCGGCGATGTATTCATTGAGCCAGCGGCCCGAGTGGCAGGAAGATGCGCTCGTCGCGCGCTTCCGCGCTGAAATCCTGCCGCAGCTGGACGTGGGCGAACTCGCATTGGAACCATGGCTGCAAGCTTCCAGCGACCATCGCGTGGCTGCGCGCCTGCGCGCCGCGCTCGCGGCCATCGGCTGATGCGTATCGCTGAACTTGCCGCAAAGCGCGTCGCGGTCTGGGGTTTCGGACGCGAGGGACGCGCCGCCATTCGTGCCTTGCGCCGGCGCGCGCCGCAACTGGCGCTGGCGCTCTATTGCAGCGAAGCCGAAGCAGCCCAGGCGCAGGCATTCGACGCCGCCGTGCGTGTCTATCCGCTTGAGCCCGATGCCGTCGCGCTCAGCGCCTATGATGTGGTGATCAAGTCGCCCGGTATCTCCGCCTATAAGCCCGCGCTGGTCACCGCGCAGGCGCAAGGCACGCGCTTCACCTCCGGTACGGCGATCTGGTTTGCGGAAAATCCGCAGGCGCGTGTCGCCGCGGTGACCGGCACCAAAGGCAAGAGCACCACCGTCGCATTGCTCGCGCATCTGGCCCGCGCACTGGGAATGCGCACCGCCTTGGCCGGCAATATCGGCTTGCCGTTGCTCGAACTGCTGGACCAACACGCCGAACTATGGGCGGTTGAACTATCCAGTTTTCAGACCGGCGAAGCCGGCCCGCTGGAGCTGGGTGTGATCACCAGCCTGTACGAAGAACATCTCGACTGGCATGGCTCGCGCGAACGCTACGTAGCCGACAAACTCAAGCTCGCCGACGTATCGCGCCGCTTGCTGGTGAATGCAGGGCAGCCCGCGTTGCTGGAAAAAACCTCCAGCCATCCGCATCGCTTGTTGTTCGGTCAAGCCGAAGGCTGGCATGTAGCGGAAAACGTCATCCGTCGCGGTAACGCCGATATCTTTCCCTTGCAGCGCATGACCGCGCCCGGCACGCACAACGCGCTCAATGCCTGCGCCGCGCTGGCCGCGCTGGAAGCGATGGACTTCGACGCGATCGAAGCCGCCGCGGCACTCGCCAGCTTCCGTCCGCTGCCGCATCGCCTGCAGGCATTGGGCGAAAGCGCTGGCCTGCAATGGATCAACGATTCGATCAGTACCACGCCGCAAGCCACGCTTGCCGCTTTGGATAGCCTGCGCGAGCGCGAAGTCACCGTGATCGTGGGCGGCCATGATCGCGGCCTCGATTGGAGCACCTTTGTCGGTGCAGTGGCATCGCGCACAGCGTTACGCATCGTGGCCCAGGGCGAGAACGGTCCACGCATCGCCAGCGCCCTGCGTTCGGCGAAATCAGGCGTGCCGCTTGGCGACGTCGACAAACTCGCCGATGCAGTCGAGATGGCGCGCACGATCACCCCGCCAGGCGGCACGGTATTGCTTTCGCCGGGCGCGCCGAGTTTCGATCAGTACCGCGACTATGCCGAGCGTGGACGGTGCTTTGCTGACATGGCGGGATTCGACGGGAAAGCGATCGCGGACATCGAAGGGCTGGGGATTGGTTGAGCTATTGCTTTCACTCCCTCTCCCTGCGGGGAGATGAGAAAAGCGTCGCTCCCGCCTTGCTTTCACGCCCTCTCCCCTTCGGAGAGAGGGCTGGGGTGAGGGGCCAACCTCGCCCGAAGAGTCATTCAAAACATCGCTCCGATATGCAGCGAGGCCAGATTGTCCCCTCACCTCGATCCTCTCCTCGCTCCTCAAACCCGAGCACCTCCGTGTGCTCTCCCCGCGTACCGCGAAGGGGAGAGGAAGAAGAGCACCACTCTCCACTCTCTTTCCCCTCTTGGAAGAGGGCTGGGGTTTGCATCGCGTGCACTGGCGGCCCGGCCCAGGCCGCGCTGGCCGACGAAGCCGCTCGTGGCGAGGACGATCTGCACCAGGCCAGGCACGATGCTCCAGGCCAGCATCTGCAGTTCGATGGCATGGCGTTTCTCCGTGATCGTACTGATGTGAATGGGATGACGCGCTTTCGCTGGTTGCGCGTGAATCGGTATCGCACATGACGGCCCTGCGCGATACTGCGACTATGACCGAATCCGATGATATCGGCGCGCTGCTCGGTGCCGATGGCCCGTTTGCCCGCGAACTGCCGAATTTCGCGCCGCGTGCCGCACAGCAGGCGATGGCGCGGGCCGTCCAGCACGCCATGGCCGAATGCGAGACACTGATTGCCGAGGCCGGCACCGGCACCGGAAAAACCTATGCCTACCTGGTGCCCGCCATGTTGTCGGGTGAACGGGTGATCGTTTCCACCGGCACCAAGGCGCTGCAGGACCAGCTGTTCTTCCGGGACGTACCCAAGGTGCGTTCGGTGCTCGGCGCGCGCGTGAAGGTGGCCTTGCTCAAGGGACGCGCCAATTACCTGTGCCTGTATCGCCTCGACCAGACCGTGCGCGAGGGGTCCGGTTTCGACCGCAACCAGGCGACGCAGCTGGCGGCGATCCGCGCGTGGTCCGCACGCACGCGGCGCGGCGATCGCATGGAACTGGCCGAGGTGCCGGAAGATTCGCCGCTGTGGCTGCGCGTAACCTCCACGCCGGAAAATTGCCTTGGCGTGGAGTGTCCCTTCTACGACGACTGCCATGTGATCGCCGCCCGTCGCGAGGCGCAGGAGGCGGATCTGGTGGTGGTCAATCATCACTTGCTGTTTGCCGACCTTGCGTTGAAGCAGGAGGGTTTCGGCGAAATCCTGCCTGGTGCGCAGGCGTTTATTCTCGACGAGGCACACCAGATCCCGGAGCTGGCCGGCCAATTTTTTTCGCAGAGCATCAGCGCGCGCCAGCTTACCGAGCTGGCGCAGGATGCATTGGCCGAATGCGCAGGTGTCACCGGCGCGATCGGCCTGCTGCTGGAACCGATCGAAGCCTTGCAGGAAGCCGTGCGCAAGCTTCGCCTGAGGTTGGAATCGCTGCCCGCGCGAGGTGCGTTCCACGATCTGCTCAAGGGCGATGGCGTGCCGCCGGCGCTGCGTGACCTGGGTGAATTGCTGGCTGCGTTGACCGACGTGCTTGCCTCGCAAGCGGAGCGTTCGCGCGGTTTCATGAACGTGCATGATCGCGCCGCCGGCCTGAGCGAACGCCTGGACCGCATCACGGAAGAACATTCCGAGCAGGATGTGCGCTGGTATGAACTGTTTCCACGCGGTTTTGCGCTGCATGCGACGCCGCTGGACCTGGCCGCGCCGTTGCGCGCGATGCGCGAGCGCACGCATGCGGCGTGGATCCACACCTCGGCTACCCTGTCGGTAGCCGGGCATTTCGATCACTTCGCCCGCCAGCTTGGCCTCGATGATCCGCAGGCATTGAGCCTGGAGAGCCCGTTCGACTATGCGCGCCAGGCGCTGTGCTACATCCCGGAAAAGTTGCCCGATCCGGCCGCGCGCGATTACACCGACCGCGTGATCGATGCGGCGATGCCGGTGCTGGAAGCTTCCGATGGCCGCGCATTTCTTTTGTTCACCTCGCATCGTGCCTTGCGTCGCGCCGCCGAATTATTGGCCGACCGGGTGCCATGGCCGCTGTTCGTGCAGGGCAGTGCACCGCGGCATCAGTTGCTGGAGGAATTTCGCGCCAGCGGCCATGGCGTGCTGCTCGGCGCGGCCAGCTTCTGGGAGGGCGTGGATGTGGCCGGCGAAGCATTGTCGGTAGTGGTGATCGACAAGCTGCCGTTCGCCGCGCCGGACGATCCGGTATTGCAGGCGCGCCTGGAAGCGCTGGAGCAGATGGGCGTGAATCCTTTCATGGGTTGGCAGGTACCTTCGGCGGTGATCGCGCTCAAGCAAGGCGCGGGCCGGCTGATCCGCGACGTGCACGATCGTGGCGTGCTGGTGCTTTGCGATCCGCGCCTCACCAGCAAGGGATATGGCAAATTGTTCCTGGCCAGCCTGCCGCCGATGCCACGCACGCGGGAGCTCGCGCAGGTGCGACGCTTCTTCGATGAACATCAGTCATGCGGGGCCGTGCAGTCTTAGGCCAAGCCTGGGCGGTTTGGATGATCCGGCATTCCCGTCTACGATGCCCAGGTCAGGGATGCATACGTATTCAGGCGGACAGCTTTCGTGCCTGCACGCAGAATCGGCCACCATTCGACACCATCATGCGGGGAGCATGATCCCAATGAACCTAGATACCAGTACGCAGGCAAGCGCGTCGCAAGGGGAAGAGGCGCGCACCACGGCGAGAGTCGTGCTGATTGCCGCCGCCGCCGCCATCGGCGGATTCCTGTTCGGCTTCGATACGGCGGTCATCAACGGCGCCGTGGACGCGGTGCGCCATGGCTTTGGCCTCGGCGCGGGCCAGATCGGTTTCGCGGTGTCGTGCGCCTTGCTCGGTTCGGCATTGGGCGCGTGGTACGCCGGTCCGCTGGCCGATCGCCTGGGCCGCGTGCGCACCATGCAGGTCGCCGCGTTGTTCCTGGTGCTGAGCGCGATCGGCTCGGGGCTGGTGCACGGTGTGTGGGATCTGGTTCTCTGGCGCGTTGTCGGCGGCATCGGCGTGGGCATGGCATCGGTGATTGCGCCGGCCTATATCGCCGAGGTGTCGCCGGCGCACGTGCGCGGACGCCTGGGCTCGATGCAGCAGCTGGCGATTGTGCTCGGCATCTTCGTGGCCCTGCTCAGCGATGCGTGGCTGGCGAGCACGGCCGGCGGCGCATCGCACCTGCTGTGGCTTGGCCTGGAAGCGTGGCGCTGGATGTTCCTGCTTGCTGCATTGCCGGCGCTGATTTACGGCGTGCTGGTACTGGGTGTGCCCGAATCGCCGCGGTACCTGGTGGCGCGTGGCCGCCTGCCGGAGGCACGCACGGTATTGGCGAAAGTGCTGGACTTGCATAGCGACAGCGCGCTCGAAGCCAAGGTCAGCGACATCGCGCACAGCTTGCGCGCGGAATACCGGCCCAGCTTGCGCGACCTGCGCGGCCCGCGCGCCGGCCTGTTGCCGATCGTATGGACTGGCATCCTGTTGTCGGTGTTCCAGCAGTTCGTCGGCATCAACGTGATTTTCTATTACTCCTCCACGCTGTGGCACTCGGTGGGTTTCAGCGAGGCCGATTCGTTTTCGCTCACCGTGGCAACGTCGGTGGTGAATGTATTGGTGACATTGGTGGCCATCGCACTGGTGGACAAGATCGGACGCAAGCCATTGCTGTTGATTGGTTCGGCCGGCATGACGCTTACGCTGGGCTTGATGGCGTGGTGTTTCTCGCAAGCCACCGGCAGCGGCGCGGCGCTGAGTTTGCCGGCGCCATGGGGAGTCACCGCGCTGGTTGCGGCCAACGCCTATGTGGTGTGCTTCGGTTTGAGCTGGGGACCGATGGTATGGGTACTGCTGGGCGAGATGTTTCCCAACAGCATCCGTGCGATTGCCTTGGCGGTGGCCGCGGCAGCGCAGTGGATCGCCAATTTCGCCATAACCAGCACTTTTCCGTGGCTGGCACAGATCGGATTGGCGTTCGCGTATGGCTTGTATGCGCTGTTCGCGTTGGTGTCGCTGCTGTTTGTCATGCGTGCGGTGCGCGAGACGCGCGGCATCGAACTGGAAGATATGCGCGCCTGATCGTTGGCATACGTGCCACGCTCCGCATGACGGCGGATGCGCGAGTCATCATCGCTTACGCGCGCGATAAGTAATAAAAAAACAGGGACAGGTACGTTGCCGTGTCATGCGCCCGCATGGCGCATAACACGGTTGCGACGCTTAATTTTCAAGTCCTGCTTTGACTTCCATCAAATCCTGATGCGCCAAGTCACGACTGTTCACGCAAGCATCACCTGGGTGAGCGCACATGTGCGCGTCGCCATGCATACGTGTGCGCATGTGCGGGGGATCACATCTGTCTCAAAACATCAGCGGAGGGTGTTATGCGAGCTATAGCGACCTTGTTGAGCGTTCTGGTAGCGGCGATGGCGGCAACCGCACCGGTGGCGGCCCAGAGTCTTCCCGGCACGGTGACATCGATTCCAACACCGGATGGCTATCAACTCAATGCGTATGTTTCGGTGCCTGCAGGGCAGGGAAACGGACCATTTCCCTTGGTGGTGATGCCTTCCAGCTGGGGCTTTTCATATACGGAATACGTGGGCGAAGCCAATCTGTTGGCGAGTAACGGATACGTCGTGATCAGCTACAGCTCGCGCGGCTTTGGTACCGGTTGCGCGTTGAATCCCGAGTGCGGCTACATCGATATCGCAGCGCCGCTGACGGTGGGCGATGTCAGCACGGTCATTACCTGGGCGTTGAATCACACGCCTTCCAATCCCCAGGCGATCGGCGTGTCCGGTATTTCCTATGGCGCGGGAACCAGCCTGCTGGCGGCCGAGAACGATCCGCGGATCAAGGCGGTGGCTTCCATGAGCACCTGGGCGGACTTGGCCGCATCGCTCGACGCCAACCAGACGCCGAGCCAGCAAGGCATCGCGCTGTTGTCTTTTTCCAGTTACATGGGCAAGCCCGGAACACTCATATCGCAGGTGAACCAGGATGTGCTTGCGGACAATTACCAGGCAGCGGTGAGCGCGGTGTTGGCCGATCCTTACACGCCAGGACGTTCGCCCATCACCAACATCGCAAAGATCAACGCCAACGGCCCGGCCGTTTTCGTCGCCAATGATTTCGAAGACAGCCTGTTCGTGCCAAGTCAGCTGATCAATTTCTATAACCAGCTTACCGTGCCGAAAAGGTTGATGTTCTCGCATGGCGATCACACCACTGCCGAATTGCTGGGCGCGGCAGGACTTCCCAACGAGGTCTACAGTGCCGTCAATTCGTGGTTCGATCATTACCTCAAGGGCATCAACAACGGCATCGATGCCCAGCCGCCAGTGCAGCTGAAATCGCAGACCGGTGTATGGAGCGACTTCGCGAACTGGAACGCGGTGCAACAGGGCGCGGTGACATATAACCTGACCAAGCCGGCTTCGTGCGGCCTGCTGTACCAATGCACGGGCAGCCTGTCGAGCGGTTCCGGCGGCAACTGGCAATACAACGTTACCGGTGGCTATCTGACCGCCGCTACCACGGGCGTGGTCTTGCTCAGCGGTGCGCTGACCGGTTATCTGGATCTGCCTCCCCCTGTGGCCCTCTCGCTGGTCAACCGCTGGAATGCAGGGGTATGGGTGGGGCCGGTGGCGACGCAAACCGAAAACCTGCTGGGCATGCCGTCGCTGCAGGTGACGGTGACGCCTGCAAGCAATCAATTCACCCTGGTGGCGTACCTCTACAGCGTCAACGCATCGGGTATCGGTCAGCTGATCACCTGGAAGCCCTATACGCTGGCTAACGCGGCGGTTGGCGTGCCGCAAACCATCGACATGAACCTGGAAGCGACCAACTGGGAGATCGACCCGGGCGATCAACTCGCGCTGGTGATTGCCACGGACGATCTGCGTTATGCCGGCGTAACGCCGTTCAACAGCAGCTTGACGTTCAGCGCTTCGGCGGAGACGCCTTCGACGTTGACGGTGTCCTTGCACTAATGTCCTGCGCTCCATTCCCTCTCTCTCCAGAGAGGGAATGGAGCAGCTGCGTTAGGGATCGCGCAACTGGCGGCCATAAGCGTGCACTTCATCCACCAGCACCTTGACGTGCTCGGGGTCGACTTCCGGCGTGATGCCATGGCCGAGATTGAAGACATGGCCCGGATGGTTGCCATAGCTGTCGAGCACGTTGCGCACTTCGCGGCGGATGGTATCCGGACTGGCGCGCAGCACGGCCGGGTCGAGATTGCCTTGCAGCGCCACCTTGCCATTGACGGCGCGGCGCGCATCGGCGAGTTCGATGGTCCAGTCCACGCCCAATGCGGCGCAGCCCGTATCGGCCATGGCGGAAAGATGCGCCTGCGCGCCTTTCGAGAACAGGATCACCGGCAGTTCGCGCGCGTGCGGGTCCGCCGCCAGCGCGTCGACGACCTGAGCCATATAACGCAGCGAGAATTCGCGGAACGCGGCCGGACCCAGCAGGCCGCCCCAGGTGTCGAACACCATCAGCACCTGCGCACCGGCTGCTGCTTGCGCAGCCAGATATGCGGCCACGGATTGTGCCAGCGTGTCGAGCAGCGTGTGCGCGAGGGACGGATCGTTCCAGCACATCGCCTTGGCGCTGGCGAAATCACGTGAACCGTGGCCTTCCACCATGTAGCAGGCCAGCGTCCACGGGCTGCCGGAGAAGCCGATCAGCGGCACGCTGCCGTCGAGTTCCCGGCGGATCACCCGCACCGCATCCATCACATAGCGCAACTCGGTTTCCATGTCCGGTACGCCGAGTTTGTCGACCTCGGCGCGAGTGCGTACCGGACGGGCGAATTGCGGTCCTTCGCCTTGTGCGAACGAAAGGCCCAGGCCCATCGCGTCGGGAATGGTCAGGATGTCGGAGAACAGGATCGCCGCATCCAGTTCGAAGCGCCGCAGCGGCTGCAACGTCACTTCGCAGGCCAGTTCGGGACTTTGCGCCAGCGCCATGAAACTGCCGGCCTTGGCGCGGGTGGCACGGTATTCGGGCAGGTAGCGGCCGGCCTGGCGCATGACCCATACGGGAGTGGTATCGACGGGCTCGCGGCGCAGGGCACGCAGCAAGCGATCGTTCTTCAAGGCAGTGTGCATTTATCGGCGTCCATAGGGGCCGTCCAGCCCCTGGGCAAACATTACGCGGAAGCCGCGCTTGAGTTGGGCATCGCGCATTTTCTCGAAGGCGGCGATGGCCTCATCGCGTTCCAGGTATTGATCGCGCTTGAGCGTGGAGCGCCCGCCCTGGGTGCCGGATTCACGGTATAGCGTCCAGCCGCCAAGCAGATCCTGCTCCAGCACGATCTGTACATAGCGCGGCGCTTCGGCCGAGGCAGGCATGGTTTGCAAATAGAGGCGCATGGCGTCCATGTATGACGGTACGGCTACGACACCGCAGGTGCGCCATTCTAGGGCCTGTTCGCGCCCTTCGCGTAGCCCGCGTCAGCGTTGCGTGGCGATCATGCGGCAGCGTGCGGTGCAGGCCTGGCTGGTTGTCAGGGCAAGCCGCACGCTGCCGCATGGCGGCCACGCAACGTTAATCCGATGCGATGGCTTCGCGCAGGACTGCCAGCACGTCTGCTTCGTCAACGCCGGAAACGATCTCTGCACGCCCAATGCCCCGCCACAGGATCAGGCGTAGCGCGCCGGCCGTGTTCTTCTTGTCCAGCCGCATCAGCGCCAGCAACCGCTCGGCTTCGAAGCCGGGCGGAACGCCGGTGGGCAAGCCTGCCGCCTTGAGCAATCCTTGCAGGCGCAGCGTGTCGGCCTGCGCGCTCATGCCCAATCGCTCGGACAGCCGCGCCGCCAACAGCATCCCCACGGCGACGCCCTCGCCATGCAACAGGGTGGTGTAGCGGCCGGCGGTTTCCAGCGCATGGCCGAAGGTATGGCCGAGGTTGAGCAATGCGCGCTCGCCTTGTTCGGTCTCATCACGAGCAACCACGCCAGCCTTGTAGCGCACCTTGGCGGCAATGGCCTGGATAAGGGTGCTTTCGTCGCGCCGCGCCAGGGCCTGCGCCTGCCGTTCCAGCCATTCGAAGAACACCGCGTCGCCGATCGCAGCCCCTTTGATGACTTCTGCCAGGCCGGCGCGATATTCGCGCTCGGGCAAGCTGTCCAGGGTACCGATATCGGCGACCACGGCGCGCGGCTGATGGAAGGCACCTACCAGGTTCTTGCCGGCAGGAAGATTGACACCGGTTTTACCGCCGACCGAAGAATCGACCATCGCCAGCAGCGTGGTAGGCATCTGTATGAAATCGATGCCGCGCATCCAGCATGCCGCGGTGAAGCCGGCCAGATCGCCGACCACGCCGCCGCCGAGCGCGATCACGCAGGCATCGCGCGTGGCACCAAGCATCGCCAGCGCCTCGAGCGCGTTGCCGACATGGGCGAAAGTCTTATGTGTTTCGCCGTCCTCGAGCAGGAAGGATGACCACTGCAAGTCGCCAAGCCCCTGCGCAACGCGCTCCAGGTAAAGCGGCGCGACGGTGCGGTTGCTGATCACCAGCGCATGCCGCCCGCGCAAAGCGGCACGCCAGCGGGCGCGGTCGTCGAGCAAGCCGCGGCCGATCCATACCGGATAGCTGCGCTCGCCCAGCGTGACATCGATGGTTTCGCGTGCAACGTTGCTGGTCATGCTGCTTGCCGGTTCCAATGTTGATCGATCAGGGCGATGCAGCGCTCGCTTGCCGCGACAACGCCTTCGTGTTCGCCGCCCGGTGGAATAATCAGGTCGGCGATGCCCTCGTACAGTGCGGTACGCGCGATCGCCATCGCTTCGAGCTTGCGATGGCGATCGGCATCGGCGAGCAGCGGGCGGGTGGTGTCGTGGGCAAGGCGCTGCAGTTGCAACGGCACCGTGGCCTGCAGCCACACCACATAACCACGCTCGGCCAGATGGCGGCGATTGGCCGGGTCGAGCACGACGCCCGCGCCACTGGCGAGCAGCACGCCATGGCGGCGGCTACACTCGTCCAGTATTGCGTGTTCCCGGCGACGGAAGCCGTTCTCGCCCTCGATGTCGAAGATAGTGCCGACGGAAACGCCGGTAAGGCGTTCGATTTCCTGGTCGAGATCGAGAAACGGCATGGCGTAGCGCGCGGCAAGCTGGCGGCCGATCGAGGTCTTGCCGGCGCCGGTCGGACCGACCAGGAACAGGTTGCACGAGGGATTCATGCGTGGATTTTAGCAAGCGGGTGGATAGATGTCCGAACGGGTATTGATCGCCGGCTGCGGCGACCTGGGTTATCGGGTGGCCCGGTTGCTGCTGGCACGCGGCGAGAAGGTCTATGCATTGCGCCGTCATCCGCCCAGGCAGGACGATGGCTCGCTGTGCTGGCTGAAAGCCGATCTGGGTCGTCCGGAAACCCTTGGCGCGCTTCCGGCAGGTATCACTCAGCTGGTTTACCTGCCGGCACCCGATGCGCGGGCGCAGGAAGCCTATCGAACGGTCTTCGTCGATGGCCTTCGTCATCTCGTTGGCGCTCTCGACAGCAGATATCTGCAACGTGTGCTGTTCGTTTCCTCCAGCGCGGTGTACGGCGATCACGCCAGCGAATGGGTGGATGAAGCGACTCTCCCGGCGCCGCGGGATTTCAATGGCAGGATCCTGCTTGAGGCGGAGCAATGGCTGGCGGGCCAGCCGTTCCGTTCCGTGGTACTGCGTCTGGCCGGCCTTTACGGCCCGGGACGCCTGCAGTTGATCGAACGCTTGCGCGCAGGCACGGCGGTGGTGCCACGCAAAGCAGTGCATTGGACCAACCGCATCCACGTCGACGATGCGGCCGCCGCGATCGTGCACCTGCTCGATCTCGCACAGCCGCAGGCGTTGTACCTTGGCGCGGACGATACGCCCCTGCCTATCGATGTGCTGTACGACTATCTCGCCGAGGCAAGCGGGGCACCGCAAGTTGCCGAAGGGCAGGCACCGGCATCGATAGGCAGCAAGCGACTCAGCAATGCACGTTTGCGTGCCAGCGGTTTCCGCTTGCGCTGGCCGGATTCGCGTGCCGGCTATCTGGATCTGCTGCGCTCAAGCAGCAATTGAAAGGTGTGCTGCGGACATGTTGCATGTTTCGCTCGCCAGGGCAGCGCGGAACCCAGGCGTGCCCGTGGCGTCAAGCGGCGCGATTGGCAGCAGGTTCAACGATCCGGGTCGCCGAAGGATTGCCCATGCGCGATGCCCGGCTCGATCACGTGGGAAGTGAGATGTTCGTCGATGCCGTATTTGATCAAGTCGGCATCGCGTGCAAGACCGAGCTTGCGCATGGCGCTCATTTTCTGCGTGCTGACGGTCTGCTTGCTGCGATGCATGCGCTCGGCAATCTCGCTGACCGTAAGCCCGGAGACGAAGAGCCGCACCACTTCCAGTTCCCGCACGGTGAGATCGCGGGCACGCAGGCCTTGGTTGCGGCCATCGATGCCGTGCGCGGTGACGATAGCTTCGATGGTGGGCGATAGATAGCGCTTGCCCGCGACCGCGCAATAAAGCGCGGCCGTCAGGTAATCGAGGGAATCGGCCTTGCTCAGGATGCAGTTAATGCCCTGCGTCATCAGCGAACGGATGACGCCGGTGTTGTTCATCATGGTCAGGGCGATAAGCCCCACGTTTGGAAAGCGGCGCCTGAGGAATCCGAACAGGGTGATGCCATCGCCGCGGCTGCCGCCCGGCATGGAATAATCGGTAATCACCACGTCGACCGGATACCGCAGCAGCAGTTCCACCAGTTCGGTGGAGTTGCTTGCCGAGCCGACCACCTTGACGCCGGGATGCTGTCGCAATTCGTGCGCCAGTCCGGCGAGCAGCAATGGATGATCATCCGCGATGACAACACTCATCGAAAGGCCATGCGTGGCTTTGTGCTGAGAGTCTAGATTTTCGTTGGTAGATTTCACCGACGCCGTCCTGCGCGATTGGGTTGAGAGTCTTTCCGTGACATTGCCGATCTGCATCGGCGTTAGGAGAGGTCCTGCCATGTTCGACGATGCTGCGGAGGCCCTTCGATCTTGCGGGAATCGGCTACCGCCGGGTGCGGCCTTCGATGCTTTTTGAAGGTTGTCGTCACAGGCAATGGATTATGGTTTTGGACGACAAGCCCACCAATAGGAATATTCCTAAAACATCGGGCCGTATGCTCGCAAAGCTTGTCCCGGCGGGCCTGGGTTCATGCTTGAGGCGCGTTTCGGGTTATGTGGACCGATTTCGTTCGCGTGCCCATGGCTGTTGTCGTCAGCTGTCGACCAGGCATGCTGCCAGGCGTTGTAACCGGCGCGGGGACATGTACAGCATGCAGCTTATGCAAGCTTCAATTGTGGTTGAGACCCATGACGTGCCGGCCGGCGTCGTATTCTACGCAGGTATCGGCCAGCACAGGCAGGGTGGCGAGCGCGTGCCGGCTGAGGCGCTCGAACAGGGCCAGGAAATGTTTCATCGCTGCGGCATCCATCGCCAACGGAGCCTTGCGCGCAAGCAGCTCTTTTTCCGTTTCGCCACGCCAATGGCGGACCACGTCCCAGTTCGGCGCCTGCAGCACCACCAGCGCATCGAGTTTGCGCCACAGCGGCTGGTAGGCGCGCAGTTGCTTGTTGACCCAATGCCGCCAGCGGCCATCCTGGTCTTCGGTGCGTTCCAGTTCGTTGACCGGCTGTTCCAGCGCGCTGTCCAGCTGCGGGCGCAGGCCCAGGGCCCAGCCTTCCATGACGACCAGCCGCGGCGGCCGCACTATGCGCGGCCATCGCGACGGTGGCATGCGCGTATCGCGGCCCTTGTCGAAGCGCGGCCATGTCACGGGCAATTTGTCCGATGCATGCGGCAGCGCAGCCAACACGGAGAGCAGCAGTTCGATCTCGTGCGTGCCCGGCACGCCGCGCGTGCGTAACAGGGGATGGACCTGGTGTGCCAGTACGTCCCGCTCGCTGCGCGAATAATAGAAGTCGTCAAGCGATAGCACATCGGTGGGCCAGCCACGGTGTTCGGCCTGGGCCTTGATCACCCGCGCCAGGGTGCTCTTGCCGCTACCCTGCAATCCTGACAGCCCGAGCACGTAAGGCCGGTGAGTCCGCGCGATGCGGCCGGCGTAATGGTCCAGCAGGTGCCCGGCGAGCGCCTGATTCTGCGTGCTAGCATCAGGAAGCATTGGCATATGCGAAGAAGGCCGAGCCGAGGGTTGTCAGCCCGCATGGCGAGCACGAGCGAGGGAGTGTACGTCGATACACGATCGAGTGATGTTTCGTCCGCGGAGGCAAGCCCGCCAGGTCCGGCCGGCCGCCCTGCGACAGCCTCCGCGTGGCGGCCGTGCGGCAATCGGCGCCACGACTTGCCGCCTGGTGGCCAGGGCAAGTCGGCGCGGCCTGCTTTGCGTGTGCCAATGCACCCTCTCTCATCGCGCCATCATGACGTGCGCTGGCTAGTATTCAAGTACCTATGCTGAAACCCGAGATCCTAGACACTTTCAACACCTTGCTGGACCAGGCTGTGGCCAGCGGCGATCCCGAGCCGACCGCCATGAACCTTTCCAGCGTCGATGCCGCGGGCCGTGTCAGCTCGCGCATCGTTTTGCTCAAGGGCGCCGAGCTGCGCGGCTTCCGTTTCTTCACCAATTACGACAGCGACAAGGGCGTGCAGCTCGAAGCGCATGCCCAGGTGGCCCTCTGCTTCCATTGGAAAAGATTGCGTGAAGGCGTGCAGGTGCGGGTAGAGGGCACGGCGCGCAAGTTGCCACCGGAAGAATCCGACGTGTACTTTGCCAGTCGCTCGCGTGGCAGCCAGATCGGTGCGTGGGCATCGCTGCAATCGCAGACGTTGCCGCTGCGCGATATGTTCGACCAGCGCGTGGCGCACTACGAGCAGCAGTTTGCCGGACGCGAAGTACCGCGCCCGCCGCACTGGGGCGGCTATGTAATCGAGCCGGACATGATCGAATTCTGGTACGGGGCCAACTTCCGCTTGCACGAGCGCGTGCGCTGGGATCGCCACGGCCAGACCTGGACCAGCCGTTTACTTTATCCATAGGCCTTGCCATGAGCCGAGCCACGCCCGCAGAGCATGTCGCACAGCACGGTTTCACCGTGCATACACGCGGGCGCGGTTTCAGCGAGATCAGCGACAAGGTGGCCGGGCTGGTTGCGGCCAGCGGCGTGCAGACCGGTATCGTCAATGTCTTCACCGCGCACACCAGCTGTTCGCTGCTGATCAGCGAAAACGCCGATCCGAGCGTGCGTGGCGACCTGGAGCGCTGGTTCGCCCGCGCGGTACCCGATGGCGATCCGATCTTCCAGCACGATGCCGAGGGTCCGGACGATATGCCGTCGCATGTGCGTGCCATCCTCACCGGCGTCAGCCTCACGATTCCCGTGCATGGCGGCAAGCCGCAGCTCGGAATGTGGCAAGGTATCTATCTGTGGGAGCATCGGATGGACCCGCACCAGCGCAAGGTAGTGGTCACCGTGCTCGGCCATTGACCGACCCGCGGGAAAGAACGCGATGGCGCAAGCTCGTGTCGTCGATTCTTGGCCGCCCGCTACCTTGCCGAACTAGCCCTGGAGTCCCATGCCCGTCCACGATTCTTTCCCCCGGCGCATCGTCTGCCTTACCGAAGAGCCTACCGAGGTGCTCTATGCATTGGGCGAAGAAGCTCGCATCGTAGGCATCTCCGGCTTCACCGTGCGCCCGCCGCGCGCGCGCAAGGAAAAGCCGAAGGTATCGGCCTTCACCAGCGCCAAGGTCGGCGAGATCCTGGCGTTGCAGCCGGACCTGGTGATCGGCTTTTCCGACATCCAGGCCGATATCGCGCGCGAGCTGATCCACGCGGGCATCGAGGTATGGATCAGCAACCATCGCAGCGTGGACGGCATCCTCGCTTACATACGCCGCCTTGGCGCGATGGTGGGAGCATATGAAAAGGCCGAAGCCTATGCGCGCCGGGCCGAAGCGCATCTGGCCGACGTGCGTGCGGCGGCGGCGCGTTTGCCGCGCCGGCCCAAGGTTTATTTCGAGGAGTGGGACGAGCCGATCATCACCGGCATTCGCTGGGTGGCCGAGCTGATCGGCATCGCGGGCGGCAATGATGCGTTTCCCGAGCTGGCGCGCGAGTCGCTGGCAAAACATCGCATCCTGGCGGATGGCGGAGAGGTGGTCCGGCGTGCGCCGGACATCATCTTCGGCTCATGGTGCGGCAAGCGCTTTCGTCCCGAACGTGTGGCCGCGCGGCCAGGGTGGGATGCAATTCCCGCCGTGCGCAATGGGCAGGTGCACGAGATCAAGTCGCCGATCATCCTGCAGCCGGGCCCGGCGGCACTGTTCGATGGCCTGGATGCGATCCATGCGGTGATCGCCGCATGGGCGGTGCGGCCGCATTGAAGGCCGCATTGAAGTAGGTGCGCTCACTTAAATCCATTTCTGTTTGGATGCCTGGGTGTGCATGTCGTGGGTTGGGCCATTGCCCACGGCGTCCGAAAGCGCCGCAGGCAATGGTGCACCCAACGCCATGCATAGCCATGCGCCTAGACGGAAACGAGCTTAAATGAGTGCCATTGGAAGGCGATACTTGACCAGTGTTGCCTTGATATCGCCGGTACCCAGGCGGGCACAGCGCCGATCCATATGTCCTCATCCACCTTGCGCAAGTCGTGCACCGATATCGAAGATCGGTGCGACGAGCAGAATCCGCGCCAGCAGCAGCACGATCACCACCACGGTCGGCGAAAAATCGATATTGCCCGCAACAAGTTTTCCACGCAGCGGACGCAGCACCGGCTGCACGATCGTGCCGGCAAGCCGTACCAGGGGCTGGTGCGGATCGGCCGAAAGCATGCTGAGCAGTGACCAGATGAAGATCACCACGATATAGAACAGCAGCACGAAATCGAGCAGGTCGGCCAGCGACTCGATCAGCAAGCCAGGCAGGAATGGCATCGCGCCGGCCAGCAGGTCGATCAGCACGCGCTCGATCAGCAACGCCAGCCACACCATCAGCAAGGCGGCCAGATTGATGCGCCGCCAGTTCGGCAGCAAACGGCGAACCGGCGCCAGCACCGGATTGGTATAGCGATAGATGAACTGGCTGAGTGGATTGTGGAAATCGGCGCGGTTGGCTTCGGCCAGCAAGCGGAACAGGAACAAAGTGGCGATCGCGCTGAAGACAACCTGGATCAGCAGGGACAGGGCATTAAACACATAGGGCATGGATGCATTCCTTCATGACTTGTCCAGGGCGGCCGCCAGCTCTTCGCCACGGCGCGTGGCGGCGGCCACGGCACGGGCCACGATGCGCGGCAGCTGATCGGCGCTGAAACTTTCCAGCGCGGCTTGGGTGGTGCCGTTCGGCGAGGTGACGCGCTGGCGCAGCACAGAGGGTGCCTCGTTGCTCTCCACCAGCATGCGTCCGGCGCCAAGGCAGGTTTGCGTGGCCAGGATGCGCGCCGTTTCGCGCGGCATGCCCTGCGCGACCGCGGCATCCTCGAGCGCTTCGACGATGGCGAAGAAGTAGGCTGGCCCGGAACCGGACAGCGCGGTAACCGTATCCATCAGCGCCTCGTCATCGATCCAGCGGGTGATGCCGACCGCGTCCAAGATGTGCTGCGCCTGCTCGCGTTGCTGCGGCGTCACGCGCAGGTTGGCGCACAGTCCGGTCGCGCCGGCACCGATCAGGGCGGGCGTATTGGGCATGCAGCGCACGATCGGCAGCAGGCTGCCGAACCAGCGTTCCAGCTGGTCGATGCGCACGCCGGCGGCGATGGAAATCAATAGCGGTCGATTGCGCTGCAAGGTATCGCGCAACTGCGCATGGATGGCCGGCATGATCTGCGGCTTCACCGCCAGCACCAGCACCTCGGCATCCGCTACCGCCAGTTGGTTATCGACAAAGGTCGCCACGCCAAAATCGCGGCCCAGCGATTCACGCGCTTGCGCCTGGGGCTCGGCGACGCGCAGGTTGGCGGCGGCAGCGCCGGTCTTGAGCAGGCCGCCAATCAGGCTGCGTGCCATATTGCCGCCACCGATGAATGCTATTCGGGTCATGGTGCCTTGGTCCGGCGTTGTTCCAGGTGACATACCTTACCGGAGCGGCCATGAGTATGGCTCTCCCTCTTGGGCAGGATTGAGGCGAGGGGGCAGGCTCGCGGTGATCCGTATCAAGCGCTCCGCCTGCAGCCTGCCCCAATCGGGCGCCCCGCAGGCGGAAAAGCAAACGGCAACGCGGCCGGCGCCCGCACGGTCGCGGTTATGTGTGCACGCTCGCATTTGATGATCGCCACGGGCCTGCTGCACCAAGAAACACTGGCTGTCCGCCCGCTGCCCCGAGTAGTATCGGTCGAGCAGCAAAAGGGGACCGGGGGAAAGGCAAGGCGGGCATGCGCCCGCTGCCGGCGCAGCCATCCGAGGTGACCGCCCGTCGTCCTGTTTGCGGCACGCATTTTCATACCGACGATCGGTTGAGGGGATACATCCGATGGACATCGCCGAACTGCTGGCCTTCTCGGTGAAGAACAAGGCGTCCGACCTGCATCTGTCGGCCGGCCTGCCGCCGATGATCCGCGTGGATGGCGACGTGCGCCGCATCAATATTCCGGCGCTGGAACACAAGCAGGTGCACTCGCTGATCTACGACATCATGTCGGACAAGCAGCGCCGCGATTACGAGGAATTCTACGAGTGCGATTTCTCGTTCGAGATTCCCGGCCTGGCGCGCTTCCGCGTCAATGCCTTCAACCAGAACCGCGGCGCGGGCGCGGTTTTCCGTACCATTCCTTCCGAAGTATTGACCCTGGACGATCTCGGCTGCCCGAAGATCTTCCGTGAACTGATCGAGCAGCCGCAGGGCCTGATCCTGGTGACCGGTCCGACCGGTTCGGGCAAGTCGACCACGCTGGCGGCGATGGTCGACCACATCAACAAGAACGAATACGGCCACATCCTCACCATCGAGGACCCGATCGAATTCGTGCATACCTCGCAGAAGTGCCTGGTCAACCAGCGCGAAGTGCATCGCGATACGCACGGCTTCAACGAGGCGCTGCGTTCGGCGCTGCGCGAGGATCCGGACTTCATCCTGGTCGGCGAGTTGCGCGACCTGGAGACCATCCGCCTGGCGCTTACCGCCGCGGAAACCGGACACCTGGTGTTCGGCACCCTGCATACCAGCTCGGCCGCCAAGACCATCGACCGCATCATCGACGTGTTTCCCGCCGGCGAAAAGCCGATGGTGCGCTCGATGCTGTCCGAATCGCTGCGCGCGGTGATCTCGCAGACGCTGCTGAAGAAAGTCGGCGGCGGCCGCATGGCGGCGCACGAGATCATGGTCGGCATTCCGGCCATCCGCAACCTGATCCGCGAGGACAAGGTGGCGCAGATGTATTCCTCGATCCAGACCGGCCAGCAATACGGCATGCAGACGCTGGACCAGAACCTGCTCGACCTGGTCAAGCGCGGCGTGATCGCGCGGCAGCAGGCGATCGGCTATGCGAAGAACAAGGAAGTGTTCAAGTGATGACCCCGGGAATGGGAAGCAGGGGCAGGGGATAGCGAAGCAAGCGTGTCTTGCCCTAGCTATCCGCCGCGCTCCGTTCCCTGTTCCCTTCCCATTGGGAGCTCGCCATGAGCGAATTCGATTTCACCTCGTTCCTGAAACTGATGGTCCACAAGAAAGCGTCGGACCTGTTCATCACGGCCGGCGTGGCGCCTTCGATGAAGGTGCAGGGACGCATCGTGCCGATCACGCAGAGCCCGCTGTCCACGCAGCAGGCGCGCGACATGGTGATCAACGTGATGACGCCGGCGCAGCGCGAGGAATTCGAGAAAACGCACGAATGCCAGTTCGCGATTTCCGCGCAGGGCGTGGGGCGATTCCGCGTGTCCTGCTTCTACCAGCGCAACTGCGTGGGCATGGTGCTGCGCCGGATCGAATCGAAGATCCCGAGCATCGAGGAACTGGGCCTGCCGCCGGTGATCAAGCAGCTGGCGATGACCAAGCGCGGCATCATCATCTTCGTGGGCGCGACCGGCACCGGTAAATCCACCTCGCTGGCGTCGATGGTCGGTTACCGCAACCAGAACTCGACCGGCCACATCATCACCATCGAAGACCCGATCGAATACGTGCACAAGCACGAAGGCTGCATCATCACCCAGCGCGAACTGGGCATCGATACCGACAGTTGGGAAAACGCCCTGAAGAACACGCTGCGCCAGGCGCCGGACGTGATCCTGATCGGCGAAGTGCGTACCCGCGAAACGATGGAATACGCGATCAACTTCGCCGAAACCGGCCACCTGTGCCTGTGTACGCTGCATGCGAACAACGCCAACCAGGCGATCGACCGCATCCTGCATTTCTTCCCGGAGGATCGGCGCCAACAGCTGTTCATGGACCTGTCGCTGAACCTCAAGGGCATCGTCGCGCAGCAGTTGATACCGACGCCTGACGGCAAGGCGCGCCGCGTGGCGATGGAGGTGATGCTGGGCACGCCGCTGGTGCAGGATTACATCCGCCAGGGCGAAATCCATAAGCTGAAGGAAGTGATGAAGGAATCCACCAACCTCGGCATGATGACCTTCGACCAGAGCCTGGTGACGCTCTACCAGGCGGGCGAGATCAGCTACGAGGACGCACTGCGCCACGCCGACAGTTCCAATGAGGTGCGCTTGCGCATCAAGCTGTCGCAGGGCGGTGACGCGCATACCTTGTCGCAAGGCCTCGAAGGGGTCGAGCTGGAAGAGGATCGCAGCAACCAGAGTGGCCTGGGCGGCGGTTTCCTGCGACGTTGACGCTACCGACCCTGCTTACGCGAATAGTGCGAACAGGTCCCAGGCTTTCTCCCCGCGAGGGGCGGGAATAAAAAAAGGAGCCGATATCTGGCTCCTTTTTTGTTGCAGCTTTCGTTGGCGCGTGTGTTATTTGAGCTCGGTATGCGTGGTGATCACCAGGCCCTGGTCTTCCATTCGCACGTTCGCGCCGATCGCCTTGATGTGGGCCGCTTCCGATTCCATGGCGGCGAACTGCGCCTTGGTGCTGGCTAATGCTGCCGCCGTGTTTTTCTGGTCATCCTGTGCGTCGGCATCATCCGGATTCATGGTGGCGGCCGTCGCCGCGGCGGTTTCCGCGCGCTGCTCCAGCAAATGGATCCAGCTGCCATACATGTCGCCATCCAGATGCACGCGCAGCAGCTCGCCAGCATCGCCGCCCGGCTGCTTGAGCAGATCGGCCAGCTTGCCGTTCTCATCCGCGCCTACGGCGAGGCCGAGCGATTTGTCGCCCATGGCCGCCCAGCCCGGTTCGCCCAGCGCATTGGTGAGCTGCGCGGGGAGGGCAGCCGGCTGGCCGTTGCCGGTGAGTTTCAAGCCGGCGATCAGCGGGCTGGTGACTTGCGCCATCGCCAGCAGGCCGGCCGGATTGTTGGTGCCGATCACCACGCGGCCGGAAAACTTCGGCATGCCGCCGCCGGGGTTGGCGGTATAGCTGTCGAGCGCCACATGCAGGCCAAGCAGATCACCGATCGGTGGCACGGCTGCCTTCTGGACGCTCTCGCCCAGGCTGCTGAAGCTGTCGTTGAGGTTGTCCAGCATCGGGCAGGTAAATGGCTTGGCGGCGACCGCATCGGCTTGTGCGCCCCAAAATGTGCGCAACTGCGCCATCGGCAGGGCAAAGCTCAGTTCGAACGGCGCGGTCGGGTCGGTGCCCAGGCCGGGCAGCTCCACTTTCAGGCCATTGAAGGCGCTGACGATGTCGCTGGCCAGCGATACGTCGAAGCGTATGTCGCGATGCTTTTCGTCCAGCGTGGTGTAGCCCATGCTCACCTGCGGGATGCGCGCGGCAATGCGTGCGGCATCGGTCTGGCAACTGGGCGGCATCTGCATCAGGTTTGCCACCGGTTCGCCGGTCTTGGCCGATTCGCTTTCGGCGCGCGCCTTGAGCAGCGTTTGCGCCAGCGGATCCTGGCCGCCGGCCACCAGCGGCAACAGGCGGGTGAGGTCGACGTCGCCGACTGCCCACTTCGCATAGCCCTTGGCCTTGGCCAGGTCGGTCAGGCGATCGGTGTCCTGCAGGCTCTTGGCCGGGCGGTCCAGCCCCAGCGCCTGGCGCAGCATGGGTTGTGAGGCGTCGTCCGGCAGCATCGCCAACACGGCCTGCTTGCCGACCACCGCGATGACGAATTGCAGGTGCGAGGCCGGCGCGACGTAGCGCTGGTAGTTCTGCGTGCCGATCGCGACCGTGTCGAACTTCTTGCCATAGTCGCTCTGGAGCTTGGCAACGAAACCGTCGAATGCCTTGGCGTCGGCCAGTTGCATGCGCAGCACGGGCGACAGGCCCAGGCCATAGAAAGCGATATAGCCGTTCGCATCGACGCCGGTTTCCTGGATGACCTGCTCGGCCGTCTTGCCGTCGAATTCGCCAGCCACGGTGCGCAGATACTTGGCCATGTCCGGATCGCTGGTGGCGAGCTGGTCGGCCTGCGCTTTCATCTGCGCGACCTGCGAGGGCATTTCCGCATCCACCTGGGCCAGGATGGCCTGGCGCGTGTCGTTGTCGAGCACGTCCAGATTAGCCAGTACGTAGGGCGTGTCCGCCGGCGCAAAGGCCAGGGGGGCATCCTTGTCTTTGTGCGAGCAGGCGGCCAGCATCAAGCCTGACAACGCCAGCGCCAGCACGCGCTTGGTCATACGCATAATCGTCCCCGGGGTGTAGTTATCGCGAGCATTATGCCTGCTTTGCCGTATTGCCGCCGTCGCCGCCGCGCGTCGTGCGTGTCGACGATCCGTCGATGATGCCGGCGTGAATACGGCGGGCCCAGGCCCATGCTTCACAGGAGCCCGCACCTGCGCGCCGCGGTTCAGCGCGCCAGCATCTCGCCCAATACCGCCATGCGCACGAAGACGCCGTTGCCCACCTGCTCGAGGATGCGCGACTGCGGTCCATCGGCGACTTCCGGGGCGATCTCGATACCGCGATTGATCGGGCCCGGATGCATCACCAGGCAGCCGCGCGCGGCCAATGCCAGGCGGCGGCTGTCCAGGCCGTACTGGCGGAAGTACGCCGCCTCGTCCGGCAGGTCGATGCTGGCCATGCGTTCTTTCTGCAGGCGAAGCATGATCACCGCGTCGGCGCCCTCGATCGCCTGGTCGAAATCCTCGTAGAAGGTGCAGGCGGGAAATTCACTGGCATCCGGCATCAGGGCCGCCGGACCGCACAATCGGATTTCCTTGGCACCCAGTTTGGCCAAAGCATGCACGTCCGAGCGCGCGACGCGGGAATGTTTCACATCGCCGCAGATCGCCACGATCAATCGGCTGAAGTCGGGGCGGTGCTGGCGAATGGTGAGCGCATCGAGCAAGCCTTGGGTCGGATGTGCGCGGTTGCCGTCGCCGGCATTGATCACCGACACGCCGCTCATCGCATGACGCACCAGTTCGTCGGGGGTGCCGGACACCTTATGCCGCACCACGATCGCGTCCAGGTGCATGGCTTCCAGCGTATGCAGGGTATCGAACAGCTCTTCGCCCTTGCTGGTGGACGAAAAGCCGATATCGAAATTGATCACATCCGCGCCCAGTCGGCGCGCAGCCAGTTCGAACGAGGTGCGCGTGCGCGTGGATGGCTCGAAAAACAGATTGAGGATAGTGCGTCCGCTGAGCAGGTCCAGTTTGCGGGTGCCATGCGCGCAGGCGTCGCGCATGGTGATGGCGCGATCGAGCAAACGCTCGATGCAATCGCGCGGAAGATTTTCCAGCGTGGTGAGATGGCGCAGGCGTGGGCTCATGGTGACCGTCTGTGTTGTTGTTTTAGGTTTGGAATATCAAGCCGCGCCGGTTTCCTCGCGCAGCCAGCGCTCGAGGATGACGGCGGCGGCTTCGGCGTCGATCTGCGCGGCGTCGCGGCGGCGCTTCAGGCCGGCGGCGCGCGCGTCGGCAAAGCGCTGCGCAGCTTCGCGCGAGCTATGTCGTTCGTCGATCAACACAACCGGCACGCGGTAACGTTCGCGCAGGTACTCGGCGAAGCGGCGCGCACGCCTGCTTGCCGGCTGTTCCTCGCCGTCGAGCGTCAGCGGCAGGCCCACCACCAGGCTGTCCGGCAACCACTCGCCGCGCAGGGCATCGAGCGCGGTCCAGTCGGGCTGGTCCTCGCGCATGGCGATCGTGCCGAGGGCGCGTGCACTGGCGGTAACGCGATTGCCCACTGCGACGCCGATAAGTTTGCTGCCGACGTCGAAGCCCAGGGCGCAGCTCATGCGTGGCCCGCGTAGCCTGGCAATTGCAGCGGGTCTACGCCGACCAGGCCGGCCGCCGCGCTCCAGCGTTCCTCCAGCGGCGTGTGGAACACCACGCGCTCGTTGGCTTCGGCGGTGAGCCAGGTGTTGTCTTTCAGTTCCTGCTCCAGCTGGCCGGCGCTCCAGCCCGCGTAGCCCAGCGCCATCAATGCCTGCCGCGGGCCTTCGCCCGCCGCCATCGCGATCAGGATGTCGCGCGACGTGGTGACCGACCATTCGGCGTTGATGCGATAGCTCGATTCCCAATGCCCATGCTCGCGATGCAGCACGAAGCCCCGTTCCTGCTGCACGGGACCGCCGATCAATACCGGGGCGTCGGCCAGTTCGTGGTCGGTGCAATCGAGCTTCATCTGGGCGAGCACATCGCCGAAGCGGTATTCGGAAAGCTGATTCACCAGCAACCCCACCGCGCCATCTTCATCGTGCTGGCACAGGAACGCGACGCCGCGTGAAAACGGAGGTTCGGCCAGGCTGGGCATGGCGATCAGGAATTGTCCGGCGAGAGTGGGAGGCATGATGGGTTGCATGGCGGCATTGTAAGCACTGTGGCGTACCGCGTGTGTTGTCGAGGTATGGCAACCGTCGTGCTGAATGGGGACCGGCGCAGGTTATCGCGATGTCATTCGTGCGTGATGCGGGCCATTATGCTGGCCCGTCACTGTCAACGGAGCGTGTTCCAATGAAGTCCACATCCTGGCTGGCATTGTTCCTGGTCGCCTTGTTGCTGCCGGCCGCCGCCACGGCCAAACATGTGCGACCAGACAGCGGCCTGGCCGACGCCACGGTGATGATCATCCGCCACGCCGAAAAGCCGGAAAGCGGCGCGGGCCTGGCTCCGGAAGGCGTGGCGCGGGCACAGGCCTATGTCGGATATTTCGAGCATTTCACGCTCGATGGCGAACCGATGGTGCCCAATGCGCTGTATGCGACCGCCGATTCTCCATCGAGCATGCGTCCGCGCCTGACCATCACGCCACTAAGTCGGGCGCTGGGCCTGCCTATCGACGATCGGTTTACCGACAAACAGACCAGGGAACTCGCCGAGAGCCTGCGAACTGACCCGCATGGAGACCACGTGCTGATCGCCTGGCATCACGGCGAGCTCCCCAAGCTGGTCCGCGACCTGGGCGGCGATCCGACGACCTTGATTCCCGGCGGCAAGTGGCCTTCGCAAGTATTCGGATGGGTAGTGGTGTTGCGTTACGACCACCGGGGGCGCCTGGTCTCTTCGCAGCTGATCCATGAGCACAGGATGCCCGACGATCGCTGAGACGTTGCGCTCGCGCTATCGCGTCTTCAGCACGTCTCCCGGCTGGAACTGCCAGGTCCGCGTGATGTAGAGGATATCGACCTTTTCCTTGGGATCCGGCGGCAATGGCGGAAACGGGGCGCATAATTTCACGATCGCCTCGGCGGCTTTGTCGAGCAGCGCATGGCCCGAGCTTTGCGTGATGTCGATGCTACGCACTGTGCCGTCGCGGTTCAGGCCGACGGTAAGAATTACATCGCCATGCAGCCCTTGTTCGCGGGCCTGCTCGGGATAATTCAAATTGCCCACGCGCTCGATCCGGTCCACCCAGCCGCGCATATAGGCAGCGTAGGCGTATTCCCTGGTGCTGGCCGAGATGAATTTCTTGTGCGGCCGCTTGGCGTAAGCCTGACTCTGCTGGCGCACTTCGGCGGCAAGCTGCGCGGCTTCCTGTTCGACGCGCGCTTCGTCGGCGTCGGCGGGGGTATCGCGCGCGTCCTTGTCGGTATCGCTGTCGACGCTGAAACTGGCGCTGCCGGTCGTGGTCAGCATGCGCTGGCTGGTCGCCTGCTGCGGCGAGGGAGTGGCAGCATCCACATGCTGTGGCGCAGTGCCGTTGTCGGGCTGTGGCAGCAGGCCGGAGAACGGCTGCGAGGGCCGGCTGGCCTTGTCGCTGTCGCCGCCGCCCTTGTTATTGGCCTGGGCCAGGAAATCGGCCTTGTCCGGCGCGTCGTTGTTGGCCACGTTGACCAGGGTGATATCCAGCGTGGGCAGCGCCGGCCGCGTGGCGACGTAGCCGACGCCAATGCCGAACAGCAGCAGGCCGTGGACCAGCAGCGAAAAGATGAAGGTGGCCCCGAGCTTGTTATCGCCGGGGCGGCGGACAGCGGCATTCACGCAGGATGTTTCTCTAGGGATGCTCTGATCAATTCTACGCAGGTGGCATGATGTCCAGAAGGCTTGCAGGTTGTGTTGCGCGGCGCCGGGAAGACTGGCTGTCTTGCCAAGCCGCGCGGCGCAGCCTGCAAGCCTTCTGGACATCACCCCATCATTTTAAATTCAATACGTTGGGGCCGTGGCTGTCTGTCCGCATGCCTTCCTCGCTCCTCAAAGCCGAGTGCATCCATGCACTCTCCCCGCGTGCGGCCCGTCGTCTCGACAGACAGCCAGTCTGCCTTCCTCGCTCCTCAAAGCCGGGTACATCCATGTACCCTCCCCGCGTGCGCCGACGGCCCTGTGGCCTGCGAACAGACAGCCACGGTGACACCTGCGTAGCATTGATCAGAGCATCCCTAAAGCATCAAACAGCATCCCGGCGATATTAAGGCCGAACTGCTGGTCGAGTTCGCGCACACACGTTGGCGATGTGACGTTGATCTCGGTCAGGTAATCGCCGATCACGTCCAGGCCGACGAAGCGCAGGCCGCGACGGCGCAGTTCGGGAGCGACCTCGGCGGCGATCCAGCGGTCGCGGTCGCTCAGCGGGACGCCTTCGCCGCGCCCGCCGGCGGCGAGGTTGCCGCGGAATTCGTCGCCCTGCGGAATACGCGCCAGCGCATAGGCTACCGGCTCGCCGTCGACCAGCAGGATGCGCTTGTCGCCGGCGCTGATTTGCGGGATGAATTTCTGCGCGATGGCGAACTGGCGCCCGTGGCCATGCGCGTCGCCGCCAAGCAGGGTTTCGAGCATGGAATTGAGATTCTTGTCGCCGGCCTTGACGCGGAAGATGCCGCGCCCGCCCATGCCGTCCAGCGGCTTGAGCACCGCATCGCCGTGCTCGGCCACGAATGCGCGCAGTTCCCGCGGATCGCGCGCGACCAGGGTCGGCGCCATGCACTGCGGAAACTGCGTGGCGAACAATTTTTCGTTGCAATCGCGCAGTGCGCGCGGATCGTTGATCACCTGCACGCCGCCGCGCTGGGCCGCTTCCAGCACCATGGTGTCGTAGATGAACTGGGCGTCCACCGGCGGATCCTTGCGCATCAGCACCACGTCCAGCTCGCGCAGATCGGTCCAGCGGGCTTCGCCGAGCTCGTACCAGCCGGCCGCGTCGTCCTGGACCGACAGCGACCGCAGCCGAGCCCAGGGCGTACCGTCGCGCAGGGCCAGGTCGCCCTGTTCCATGTAGTAAAGCCGGTGGCCGCGGCGGGCTGCTTCCAGCAACATGGCGAAGCTGGTGTCCTTGGCGATCTTGATGGCGCCGATGGGATCCATCAGCACGGCGACCGAACGGGGCATCTGCGGGTTCCAGTGGGCGGTGGGGCATGCATGGTCGCCGAGGTGGTCGGGGGGCACAAGGGCGCCCACCGGATCGGGCGCGCTCGCTTTCCCCCTCCCCATTCACATAGGTCATCGCATCCGGGGCGATAAGGGCCGCTGCCACAACGTTTTTTTCTTGACGGAAGAGCCCGCAGGCAGTAAACAGCAACGATGGAACGCCCTGACGAAGATCAGGCGCCGAAGAAGTGTTTTACGCAGGATTTTTTCATTCGCATCAGGCGGCGGCCCTTGGTCGCTTGCCGGGTGTCGTACCTGAGCCTGGGGCAGGCCGCAGGGGGGTTAAGTGAACTTGAACGTAGGTACGAACGGCTTGGCCGGTCTGAAGGTCATGGTCATCGATGACTCCAAGACCATCCGCCGCACGGCGGAAACCTTGCTTAAAAAGGAAGGCTGCGACGTGCTGACCGCCGTCGACGGTTTCGAGGCGCTTGCCAAGATTTCCGACCAGAAGCCGTCGATCATCTTCGTGGACATCATGATGCCGCGGCTGGACGGTTATCAGACGTGCGCGCTGATCAAGAACAATCCGCAATTCCGGGCGACGCCGGTCATCATGCTGAGCTCGAAGGATGGTTTGTTCGACAAGGCGCGCGGCCGCATCGTCGGCGCCGAACAATATCTCACCAAGCCGTTCACGCGCGATGAATTGCTGGGTGCCATCCACCGCCATGTCAGCACGGTCTGACGCCAGTGACCGACATGAGCCGTCTTTCCCATTCCAGGCGCCCCGCGTCGCAGCTGGCCAGTCGCCAGGCGGCGGTGCGTGGCGCTGACAGGCTGCCGGCGCAAGTCGCGCGCTGCCGCCTGGCGTCTCGGGTGCAACCCTTCGGGCCGGGTTTGTTTGCCCGCGGGGCGGCGTCATCAATCAGTTGTATATCGACATACACTTCTTCGTTCTTCCTTGCCCTGCGCGCAAACCCATCCCGGCGCGAGGTGTCTGGAATATGAAAGACGGCTCAAAAGGGGGAGCTGTGGCCAATATCCTCATCATCGACGATTCTCCGACCGACGTGCGCGTGTTCACCACGCTGCTCGAGCGGGCAGGTCATCGGGTCGATGCCGTCAACAACGCCGAAGACGGCATCGAGCGCGTGCGCGCCACGCAGCCGGACCTCGTCATCATGGACGTCATCATGCCCGGCATGAACGGGTTCCAGGCCACGCGCACGCTTACGCGCGACCCGGCTACCGCCGGCGTGCCGATCGTGATCATCACCACCAAGTCGATGGAGACCGACCGCGTGTGGGGCATGCGCCAAGGCGCCAAGGCGTTCATCACCAAGCCCGTGAACGAAAAGGAGCTGCTCGCCTGCATCGACGAGCTGCTGCCGAACGCGGCATGAGGCGAGCATGAACGCGACCGTTGCCCAGACACCTTTCGAAATACTTGCGCGCTACGAGCGGCTGTCGCTGGCGCATGCGTCCGGTTCCCAGGAGCGGCTGGAAGCACCGGGCCTGTGGCGCGGCATCGGTTATCGCGCCGGCAACCGGCTGTTCGTCAGCGGCATCGAGGAAATCAACGAGTTGCTGGCCGTGCCGCCCTTGACGCCGGTGCCCGGCACGCGGCCATGGCTGCTCGGCGTGGCGAACGTGCGCGGCAACCTGATGCCGGTGATCGACCTGGCGCGTTTCCTGTTCAGCGAGCGCACGCAGCACTCCGAGCGCACGCGCCTTCTGGTGGTGCGCCAGGGCAGCGGCAACGTGGCGCTGCTGGTGGACGAGGTATTCGGGCAGCGCACGGTGGACGCCGAACAGCGACGCGACGCCGAACGCGAGGACGACCCGCGCCTGGCGCGCTTCGTCGACGACCGCGTGGACGTGGACGGGCAGCGCCTGGCGCTGTTCAGCATGGGCAAGTTGGTGCGTGCGCCTGATTTCCGCCAGGCAGCCGCCTGATGGCGCGCGGCGTTACCGACGCGAGTAAGCAACGCAGGGCGCAAGCCCCGGAATTCTTGGCCGGCATGGTTTGCAGCCGGCGCGCAGTAGACGGATGAGGTGAAGATATGAGCACTACAGGGGGCGTCGGCAAGGAACGGGGATATACCATCCTGATCGTCTTGCTGGTGGTGTCGATCGGCTTTGCGGCGATCGACTTCGTTCTACTCAACCTCAAGAACGGCGAAGACCGCCAGGCGGTCGCGCTGACCACGCAGATCCAGGTGCTGTCGCAGCAGACGGCCAAGTACGCGCTGGAAGCGTCGGGCGGTAACGCCGACTCCTTCGCCGAGCTTGAGAACGCGCGCGACACCATCGACTCGGCGGTGCAGCGGCTGGTCAACGGCGATCTCAAGACCGGCATGAAGCCCTACGCGGACAAGAACACCACCGCTACGGGCCGTTCGGTCAGCAAGCTGGCCGATGCCTGGAAAGCGCTCGACGGCGATATCGGCAAGATCCTTTCCAACAAGGCCGTGGTGCTCGATTCGACGCAACGCGCGGACGATCTTTCCAAGCAATTGCCGCTACTCAATTCCAACATGGAGCAGGTGGTCAACATCCTGCAGCAGCGCAAGGGCAGCAGCGCGGACGAGATGCTCGGCGCTTCGCGCCAGATGCTGACCGCCGACCGCATCATCCGCCGCGTGCAGGAGGTACTGCAGGGCGGCGAATCCGAGCAGGCTTCCGCTGACGGCCTGGCCCGTGATGCGCAGTCCTACGGCGAAGTGCTCAAAGGCCTGCTGCAAGGCAACCAGGGCATGGGCGTGCAGCAGCTGGGCGATGCCAATGCGCGCAAGATCCTGTCCCAGATGCAGGGCGACTGGGACACGCTGAGCGAACCGGTTTCCAAGCTGGTGGCCGCCGCCAGCAACATTGCCGAAGTGAAGAGCGCCGGCAACCAGGCCTCGCTGGATTCGCAGAACGTGCTGTTGCGCGCGAACGACCTGGCCGAACAGATCGGCCAGCTGCCGCTGCGCCGCTTGTTCCCGAACGTGGGCTGGGGCGTGGTCGGCGCGATCGGCGCGGTGGCCTTCGCCATCCTGCTGGTCATCCAGCTGGTCGGCGACCAGCGCCGCCGCTTCCGCGAAAGTACTGAATTGAACCAGCGTAACCAGGAGGCGATCATGCGCCTGCTGGACGAAATGGGTTCACTCGCCGAAGGCGATTTGACCGTCAAGACCACTGTGTCCGAAGACATCACCGGCGCGATCGCCGACTCGGTGAACTACGCCATCGACGAGTTGCGCACACTGGTGACGACGATCAACGAGACCTCCGAGCAGGTGTCCTCGTCGGCGCAGGAAACGCAGACCACCGCGCGCCACCTTGCCGACGCCGCGCAGAACCAGGCGCACCGCATCAGCACGGCGACCACGGCGATCAACCAGATCGCCAGTTCGATGGACGATGTGTCGAAGAACTCCGCCGAATCGGCCGACGTGGCCGAGCGCTCGGTGCAGATCGCCTCGCACGGCGCCGAGGTGGTGCGCGAAACGATTTCCGGCATGGATTCGATCCGCGACCAGATCCAGGAAACCTCCAAGCGCATCAAGCGCCTGGGCGAGTCTTCGCAGGAGATCGGCTCGATCGTGGAACTGATCAACGACATTGCCGAGCAGACCAACATCCTGGCCTTGAACGCCGCCATCCAGGCCGCCTCGGCTGGCGAGGCGGGTCGCGGTTTCGCGGTGGTGGCGGACGAAGTGCAGCGCCTCGCGGAACGCTCCGCCAGCGCTACCAAGCGTATCGAAACCCTGGTGCAGACGATTCAGTCCGATACCAACGAAGCGGTGAACTCGATGGAGCAGACCACCGCCGAAGTGGTGGCCGGTGCGCGCAAGGCGGAAGACGCCGGCAGCGCGCTGGGCGACATCGAGCGCGTGTCGCACGATCTGTCCGCACTGATTCAGAACATTTCCACTGCCGCGCGCCAGCAATCCATTGCTGCGACGGATATTTCGCAATCCATGAACGCGATCCAGGAAATCACCTCGCAGACGTCGCAGGGCGCAAGCCAGACGGCGGAATCGATCGGTTACCTGGCTCAATTGGCAAGTGATCTGCGCCGCTCGGTAGCGCACTTCAAGTTGCCAGGTTGAAACGGGTTGTCACTAGGCCATAACAAGAGGGCAACCTCGACGGTTGCGTTCTGCGCAAGAAGCGCAGCCGCTGAGGGGGGCGCATGAGACTTCAAGACCACATCGATTTCACAACCCTGCAGTGGGTCAAGCCCGAGCTTGACGAGACGCTGGCACTCGCGCGTCAGGCGCTTGAGTCCTACGTCGACAACCCCGGCGAGCGGGACGTCATGCGTACCTGTGCGGACAACCTGCACCAGGTGCAAGGCACGCTGCGCATGGTCGAGCTTTACGGCGCGGCAATGGTTGCCGAAGAGATGGAGACGCTGGCCATCTCCCTGCTCGAAGACCACGTGCGTCATCGCGAAGATGCCTATGCCGCGCTGATGCGCGGCCTGATGCAACTGCCCGATTACCTCGAACGCCTGTCCAGCGGCCATCGCGATGTGCCGGTGGTGCTGCTGCCGCTGCTCAACGAACTGCGCGCCAGCCGCGAGCAGGAAGCGCTGAGCGAAGCGGCCCTGTTTACGCCCAATCTCGATGCGCCGCTGCCGGCCCAGGCGCCGGTCAGCGCCGAGGACGCGGCAAGGCACAAGGGCGAAATCGCCGAACTGCGCCTGCGTTTCCAGCAGCAACTCCTGGCCTGGTTCCGCGGCCAGGGCGGCGCGAACCAGCTTGCCGGCATGCGCCATACGCTGGCGGCGATCGGTGCGCGTTGCGCCACGGTGCCCGGCCGCCGCCTGTGGTGGATCACCACCGGCGTACTCGAAGGCCTCGATCACGGCATGCTCAAGAGCTACGCCGCCGATGTGCGCCAGCTAATCGGCAAAGTCGACCGCAGCATCCGCCAACTGATCGAGCAAGGCGAAGCAAGCCTGCAAGGCGGCGATGCCGATGACCTGGCGCGCAAGCTGCTCTACATCGTGGCGCAGTCCAAGCAGCGCAGCCCGCAGATGCTGCAGCTGGCGCAGACCTATAACCTGGACGGCCTGGTTCCCGATGCAAGCGAGCTGGAACATGCCCGCGGCTCGATGGCCGGCCACAACCGCGCCCTGCTCGATTCGGTCTCGCGCGCGCTGAAAGACGACCTGCTGCGCGTGAAGGAATCGCTCGACCTGTTCCTGCGCCAGCCCGACGCCGATCCGGCGCAGCTGGGCGCGCAGGCCGAAGTGCTCGAGCGCGTCGGCGATACGCTAGGCATGCTCGCGCTCAACGTGCCGCGTCGGGTGATCAACGAACAGCGCCGCGTGCTGGAAGAAGTTGCCAGCCGCTTGCGCAGTCCGGATGAAGAATCGTTGCTCGACGTCGCCGGTGCGCTGTTGTACGTGGAAGCATCGCTGGACGACCACATCGAAAGCCTGGGCGCGGAGCATCCGCCGGCCGAGGAACATACCGCGACCATGTTGCCGCGCAGCGAGGCGCGCCACATCCTCGCCACGCTGATGAACGAAGCCGTCGCCAACGCCGGCAAAGTGAAGCACGGCATCGTTGCCTTCGTGGAATCCGGCTGGCAGCACCAGCAACTGGATGGCATGCCGGCGCTGATGGACGAAGTGGCTGGCGCGATGCGCATGCTGTCCTCGCCGCGTCCGGCGCAAATCGCCGAAGGCGTTGGCCGCTTCATCGGTAACGAATTGTGCGTGGACCAGCGCGTTCCGAGCAGCGCGCAGATGGACCAGCTGGCCGATGCGCTGGCTGCACTGGAGTACTACCTGGAAGCCGCCCGCGAACACCGCGGCGGGCTCGAACATATCCTGGATGTCGCCGAGCACAGCCTGGGCGGACTCGGCTATTGGCCGCCGCCGTTGGCCAAGGCGCTGCCGGAGCCGGTCGTGGAAACGCGCGCCGAGGTACCGGCACCGGTGCTGAATGAATCGGTCAGCGTCGCCCATGGCGATGACGCGAGCGAATTGTTCCTGGGCAGCAGCGAAACGCCGCCGCCGGCCATGCATGACCTCACCGGCCTGCACCTGGTCGAATCCGAAAGCGGCGCGCAGATTCCGTCCTCGGCGTTTGACGACGGCGACGACTGGATCGAGATCGAGGAAGAAATCGAGGAGCAGGTTGCCGTCGCCGATCCGTTGGCCGCGACCGCCAGTTTCCAGGCCAGCACCGAAGGCATCGACGACGACATCCGCGATATCTTCCTGGAGGAAATGCAGGAAGAGATCAGCAATCTGCGCAGCGCGCAGCAAAGCTGGATGACCGATCCCGGCCAACTGGCCGATCTCACGCCGATTCGCCGGTCTTTCCACACGCTGAAGGGTTCGGGCCGGCTGGTCGGCGCGAGCGTGCTGGGCGAATTCGCCTGGCGCGTGGAGAACATGCTCAATCGCGTGCTGGATGGCAGCATTCCGCCGCACGAGGGCGTGCAGGCATTGGTCGGGCATGCCATCGAGGCCTTGCCGCAATTGCTTGCCATGCTGAAGGACGGCGTGGTGCCGAACGCGCCGCTCAGCGCGATCATGCAGGCCGCCGACCGCCTTGCGGCCGGCGAGCAGGCCAGCGTGGAGCAATACGCTGCTGGCGCCACCGAAACCGTGCGCCGCGTGGTGCGTCGCCGCGTGCCGCGCTCGGCGGCAGCGATCGATGCCGTTCCCGCCGCCACGCATACCGACTCTTCCGTCGCCGCCGCGCAGGTGGCACCTGAAACGGCGCCGTTCGAGCTGACGATCCACGAACCGGTACTGCCGCCGGTCGATCCGGTGCTGCTGGAAATCCTGCGCAGCGAAGTCGCGCAATACCTGCAAACGATTCGCAACGCGGCGGATTTCGCCGAGAGCGAACTACCCGTCGACGATAGCCTGTTGCGTGCCGTGCACACCTTGCACGGTGCCATCGCCATGGTCGATATCCCGCTGCTGATCCAGCTGCTGTCGCCGTTGGAAAGCCTGCTCAAGCGCTTGCGCGCCGCGGGTCAGCCGCTGTCCATCGAAGGCGTCCGGCTGTTACGCCAAAGCGCCGACGTGGTCGACGACGTGATGGCGCAATTCGACGCGCCGCATCCGCGCCTGCCCGATGCGTCCGCGCTGATCGCGCGGCTGGGCGAGTTGCGCGACCACCAGCCCGAACCACAGATGGCGCACGTGGTGTTCGAACCGCGCGCGCTGCCGGTCGAGCCGGTGCAGCCGCGTACCGAGCATGTCGCGCCCGAGGAAATATTGCCCGCGCAGGGCGAGCCTGTCTCTGCGGAGCCGGCGTCGTCGCACGAAACCGTCGACGGCGGCCAGGCGCCTGCGACCGAGGACTACGAGGCCGAACTGCTGGCTGCGCTTTCCGCGCACGAGGCGGATGTCCCGGACGAGGCAATCGATGAACAGCCGGCCGTTCGCGTCACGCAGGCGCCAAGCACCGAGGACGAAGAATTTGCCGCGCTGCTTGCCAGCCTCGACGCCATGGAGGTCGATGATGGCGCGGCGCCAGAGCCGACCGATGATGCCCTCGAGATCGGGCATCCTCTCGACGTCGAGCCGGTCGCGGCGAACGAATCCGCGGCGAACGAATCCGATGAAGCGCAGCCTGTAGCGAGCGACGAATCCGCGCCGAGCCATGCGGACGAGGAAGCGACCGGGCGCGAGATCCCGAGCGAGGAACCTCTGCAGGCCCTGGGCGAGGAAACCGTTGCGCCCGTGGCGCACGAACCGGCGCCGGCCGCTGCCGACTTCGTGCATGAAGCCGCCGAACCGGCACTGGCCGGCGAATTGGTCAGTTTCGGTCACATCGATCCGGACCTGCTGGAAATCTTCAGCGAAGAAGCGCGCGAAATTCTCGACGATGCCGACGGCGTGCTCGCCAAGTGGCACGGCGAACCGACGGACGTCTCGCATATGGCGGGGCTGCTGCGTGCACTGCATACGCTCAAGGGTGGTGCGCGCATCGCCGGCGTCACGCCGATAGGTGATTTGAGCCACGCGATCGAAAGCCTGCTGGAGCGTTCGCAGAACATCGACCCGCAGCGCACCGGTCCGCTGATCGGCACGCTCGAGGCCGCTTTCGACCAGATGCACGGGCTGGTGCAGCGTGTCTCGCAAGGCAAGGCCATTGCTTACCCGCATGCAATGATCGAGCGCCTGCACGATGGCGTCCAGGCCGGGCAGGACGCCAGCGCTGACGTCTCCGCACCGGAGCCCGCGTCGCCCTTGCCGGAGCTGCAGCTGCCTTCGCTGCTGCCTGCCGAAGATGCGGGGCAGGACGAAACCGCCCGTACCGCGCAGGAACAGATCCGCGTCCGCGCCGATCTGCTCGACAACCTGGTCAATAACGCCGGCGAAGTGGCGATCTATCGTTCGCGCCTGGAACAGCAGGTATCGGCATACCGCTTCAACCTGGTCGAACTCGAACAGACCGTCGCGCGTCTGCGCGGCCAGCTGCGCATGCTGGAAATCGAAACCGAAGCGCAGATCATCGCGCGCTTCCAGCGCGAGCACCGCGAAGCGGGTATCGGCGTGTTCGACCCGCTCGAACTCGATCGCTTCTCGCAGCTGCAGCAGTACTCGCGTGCCTTGGCCGAGTCGGTGTCCGACTTGGTGTCGATCCAGAACATGCTCGACGAACTTACCCGCCAGGCGGAAACGCTGCTGATCCAGCAGTCGCGCGTGAGCTCCGAATTGCAGGAAGGCTTGTTGCGCACGCGCATGCTGCCGTTCGACACGATGGTGCCGAACCTGCGCCGCACGCTGCGCCAGGCCGCGCTGGAAGAGGGCAAGAGCGCGCAGCTGTACGTGGAAGGCGCGCACGGCGAAATGGATCGCAACCTGCTCGACCGCATCAAGGCGCCGTTCGAGCACATGCTGCGCAACGCCGTGGCGCACGGCATCGAATCGCCGGAAGAGCGGCGCAAGGCAGGCAAGCCGGACGAGGGCGCGGTACGCATCCGGGTCGCGCGCGAAGCGACCGAGGTGGTAGTGCGCGTCAGCGACGATGGCCGCGGCCTGGATCGCGAGGCGATCCGCAAGCGTGCGATCGAGCGCGGTCTGCTACGCCAGGAAACCCGCCTCAGCGATGACCAGTTGCTGGCCCTGATCACCCAGACCGGCTTCTCCACCGCCAGCACCGTCACCCAGCTTGCCGGCCGCGGTGTGGGCATGGACGTGGTGGCCAACGAAATCAAGCAACTGGGCGGCTCGCTGGCGATCGAATCGCGGCAGGGCGAAGGCACCACCTTCGTGCTGCGCCTGCCATTCACCCTGGCGGTGACCCAGGCGATCCTGGTACGCATCGGCGAATCCAACTTCGCCATCCCGATGACCTCGGTGCAGGGCGTGGCGCGCATCAGTCCGGATGAATTGGCGCAGCGGATGGCCCAGGACGAGCCGCAGTTCGAATACAACGGCGAGGATTACGGCATCCACGACCTGGCCGAGCTGCTCGGCCTGGCGTCAGGCCACGTGGGCGAAGAAGAACAGGTGCCGTTGCTGCTGACCCGTTCTGGCGAACTGCGCGCTGCGATCCGCATCGACGCGGTCATCGGTTCGCGCGAAATCGTGGTGAAGTCGGTTGGCCCGCAGGTAAGTTCGGTGCCGGGTATCCTCGGCGCCACCATCATGGGCGACGGCTCGGTGCTGGTCATTCTCGACCTCGCCCCGCTGGTGCGTCACGGCCTCAACCGCCGCGAACAGCGCCTCGCCGAGGGCCTGGACCACGCGACCGTGGCACCGCTGGTGGAGGATGTGCGCACACGTCCGCTGGTGATGGTGGTGGACGATTCGATCACCATGCGCAAGGTCACCGGCCGCGTGCTCGAACGCCACGAATACGAAGTGGAAACCGCGAAGGACGGCCTCGACGCGATCGAGAAACTGCACGAGCGCGTACCGAACCTGATGCTGCTCGATATCGAGATGCCGCGGATGGATGGCTACGAGCTGGCGACGCAGATGAAGGCCGATCCGCGCTTCCGCCACGTGCCGATCATCATGATCACTTCGCGCACCGGCGAAAAGCATCGCCAGCGCGCCTTCGACATCGGCGTCGAGCGGTATCTGGGCAAGCCCTACCAGGAAGCCGAATTGCTGGCGCAGATCAGCGAAGTACTGGAGCTGCATGCGCAGGAGCCGGTAAATGAGTGAGAAGAACATTGCCTTGTTCTTCGACGATGCCGAGCTGGGTAGCCATCTACGCGCTGCGCTCTGCGAGCATGGCGCGCGGATCGCACACGAAGGTCCATTGAGCAGTTTCGACGAGTCCACGCTGCGCCATGCCGGCGTGGACGTATTGGTGGTCAATCTCGACGACGCGGTGGACGATGCCGCGCTCGATCGTATCTACGGACTGATCGAATCCGGCGACATACCGGTAGTGTTCAACGACGCGCAGGCCAGCCGCGCGCTGGACGGCTGGGACCGTGCGCGCTGGGCGCGCCACCTGGCGGCCAAGGCGCTGGATGGCAGCAGCATCGATCCGCCGCGCCCTGACCATGCCCGCGAAGTGGCGCCGCCGGCCGTGCCGGATATCCCGGCGCAACCCCACGCAACGGTGCCGCAGCCGGAGGCCGAGGAAACGGTGGTCGAGGAACCGGTGGCAGAGGAGCCCGTGCCGGAATTCGTTGCCGCCACCGACGACATGACGCTGGAGCATGCGGCGTCGAGTGCCGATTCGGAAACGCTCGCCGCCGAACTCGAAGCCTTGCTGGCGTCGGATGAAGGCCCGGGCCATGTGGAAGACGAATTCGGCACGGGCCTGAAATACAGCGAGGGCGATGCATTGCCGCCGCTGCACGATGGCCATTTTGGCTGGCGGGACGATCCGCCGGCCCCGTCGCACATCGCATTGCCGGCCGCCGAGTCGCTCGAAGCGGCCGCGCCGCAGGCCGAGAACTCACATGCCGTGGCGCCGGCGTTCAACATCAACCTGGACCATCTCTCGCTTACCTCGCTCGACGAAGAAATCACGCCGCCCGTATTGGAAAAGGCGTCGCTGGCGCAGCAGACGCCTGGGCACTCCGCACCGGAGTGGGGTTTCGTCGAGGAAGACGACCTTTCTTCCGCCAAGGATGCGAGCGAAGCGGGGTCGAACTTCGGTATCGAAAAAGTCAGCGCCGCCGATTATCTGGCGCCCGACGCCGAACTGCCGGAAGGCAACGAGCCGCCGATCGAGCCGGGCATGAGCCTGGAACTGGTATCGATCGAGGAAGCCGTCGCGCCCAGGCAGGCATACGAGCCCTACGAGACGCACCTGCACGAACTGGACACCGCGTTCGCGCGACTGCTGGTGTTGGGTGCGGCGCGCGACAGCCACGCTTCGCTGTCGGCTTTCCTCGCCGCATTACCCGACGATATCCGGTTGCCGGTCCTGTTGACCCAGCATCAGGGCAGCCGCACCGCCGAGCAGTTGGCCGAGTCGCTGGCCGCGCATAGTGCCCTGCCGCTGAAAGTGGCGGCGCCCGGCATGCGCGCACGGCTTGGCGAAATCGTCGTGGTACCGCGCGGACAGCAAGTGCGCATCACGCGCGACGGGAAGGTCGAGCTTACCGCGGCCAACGAAGATGCCAACGAACAGACGCCTTCCATCGACAGCAGTTTCACGATGGCGGCGAACGTATTCGGGCGCGACGCGCTGGCCATCGTGTTTGCCGGGCGGGCGACTGATGCCGTGGCCGGCGCCCAGGCCATCCACGATCGTGGCGGGCAGGTGTGGGTGGAATCGTCGGGCAACGATCAATACTCCGATATGGTCAATGGCGTGCTGGCCGAACGGCTCGCCAGTTTTTCTGGTTCGCCGCGCGAGCTTGCGGGGCGCCTGGTCGAGGACTTCCGATGAGCGAACAGCCGTTACCCCGTGAAATCCGCTGTGTGCTGGTGCCGGTCGGCAATCTGCGCCTGCTGCTGCCGAACGCCACCGTGGCCGAGGTGATTACGCTGGCCACGCCCGAGCCGATCGCCGGCGCGCCCGAATGGTTGCTCGGACGGATCGCGTGGCGTGGCTGGCGGGTACCGCTGGTTTCGTTCACCAAGCTGGCCGGCGCGCAGGAAGGCGACGCCGACCTCAGCGTGCGCGTAGCCGTGCTGAAGGCGTTCGGCGGGAACGCCGAACTGCCGTTCGTGGCGGTGGTTACACAAGGCTTCCCGCGCCTGACCACGCTCAATGCCGAGCTGATCATTCCCACGCACGACGGCAAGCCCCTGCCGCGCGGGGTGAAGGCGCAGGTGCTGGTACGCGACGACGTAGCGATGATTCCGGACCTGGAAGGCATCGAAAGCGAAGTGACCGAGCTGCTGCAGCAGGCGAGCTGATCTGCGCGCAGCCAATGGCCGGGCGACCTCGCCACGGCCTGCGGCGTACCGCCTCGAGCGGCGTTACATGTCGCCGTGCAACGCCTGTAACGCCGCCAGTGCGGCCAATCCCGCGGTCTCCGTGCGCAGGATGCGTGGTCCCAGGCGCAAGCCATGGAAACCGGCTTCGCCCAGCGCGGCGACATCGCGCTCGCCAAGGCCGCCCTCGGGGCCGACCACCAGCAATCCGCCGCCTTCGCCAAAGCGTAGTTCGCGTGGCCGCAAGGTGCCTTCCGGCAGCAGCGCGAGGCGCTGCGTACCGTCTTCGGCCAGGTTGTCCAGCCAGGATGACAATGCTTGCGCGGGCGCTATGTCAGGCACGCGCACGCGGCCACTTTGCTCGCACGCACTGGCGGCGACCGCGCGCCAATGCGACAGCCGTTTTTCAGCGCGCGCCGCGTCGAGTTTTACTTCGGAGCGCTCGGTGAACAGCGGCACGATGCGGGTGACGCCCAGCTCGGTGGCTTTCTGCACGATCAGGTCCATCTTCTCGCCGCGCGCCACGCCTTGCGCAAGGGTGAGTTGCAATGGCGATTCGTTGGCGATCTGTTCGCGATCCTCGATGCGCGCCACGACGTCGCGCTTGCCGATGGCCACCAGCGTGGCGGCATAGTCGTAGCCGTCGCCGTTGAACAGGGTGAGGCTGTCGCCGGCATTCATGCGCAGCACGCGCGCCACGTGTTCGGCGGCTTGCGGCGGCAATGCCAATTCAGCGGCTACGGCCAGCGGCTGGTCGATATGGATGCGGGTGCTGCGCATGCGTCTGCTTGCTTGATCGGTGAGCGGAGAATACCGCGCGCCAGGGCCGGTTGTTGATTCGCCTGAACACGCCAGGCCGTCTTTATGGCCGGCCTTCGAGCGGACCGACGGGGTAAACAGCCCGCTACGAAACGAATCAGTCCCTTATGGCCAGCGCGATGCCTTCGCTTGCCACCTCGACCAGATGGTCGATCTCGTCTTCGCTCACCACGTAAGGCGGCATGAAGTAGACGATGTCGCCTAGCGGGCGCAGCAGCGCTTCGCGTTGCAGGCCATGCAGGAAAACGCGCAGGCCACGCCGTTCTTCCGCTGGAAAGGCGCGCCGCGTGGCCTTGTCCGCCACCAGTTCGACAGCCGCGATCATGCCTTGCTGGCGCACATCGGCGACATGCGGATGATCGCGCAACGGCGCCAAGCGTTTTGCCAGGTGGGCGGCAAGCACGCGGTTGCGCTCCAGCACCGGTTCGTCGCGAAAGATCGCCAGCGTTTCCAGCGCGGCGCGGCAGGCCAGCGGATTGCCGGTATAGCTGTGCGAATGCAAAAAAGCCTTGCCCGCACTGTATTCGGCGTAGAACGCCTCGTAGACACGCTGCGTGGTCAGCACCGCGGAAAGCGGCAGGGTGCCGCCGGTCAGCCCCTTGGACAGGCACATGAAATCGGGCGCGACCTGCGCCTGCTCGCAGGCGAACATCGTGCCGGTACGGCCAAAGCCCACCGCGATTTCGTCGGCGATGAAATGCACGTGGTAGCGATCGCACAGCGCGCGCAATCCGCTCAGATAACTGGAGTGGTACATGCGCATGCCGCCAGCGCACTGCACCAATGGCTCCACGATCACGGCACAGGTTTCGTGCGCATGGCGTTCCAGCAGCGCGTGCATCGCTTCCAGCCGGCGCGTGGCGGTTTGTTCGGGGGATTCGCCCGCTTCGGCGCCGTAGGTATCCGGCGAAGGCGCCAGGAGCGGCGTGAGCAGCAGCGGCGCATACGTCTTGCGATACAGCGCGACATCGCTGACCGACAGGGCGCCGAGCGTTTCGCCGTGGTAGCTGCCGGTGAGCGCAATGAAGCGGGTCTTCTCGCCATGACCCTGGTTGAGCCAGTAATGGAAGCTCATCTTCAGCGCCACTTCGATCGCGGCCGAGCCGTTGTCGGCGAAGAAAACCTTGTCCAGCCCGGATGGCGTGATCTGTACCAGCTGTTCGGCCAGCTCGATCGCCGGCGGATGGGTAAAGCCGGCAAAAATGACATGCTCCAGTGTGCGTGCCTGCTCGGCCAGGCCCGCGGCGATACGCGGGTTGGCATGGCCGAACAGATTGGTCCACCACGAACTGATGCCGTCCAGGTAACGGCGGCCCTCGGCATCGATCAGCCACGCGCCTTCGCCGCGGACGATCGGCACCATCGGCACCTGTTCGTGGTCGTGCATCTGGGTGCAGGGATGCCAGATGTGCCGCAGATCGCGCCGCGCAAGGGCGGCATTGGCGTGGGGAGTGTGGGTCATCCGGCTATGATCGATGCATCGGCCGGTGCGACTCAAGGGCGCCGGCGTGTTTCCCGTCGTTCGGAGCGTACTGGGCAAGTCGCTTCTGGATGACGGGCGGAACGTCATTTGGAATCGGCTTGATGAAACGCTTGCGTGTGGTGCTGGCCGGCTTGGCGGCATTCGTTCTCGCCTTCGCGCTGCTGGTGTGGTTCATGCCGGCGCGATGGGTGCTGCCGTGGCTGCGATCGTCCTTGCACGGCGTGCAGTTCGAACAGCTTGAAGGAACATTGTGGAACGGCCGTGCGGGGCAGGTGTCGATGGCGGACGGCACCCGCTTGGGCCGCGTTGCCTGGACCCTTTCGCACCGTGCGCTGATCGGCGATATCCAGCTGGGATTGAAGCTGCAACAGCCGCAGTTGCAAGTGCAGGGCTGGATGCATCGCATTTCCGCCACGCAGCAAGCGTGGCGCGACGTTACCTTGCACCTGGACATGGCGATGCTTGGCGTACAGCCGTGGCTGCATGGCCAGCCGCAGGGGCAGTTCGACCTGCACATCCCGCACGCGCAATGGCAGGGCGACTGGCCGATGCAGCTCGATGCACAGGGCAGCTGGTCGCAGGCTGCCGTGGATACCGGACAAGGACCGGTGCGTCTGGGTGTGCTGCGGCTGGCGATCATGGGCCAGTCGGGTGTGCTGCATGCCACCCTCGACGACGATGGCCACGGACCCTTGCGGACGGCTGGACGTCTATCTTTCAGCCCGCTTGGCTGGGATCTTCGGCTGGACCTCAAGCCGCGCAGCGATGATCCCGCCTTGCTGCGCTGGTTGCATGGCCTGGGCACGCCGGCGGCGGACGGCACGCTTGAACTCCGCTATCGTGGCGGTCTGGCCCAATTCGGTACGGGAAAAGCATGAGCGAACAGCAGTGGGATGCGGCGCTGCGCGCGGCGCGCGAGGCAGCGGATGCCGCGGCCGAGGTGATCCGGCATTACTGGAAACGTGGCGTGGATGTGGAGATCAAATCCGACGCCACGCCGGTGACGGTAGCCGATCGCGAAGCCGAGCAAGCTATTCGCGCCGTGCTCGCACCGGCCTTGCCGGGCGCGTCGATCTATGGCGAGGAATTCGGGCTCGATGGCGATCGCGATGGCCTGTTGTGGCTGGTCGATCCGCTGGATGGCACCAAGAGTTTCGTGCGCCGCACGCCGTTTTTCTCCACGCAGATCGCGCTGATGCATCGCGGCGAACTGGTGCTGGGCGTCTCCAGCGCGCCGGTCTATGGCGAAACGATGTGGGCCTGTGCCGGCGCTGGCGCCTGGTTCCAGGGCGAACGTGCGCAGGTGGCGCGGACCCTGGCCATGGACCAGGCATCGCTATCGATCGGCAACGTCAAAAGCTTGACTGGCGATGCGCGCTGGTCCGCGCTGGGCGCGCTGATCCGCGACAGCAACCGCATTCGCGGCTACGGCGATTTCTGCCACTACCATCTGCTTGCGCGCGGCGGACTGGACCTGGTGATCGAATCGGACGTCAATATCCTGGATATCGCCGCGCTGGCGGTGATCGTGCGCGAAGCCGGCGGGGCGTTCACCGATCTCGACGGGAAGGCGGTGAACCTCGATACCCGCAGCGTGCTGGCGGGTACGCCGGCGATCCATGCCCAGGCGCTGCAACGTCTTTCCCGTTCCGCATAAGGAAGGGACCGCCAAACCCCGCTACAATCGGCGCATGCCACGCTATCCGCTCATCCATGCCACACGCGATTCGGACACCAGCAGCTTCCTGCGCGTCGAACAGGTGGACTTGGAATTTTCCAACGGCGAGCACCGCACCTACGAACGCCTGAAGGGCCACGGTCTTGGCGCGGTGATCATCGTGCCGATGCTGGATGACGATACCGTGCTGCTGATACGCGAATACGGCGTGGGCCTGGATCGCTATGAACTGGGCCTGCCGAAGGGCCGGCTCGATCGCGACGAAACGGTCGAGCAGGGCGCCAATCGGGAGTTGAAGGAAGAAGTCGGCTATGGCGCGCGCAAGCTGAAGATCCTGCACAACCTTTCGCTGTCGCCCTCCTACATGACGCACATGGCGCACGTGGTGCTGGCGCAGGATCTCTACCCCGAACGCCTGCCGGGCGACGAGCCGGAGCCGCTCGACGTAGTGCCCTGGAAACTGGCCGAACTGCATACGCTGGTCTCGCGTGACGACGTCACCGAAGGCCGCTCCATCGCCGCGCTGTTCCTGGCGCGCGAATACCTCGCCGGACGCCTGCCACCAACGTGAGCGATAGACCCGAACTTCCCTTGCTGCATGCGATCGGCATGCTGGCGCGCCACGCCGGTGAAGCCATCATGGCCGTCTACCGCGAAGACTTCGATGTGGCGGTGAAGGATGACCTTTCACCGCTCACCGCGGCCGACCTGGCGGCCCAGAAGGTAATTGCCGCCGGCCTTGCCCAGCTCGATCCGCGGTTGCCCGTGGTCTCGGAAGAGGCCAGCCAGTTGCCATGGGAGCAGCGCCGCACGTGGTCGCGCTATTGGCTGGTCGATCCGCTCGATGGCACCCGCGAATTCGTCAAGCGCAACGGCGAATTCACCGTCAACATCGCGCTGGTCGATCACGGCCAGACGGTGATGGGCGTGGTCCTGGCGCCAGTCACCGACGAACTGTTCGCCGCCGCGCGCGGTCATGGCGCATGGTGGCAGGTGCAACGGGATGCCGAATGGGAGCGCATCTTCACCCGCCAACTGGCGCGTCCGCCGGTGGCGGCCGGCAGCCGCTCGCATGGCGGATCGGAAGAGGCGGTGATGCGTCGCCTGCTTGGCGATGATTACCTGCTGCAGCCGCTGGGTTCCTCGCTCAAGTTCTGCCTGATCGCGCGCGGTGCCGCCGATGCCTATCTGCGCCGCGGCCCCACCAGTGAATGGGATACCGCCGCCGCCCAATGCGTACTGGAAGAAGCCGGCGGCGCGGTGCTGGATCTCGCCGGAGTGCCGCTGCATTACAACCGCGGCGAGTCCCTGCTCAATCCGGAATTCCTTGCCGTGGGCGATGCCGGCATCGACTGGATCATGCGCCTGCGCGAAGCCGGCCTGCCGTGAACACCGCGACGCGCCATCGGCTTGCCGATCTGCTCGCGATCATGGCGCGCCTGCGCGATCCGCAGCACGGCTGCCCGTGGGATGTGCAGCAGGATTTCAGCACCATTGCGCCTTACACCATCGAGGAAGCCTACGAGGTCGCCGACGCCATCGATCGCTGCGACTGGCAGGATTTGCGCGACGAACTCGGCGACCTGCTGCTGCAAGTGGTATTCCATGCGCAGATGGCGAAAGAGCAGGGACTGTTCGATTTCGATGATGTGGTGCATGCGATCAGCGACAAAATGCTGCGCCGTCATCCGCATGTGTTCGGCGACGCGGTCTACGCCAGCGGCGAGGAACAGAAGCAGGCGTGGGAGCAGATCAAGGCCAGCGAACGCGCCGCGAAGGGCGATGCGCAGGACGATAGCGCGCTGGCCGGCGTCTCGCGCGGCCGGCCGGCATGGCAGCGCGCATGGACACTGCAGCAACGCGCCGCGACGGTCGGGTTCGAATGGCCCGGCCACCGTCCGGTGATCGAAAAGCTGCACGAGGAACTGGCCGAAGTCGACGCCGAATTTGAAGCCGGCGCGGATCCGTCGCGGCTGGAAGATGAGATCGGCGACGTGCTGTTCGTGGCGGTGAACCTGGCGCGGCACGCCGGCGTGGACGTCACGCGGGCGCTCAAGCACGCCAACGCGAAGTTCGAGCGGCGCTTCCGCTGGATGGAACAGCGGGCGGCCGCCGACGGCAAGCCGCTTTCGGCATTGACGTTGGCGCAACAGGAAGCGCTCTGGCGACGGGCCAAGACGGAAGAGCTGTAACGCCGCGGCTTTGCCGGTCGCTTTTCCGCCTCCCGGTCGCCATCCAGCGCGGGCGCAGCCGGCGCCGGATCCATGCGCCAAAAGGCATCTGGTCCGCGTGGCGGTCCGGCCGCAGACTGGCCCTGTACTCAACCTTTTCTGGCTGGCGGGCATCTCATCACCCATACACCGTCTGGAGATTTCGCATGCGTCGCACCCTGGTACCGCATACATTTGTCCTACTGGCCCTGTTGTCGCTGCCGTTGGGCGCCGCGGCGGAGCAGTGCCGCTATTCCGCGCCGCGCAACCTGCACGATGACCTGGCGGGTGTGCGCGGCGTGCAGATCGAATTGCACAGCCACGACATCCATCTGGTCGGCAGCGGCCATGCCAACGGGCTCGAACTTACCGGACACGCCTGCGCTTCATCGCAAAGCGCGCTGGACAACCTGCAGGTTACCCAGCACCGCGAAGGCGATCAGTTGATCGTCGACGTGGGCGGCGAGCACTCGTTCACCATCAGCGTATTCGGCGTTTCCTACGAATACCTCGATCTGCAGATGCAGCTTCCGGCGCAAATGCCGGTGACGGTCAACGATGGTTCCGGCGATGCCTACATCAGCGGCTTGACGCAGCTTACGGCGCAGACCGGATCGGGCGACCTGCATATCGACCATGTCGCCGGCGAAGTGTCGGTGACCGCCGGCTCGGGCGACGTGGAAGTGTCCGAGATCGGCAGCCTGCGCGCGGGTTCGATCGGTTCGGGCGACCTCAAGGCGCGCGTCGTGCACGGCAACGTAAACGTTGGCAGCGTCGGTTCGGGCGATGTCACGCTGGATCACGTGGACGGCAGCGTCAACGTCGGTACGCTGGGGTCGGGCGACCTGGAGGTCAACAATGTGCGCGGCGACCTTATCGTAGGTGCGAAAGGCAGCGGCGACGTCAGCCACAGCAACATCGGCGGCAAGGTAAGCGTGCCGCGCGACGACGACTGATCAGGACAGCAGGCGCGTCACCAGGTAGACCAGCGGCGCGCAAACCAGCAGGAACGGCACCGATACCTGGTGGAACAGCCGCATTGAATGCGGCTGTTTGGCCAGCCGCAGCGCGATCAGGTTCGCCAGCGATCCGATCACCACGCCAAAGCCGCCGACGTTGACGGCTACCGCCAGCGCCAGGGCGTCCTGCGCACGATCGAGCAGCAGGACCGTGGCCGGCACGTTGCTGATCAGCTGGGAGCTGGCAATGCCGCCGAGATAGAGCGCCAGCGGCTGTTTGAAATCAATGCGGCCAAGGGCGTGGTCGATAAGCGGCAGTTCCGCGAAATGGCCCAGGCCAAGAAAGATCGTCGCGAAGGTCGCCATCAGCAGCCAGTCGATGCGCGCAAGGCTGCGCCACGAAAACAGCGCGAACGGAACCACCAGCAGCATGGCGCCGAGTGGGGCGTGGCCGTGTTCCATCATCAGCACCATCATGGCAAGGCTGATCACGGACAACAGCGCCAAGGAGACTGATCGCTGCTGCTGGCCGAGCCGGTCCGCGTACAGTTCCACGCGATGCTTGGGCAGCCAGGCCACAGTAAGCATCGCAACCAGCAAGAACATCACCGCGGCGGCTGGCAGCAACGCCGCGACGAAATGCAGGAACGGCAGCTGCGCGTGCTGCCAGATCAACAGATTCTGCGGATTGCCGATCGGGCTCAGGGTGGAACCGGCGTTCACCGCAAGCGCTTCCAGCACGGCCATGCGCAGGATCGGCAAGTTGGACATGCCGCCGATCGCCACCGTCAACGGCACCATCAGGAACAGGCTCACATCGTTAGTCAGCACCATCGACAGCAGCGCGGTCATGCTGACCAGCAACAACCCCACGCCGCGCAAGGAATGCATGCGTGCGACCAGCATGCCGGCGAAGCGTTGCACCATGCCGCTATCGCGGATGCCCTGGATCGCGATCAGCAAGCCGAGCAGCCCGCACAGCGTGGGCCATTGCAGCCAGCGCCGGTAATGTTCCCATGGCTGCGGATCGACGCACGCCAGCACCAGCGTGAGCGTGGTGAACAGCAGCAACAGCCATTCGTGTTGCAGGCGGTTGAGCCAGGGGTGGGTGGCTGCGGCCATGGCGGTCAGCCTGCGTAGTTCCGGGTCAGGGTCACCGCCACTCGGTCAAGCCTTCCAACTCGTAAAGCCGCTTCCAACTGGGGCGTGCGCGCACGAGATCGGCCAGCCGTTTCAAGGCGGGCCATTCGGTCGCCGGACGCGGCATGTTGCGCGACCAGCGCATGAGCATGGTGAGCAGCAGATCCACTCCGGAAAATTCAGCGCCGAGCATGTAGGGCCCGTGTGCCAGCAGGTGTGCTTCGAGCCGGTCCCACACGTTTTCGATGTTGTGCTGCAAGGCCGTGCGGATCGCCGGCGGGTGTTCGTCGGCGCCCAGTTCGTGCGGGTAGAACCAGTATCGATAGGTGGACATCAGCGTGTTGCTGAGGAACACCATCCATTGCAGCCATGCATCGCGTTCTGGCGTGCCGGCCTGCGGTATCAGCCTGGCTTCCGGATGGCGCTCGGCCAGCACGGTGAGCAGCGCGCCCGATTCATGCAGCGCTCGTCCATCCACCAGCAATACCGGAACCTTGCCGCCGGGATTGAGCTGCAGATATTCCGCGCTGTGTTGCGCATCCTTGGCGAAATCGACCAGTTCGAGCCGATACTCGGCGCCGATTTCCAGCAAAGCCAGGTGTACCACCATGCTGGCGGTGCCCGGCGAATAATAGAGCGTGTACATGCGCGGACTCGTGGCGGAGGAATCCGCATCCTACCGGGTTGCGCCGCAAGGAATGAGTGAGGGATTGCGTGCTTGCGGCGTCTCCCGTCGCTATTCGGCCCGCAGCAGGCGCATCGGTGGCGTATGCGTCACTTTGCGCGTGCCGGCCAATCCCAGCAGCATCACTACCACTGCCGCCGCGAAGGCAGAAAGGAGCAGCGGCAGCGGCTGCGGCACGAAGTCCTTGAGATGGAACACGCTGCGCCCCAGCCACCAGCCACCCACCATGGCGCCCATCGACGCGGTGATACCGGCAATCAAGCCGAGCAGGGCGAATTCGCAGGCGGCGGCGATACGCAAAAGTCCCCGGCGGGCGCCCAGCGTGCGCAGCAAAGCCGCTTCGTGGCGGCGTTCCTGTCCGCTGCTCGCCAACGCGGCAGCCAGCACCAGCGCGCCGGCAAGCAGGCTGAAACCCAGCACCCAGCGCACCGCGCCCGTCACCCGTTGCACGATCTCGCGCACGCGGTCGAGCAGCGCGTCCACGTCCACCAGGCTGAGATTCGGGTAAGCGCGCGAAAGCCCCGCCAGCGCCGGGCTGTTGCCGCGCGCCAGGTAGAAGCTGGCGAGCCAGGTGTGCGGCAGCGCGTTGGCGTGCATTGGATCCACCAGCAAAAAGAAGTTCACGCGGAACGAACCCCAGTCCACATGGCGGAAGCTGGTCACGCGCGCCTCGAGTTGGCCTTCGCCCACGTCGAAACGCATGGTGTCGCCTAGCTTGAGCGCGTACATGTCGCGCCACATGGTGTCCACCGAGACTTCGGCGGTCGGCGGGTTCGATGCAAACCAGTGGCCGGCGATCACGCTGTTGTAGGGCGGCAACGTATCGGCCCAGGATAGGCGCAGTTGGCGATCGCTCCATTGTTTGGCGCGTTCGTCCTTGAAATGCAGGGTATCGATCGACTTGCCATTGATCGCGGTGAGCTTGCCCACCGCCAGCGGCATCATGTTGAGCTGGTTTGCGCCGAGGCGGTCGAGCGCCTTGCTGAAATCGGCGCGCTGGTCGTCCTGCAAGTTGAGCACGAACCAGTTTGGCGTATCGCTGGGCAGTTCCTGCCGCCAGCCATCGAGCAAGGCGGGCGCCACGACGGCGAGCAGCAACAGGGCAGTGAGCCCCAGGCTCAGGGCGGTCGCCTGCACGATGCTCAAGCCGCGTCGCCGGGCCAGGGCCGCCATGCCCAGCCGCAAGGCGGGGTGGCCGCCCGGTGCGATGCGTCGCGCAAGCCACAGCAGCAACGTCGCCAGCAGTGCGGCGACCACCGCCACCCCCAACAGGCTGGCGGCAAGAATGCCGGCGAGCGTGGCTGAGCCGCTCAGGGTCCAGATCAGCGCCAGGGCGACGACAGCGGGAATCAGGTACAACACATCGAAGCGGCGGATGCGGCGCGCCAGGCTGGCCCGGAATACCGCCGCCGGCGGCACATCGGCAAGCCGTACCAGCGGGGGCAGGGCGAAGCCAAGCAGCACGGCAATGCCCATGCCCGCGGCGGCGAGCGACGGCATCAGGGGCAATACGGTCGGTACGCCGGAAAACAGCTGGCTGGCGAACATCCATGTGGCTTGTGCGCACGCCAGCGCAAGCAGTACGCCAAGCAACGCCGCCGGCAAGGCGAGCCCGCCCAGCGTTCCCAGCAGCAGACCCAGCACGTGTCCGCGCGAAGTGCCTAATGCACGCAGCAAGGACACTTCGTTGGTCTTGCGTCGCGCGTAGCGTTGCGCGGCCAGCGCGATCGCCACGCCGGACAGCAGCGCCGACAGCAGCGCGGTAAGGCGCAGGAAGGCACTCGCGCGATCGAACGCGCTGCGCATCCGTTCCTGGGTTTGCTCGGGCGTGATCAGTTCGCCACCTTGCGGCAAGGCAACCGATTGCGCCCATCGCCGCCAGCGTTGCACCGCGTCCGGTTCGCCGGCCAGCAGCAGGCTGTGCCGCGCGCGGCTGCCCTCGCCGAGCAGTCCGGCCTGTTGGGCATCGCCCAGGTTCATCATGGCGCGCGGCGCCATCGCCACCAGTTCGCCGCCGTCCGGTTCCTGGATCAGCTCGCCCGCGATGCGCAGGTCATGGCCGCCAAGCTGCACGCTATCGCCCACCTGCCGGTGCAGTCCTGTCAGTGCGCGATGATCGAGATAGACCGTACCGGCTGCCGGACCATGGGCGATGGTCTGCCGTCCACGTACATCGCCGACCAGCAGCGTGCCACGCAAGGGATAAGCCCCGTCCGCGGCCAATACATCAAGCAGTTGGCTCTGCTGCTGGGCGAAGGCGACGCTGGGAAAGCTCGCCGTGCGCGTCATGGCCAGGCCGCGTTGCCGGCCTGCCGCCGCGAAGGTGGCAGGGATAGCCTGCGGCGCGGAAACGCCAAGGTCGCCGCCGATCAGTTCGGCGGCGCTGGCCAGCACGCCGTGTTCCATGCGCGCGGTAAGCGTGGCGACCACGCCCAGCGACACCACCGCAAGCACCAGCGACGCGGCCAGCGTGCGCAGCTCCGGCAGGTGCCATTCACGACGCAGGCTGCGCAGGGCGAGCAACAGGATCTTCATGGCGACTCCAGCCGGCCTTCCTGCAATTCCACGCGCCGCACGCAGCGCTCGGCCAGCTGCTGGTCGTGGGTGACCAGCACCAGCGTGGTCTGGTGATCGCGGTTCAGGGCGAACAGCAGGTCGCATACGTGTCGACCGGTACGGCGATCCAGGTTGCCGGTGGGCTCGTCCGCGAACAGGATGCGCGGTCCATGCACGAAAGCGCGTGCGATCGCCACGCGCTGCTGCTCGCCGCCGGAAAGCTGGGCCGGATAGTGCCGGCGCCGCGCGGCGAGCCCGACCGCTTCCAATGCTTCCCGCGCCCGTTCGCGCGCGGCAGGGTTGCCTTCCAGTTCCAGCGGCAGCATCACGTTCTGCTCGGCGGTAAGCGCGGGCAGCAGATGGAACGACTGGAACACGAAGCCGACCAGGCGCCGGCGCAGGTCCGCGCGCGCTTCCTCATCTAATTGTTCCAGCGCATGGCCGTCCAGCTGGATGCTGCCATGGGTCGGCGTATCCAGACCGGCAAGCAAGCCCAGCAGGGTGGTCTTGCCTGAGCCGGAAGCACCCACGATGGCAAAGCTCTCTCCGGCGTTCACCTGCATCGTTACGTTGCTGAGGATATCCAGCCGCCCTTCGGGGCCATTCACCGACTTGCTAACATCCCGGACCTCGAGAACCGGACGAGAATCACTCATGCGTCGTTTCCTTTGTCTGCTTGTTCTGCTTTGCGGTATCGGGGTAGTGCAGTCGTCCGCCCGAGGCGCTGCACCGAAACATCTACTGGTGCTGGGCGATTCGTTGTCCGCCGCGCACAACATCCCGGTGGAAGCCGGCTGGGTGCATCTGCTGGAAGTACGTCTCCACGACATGGAGCCGGGCTGGACGGTGATCAATGCCAGCATCAGCGGCGAAACCTCGCTGAGCGGACGCAACCGCCTGCCGGCGCTGCTGGCGCAATACCATCCGCGCGTAGTGGTGATCGAACTGGGCGCCAACGATGGTTTGCAGGGACTATCCCTGGCCAATCTGCGCGGCAATCTCGCCGCGATGATCGATGCGGCCCAGCATGCCGGCGCCAAGGTGCTGTTGCTGGGCATCGAGTTGCCGGTGAATTATGGACCGCAGTATCGCGACGGCCTGCGTGCGGTCTATGCCGACCTGGCGCGCGAAAAGCACACGGCATGGCTGCCGTTCCTGTTGCAAGGCGTAGCGTTGAATCCCGCATTGATGCAGGAAGACGGCCTGCATCCGGTGGCCGCCGGCGAGCCGCTGGTGCTGGACACGGTCTGGCCGCAACTTAAACCATTGCTGAATTGATGCGCCGCGACGTTTTCATCGGGTCAAATTCACATCGTGCTTACCCCCTTAGTCGTTAGCCTTCACAAATGTGAAGACCCTGGGCGACGAGGCGATTATGAGTTCACGAGACGAGCATGCCGGGCTGATCCTGTTGGTGGAAGATAACCGCCAGATAGCGGAGATGGTCGGCGAATTCCTGGAGCGTCGAGGTTACTCCGTTGATTTTGCTCAAGATGGCGTCAGCGGACTGCACTTGGCGGTATCCAATAGCTATGACGTGGTAGTCCTGGACCTGATGCTCCCGGGGATCGATGGCCTGGACGTCTGCCGCAAGCTGCGCGGCGATGCCAAGAAGTCCACACCGGTGCTGATGTTGACCGCGCGGGACACCCTGGAAGACAAGCTGATCGGCCTGGAGGCCGGCGCGGACGACTATCTGGTGAAGCCGTTCGAAGTGCGGGAGCTGGAGGCGCGCCTGCGTGCGCTGATCCGCCGCGATCGCCGCCAGGTTTCCAGCGAAGTGCTGACGGTGGGCGATATGACCCTGGATACCGCCACCCTGCGGCTGACCCGCAGCGGCCAGGAGTTGACGGTCTCGCCGATCGGCCTGAAGCTGCTGGCGATCCTGATGCGCGAATCCCCGCGCGTGGTCAGCCGGCGCGATATCGAACGCGAGATCTGGGGCGACACGTTGCCCGACTCCGACACCTTGCGTTCGCATCTTTATAACCTGCGCCGGGTGATCGACAAGCCGTTCGACCGGGCCCTGCTGCATACGATCCATTCGGCCGGTTATCGTTTGGCCGATCTCGACGCCGAGACCACCACCGTCAGCCATATCGCTTGACCGCCTGACCGATACATCCATGACAAGGGGTGCGCCAACTCAACGCGCCGCGCCTGTGCGCGGCGGCTTTCAACGCCGGTTGATGCTGATCTTCGGCATGCAACTCGTGGCGGTGGTGGTGGCGTGCCTGATGGGCTATTACAACGTGGCGCCGGCGAGCGCGGTGCTGCTATTGATCGTGATCGTAAGCGCACTGGCGTGGCTGGCGGCGGAGCGCAGCTGGCGGCAGGTACGCAAGCTTGCGCAGTGGGTCGGTGACTGGAAGGAAGGGCAATCCGACTTCGATGCGCTGGGACAGGACCACCTGCTGCGCCCGGTGGATGCGGATGTCGCGACGCTGGCGCGCGGTTTCCACAACTTCGCCAGTCGCATCGCGGGCTACAACGAACGCGAACGTAATTTCACCCGCGATGCCAGCCACGAGCTGCGCAGCCCGCTGACCGTGATCAAGATGTCCACCGACATGCTGTCGGACGAATCGAGCATGAGCGAATTCGGCCAGCGCTCGGTGCAACGCATCCGGCGCGCCACGCGCGAGATGGAGGCGCTGGTGGAGGCATTGCTGATTCTTGCGCGCGAAGCGGACAACGGCCAGGGCGAGCAGGATTTCGTGGTGAACGAAGTGCTGCGCGACGAACTGGCCGATGCGCGAGAAATGCTGCACGGACACCCCATCGAATTGCAGTTCGAAGAGCCCGCGGCCTTCGCCTTGCACGGATCGCCGCGCGTGTTCGCGGTGCTGTGCTGGCAATTGATCCGTCACGCCAGCCAATACACCGGGCAAGGCACCGTGCTGGTAACCGTGTTGCCCGGCGTGGTCAGCGTAAGCGCTGCCGCTGGCGTGGCGCACGATCCGCTGACGACCGGCCAGCAGGGATTCGAATATGCCATCGCGCGCCGCATCAGCGAACGCTTTGCGTGGCCGCTGGACTTGCACGTGCAGGGCGGTAATCGATACGTGGCGGAAATCCGCTTTCCGCAGCCATTGCCGGTCCCGGCGATTTGATGCCTGCTTACTGGCCCTCTTAAGCTGGAGAGGGGCTGTTCTCGACGGGGTGCCGGCGCCCTCTCCCTCGCGAGGGAGAGGGTTGGGGAGAGGGGCAGGCGAAGCGAGATATAGATCCTCGCGTCTGAACTATCGTCCGCGAATCATTTCACGCACACCGCTTCTTCCAACTGGAGCGCGCCGCTTGCTGCACGTGCGAGTCAACCCAGCGACGAATGAACCTCGAACGCGCAACCGGTTTTCGCTTTTACATCCTCCACCGTCACGCCCTCTTGCAGTTCGATCAGCGTGAGGCCTTTGCCTTTCGCCACCTCGAACACGCATAGGTCGGTGATGATGAGGTCCACCACCTGCTTGCCGGTCAAAGGCAGGTCGCACTGGTTCTTGATCTTCGGCGAACCATCTTTCGCGGTGTGTTCCATCAGCACCACCACGCGCTGCACGCCACTGACCAGGTCCATGGCGCCGCCTGGGCCTTTCACCATCTTCCCCGGCACCATCCAGTTGGCGAGATCGCCGGTGCAGGACACTTCCAGGCCGCCGAGGATCGACAGGTTGATATGCCCGCCGCGAATCATCGCGAACGAATCGGCGCTGGAGAAATAGCTCGCGCCAGGCAGCGCCGTGATGGTCTGCTTGCCGGCGTTGATCAGGTCGGGATCGATGTGCGCCTCGTCCGGAAACGGGCCGATGCCGAGCAGGCCGTTTTCCGATTGCAGGGTGACGTCCATGCCTGCGGGAATGAAATTGGCCACCAGGGTCGGAATGCCGATGCCAAGGTTGACGTAGAAACCGTCGCGCAACTCCTTCGCCGCGCGTCGTGCCATGGCGATGCGGATCGGGCTCTCCTTGCCAGTATTGGCGCCGGCAATGGTGCGGAATTCGATGCGCTTTTGGTAGCTCTCGCCCTTGATGACACGGTCGACATAAATGCCAGGCACGTGGATCTCGTCAGGCGCGAGTGCACCGACCTCGACCAGTTCCTCCACTTCGGCCACGCAGACCTTGCCGCACGTGGCGATCATCGGGTTGAAGTTGCGCGCGGTCTTGCGGAACACGAGGTTGCCGAGGCGGTCGCCCTTCCAGGCCTTGACGATGGAAACGTCGGTATGGATGGCCTCTTCCAGCACGTATTCCTTGTCGCCGAAACGCCTGGTTTCCTTGCCTTCCGCCAGCTTGGTGCCATACGCCGTGCGCGTATAGAAACCGGGAATGCCGGCGCCGCCGGCACGCAGTTTCTCGGCCAGGGTGCCCTGCGGCACCAGATGAAGTTCCAGCTCGCCGGCCAGCACCTGGCGCTCGAATTCCTTGTTTTCGCCCACGTAGGAGGCATACACGCGCTTGACCTGGCGCGTCTTCAGCAGCGGACCCATGCCGAAGTCGTCGACGCCGGCATTGTTGCCGACAATCGTCAGCCCCTTCGTGCCCGCGGCGAGCAACGCGCCGATCAGGTTTTCCGGGATGCCGCACAGGCCGAAACCGCCTGCCGCAATGGTCATGTCATCGAACAGCAGGCCATCCAGAGCCTTGGCTGCGTTTGCATAAACCTTATCCATGAGGGTGCCTTCATGCGGGGAACAGATAGCTGCGTAGGATATACGACGGATCGGCGCTGCTGCCGCAGGCTTGCGTGAAACATCGAAATCCTTGATGGAAGGCTGTGCCATACGGCTGAGCACGGCACGACCGCTGGCTATACTCGCCCAAAGGCCTGGGGAGCTATCTCGTGAAGTCGTCCTGCTTATTCGTTGCCTTGGCTGCGCTGGGCGTGATTGCCGCCGCGCACGCCACCACACCGGTGCTGGTGATCCATGGCGGCGCCGGGGTCATCCGCCGCGACATGACTCCCGCCAGGGAAAAGGCGGTGCGGGCGGCGATGACCAAGGCCTTGCAGGACGGCTATGCGCAGCTGAAAGCCGGCAAGCCGGCGATCGACGCGGTAACCACTGCGATCACCGTGCTCGAGGACGATCCCAACTTCAATGCCGGCAAGGGCTCTGTATTCACGCACGACGGCAAGAACGAGATGGATGCCGCGGTGATGGATGGCGATACCTTGCGCGCCGGATCGGTGGCTGGCGTGCATCGGGTCAAGAATCCGATCCTGCTGGCCCGCGCCGTCATGGAACATTCCCAGCACGTGATGCTGGTCGGCGACGGTGCGGAAGCCTTCGCCAAGGAGCAGGGCATCGCCCTGGTCGACCCTGCGTATTTCCGCACCGATGAACGCTGGCAGCAGTTGCAGAAGGCCTTGAAGGAAGACGCCGAAAAGAAGCCGCATGCCGATCCGGATACTGCCAGGCATTTTGGTACGGTCGGTGCCGCGGCGCTCGACAGCGAGGGCCATCTCGCCGTGGGAACCTCCACCGGCGGCATGACCGACAAGCGCTGGGGCCGCGTCGGCGATTCCCCGATCATTGGCGCGGGCACCTATGCCAATGCCCAATGTGCCGTCTCCGGCACCGGCTGGGGCGAGTTCTATATGCGCACCGTGGCCGCGCACGAGATCTGCATGAAAGTCTCGATGCTGGGCGAGCCGATACAGCGAGCCGCCGCGGAAGTGATCAACCAGGAAATTCCCTCGATGGGCGGCAACGGCGGCGCCATCGCGCTGGACAATAACGGCAACATCGCCATGCCCTTCAATACCGACGGCATGTTCCGTGGCTGGATCGGCGCGGACGGCGTCGCGCACGTGGCGATCTACGACAATGAGCCCGACCCATCGAACCAGCCACCTGCGCCGGCGCAGTCCTCGTCCGCCGAGTAGCGCAAGGAATTTTCCGAAACGCCGGCGGCAAGGTGGCGTGCCCGCAGCGCATTCGACAATTCACGCCAGCATCTGCAGGTGGCTGGCGCGCGGCTCGACTATCGGTTGAACAATGGTTTTGCGATCTGCATGCCGCCTGCGTACCATTGATCAGAGCATCCCTAGCCGTTTTGTTCCGGCCGTTCGCGCACCGGATGCTTGCTCAGTTTGCGTTGCAACGTGCGGCGATGCATGCCCAGGCGGCGTGCGGTTTCCGAGATATTGCCGTCGCATTCGGTGAGTACGCGCTGGATGTGCTCCCATTCCAGGCGACGCAGGGCCAGTGGTGCTTCGGGCGCATCGATGACTTCGTCGTCGCCCTGCTGTGCGCTTTCGCCTTCCAGCAAGGCGCGCACGACGGCATCGGCATCGACGGGCTTGGACAGGTAATCGTGCGCGCCGCGCTTGATCGCCTCCACCGCGGTGGCGATCGAGGCGTAGCCGGTAAGCAGCAGGATGCGCATATCCGGCACCAGTTCGTGCAATTCCGGAATCAGCCGCAATCCATTTTCGTCGCCGAGCTTGAGATCCAGCACGCAGTGGCGTGGCTGGAGTTTGCGCGAAAAAGCCCTCGCTTCATCGGCGTTGCCGGCGCTGACCACTTCGAAACCGCGTGATACCAGCGCCCGGGTGAGTACTCGTACAAACGTGGCATCGTCGTCCACGATCAGGAGCGGGCGCGTGGAGCTGACTTGGTTCGATGGGATCATGACTACTTCCGGCGTATTTGCCGGGCTATTTTGCCGGATATGCAGGCTATGTGCTTGTTGCACAGCCGGGTGCGACACTGGCGCAGGGTGATGGCAGTGCCGTGATGGATCCCGGATCAAGCTTCGGCGATGACCGCCAGCGGCAGACGCAAGCACATCTGCGCCCCGTTTTCCGTATTGGTGGCGATCAATTCGCCAGCCAGTCGTTCAGCGGTGGCTTCGGCGAGCGCCAGACCAATGCCGAGGCCGCTTTGCTTGCCGCTTTCACCGATGACGGCGGCGGTGCCGGTAAGGGCGAAGCCAGGGCCGCGGTCGCGCACGATCCATTCCAGCCATCGTTCATGACGGCGCACTTCCAGGGCCACGCTGTTTGAATCACGCAATGTCGAAGCGTCGACGGCATTGTTGAGCAGGTTGAGCAGTGCATGGCGCAAGCCGGGAGGCGTTCGCAGCACGACTTGTTCGAGGTTCGCGTCGACGCGCAACTCAAGTTCCGCTTCCGGACGCAGCAACTGGAAGCGCTCGACGCAGCCATGGACGAAGGCAGGCAGCGCCAGTCGTTCGAATTCCTGCGACAACTGCGCTTTTCCGAAGATGACCATTTCACGCAGGATGGTGCGGCAGCGTTCGACCTGACCTTCAAGCAGCAGCAGATCCTCATCGAGCGCGGCATCGGCCGCATGTTCGCGCCGCAATTCGGGCAACAGCGTGCGCATGGTAGACAGGGGCGTGTTGAGTTCGTGCGCCGCGCCCGCCGCCTGGGTAGCGATCGCCAAAATGCCTTCATCGCGCAGGGCGCGCTCGCGCACGCGCTGCACTTCCAACTGCTGCAGCCGCATGGCCGTGGCCAGCCGGTTGATGAAGAAGCCAAGCAGCAGCGCGGTAATGGCGAAGTTCACGCCCATGCCGGCCACGTGCAGCGAAAAGCCGTGGTCGCCGCTCATCAGGTCGTTCATCGGTAGCGGCACGTACCAGCGCAGCAGGATGAAATAGGCCGCGCCGGCAAGCGCCGCAACGGCAAGCAGCGCGCGCACCGACAGCGCGGCAGCACTGAGCGCGATGGGAACCAGCAACAGCGTCACGAACGGATTGCTGGCGCCGCCGGTGAAATACAGCAGATAACCAAGTACCCAGGTATCCGCGGCGACATGGCAGACCGTTTCCCACTCGCGCACCGGCCATGGCTGGCTGATGCGCCATGCGGCGAAGACGGCGAAGACGGCCAGCAGGTCGATGCCGAGCAGCAGCGGCAACGTGGGTATGTCGATCTGCATCCACCACGAGCACACCATCACCGCCATGCTCTGGCCGGCGATGGCGCACAGGCGCAGCCATACCAGCGTGCGCGTCAGCGCGAACGGTTCGATGTGCTGCTTGGGCTGGCGTTGCGGCATGAATCGAAAGACAGGTATCGAAGAGGGAAGGGCGAGCGTCTGCGCGCGCTCGGCTCGCCCATGCCCGGGTATACGCGCTGCCTCTTACGGCGTGTTGAATTCCTCGCTGCGCACGGCCGGTAAAGGATCGTGATTGGTCGCGGGATCGGAATGGCTGGCCGATAGCTTGTTCATCAGCGGCAGCATGGCCACGGCGACCAGCGTGCAGCCCACGCCTACGAAGCCGAGGATATTGAACAGATGCGTGTAAATGGCCAGCGATTCCAGCGGATCGGTAATGTTGTCCGGGATGTGCGCGATGTTCGCCACCACGCTGCCCAGGTACTGGGAAATGCCGACCGCCACGAAGTAGGCACCCATCATGAAACCGCCCATGCGCTCGGGCACGTAGCGGGCGATCATCGCCAGTCCCAGGCCGCTGACCAGCAGTTCGCCCAGCGAATACAGGCCGTAACCCCAGACCATGATCCACGAGGAAACCTGGCCGTTCACAGCCGACCTGGCGCCGACGCCGTACATGAAAAAGCCCAGCGCGACCGCCGCGAAACCCCAGGCGAACTTGGCCGCCACCGATGGATCCTTGCCCAGGCGGCCGAGCGAGTTGTAGATGAAAACCAGCACGGGGCTGAGGATCACGATCCAGATGGCATTCAAATTCTGGTATTGCTCGGGAATCCAGGTGAACAGATGCGCGCCGAATACGTCGAACGAAAGGTCGACGTTGCGTTGCGCGAAAAGATTCAGCGACGTCGCCATCTGCGCATAGAAGATGAAGAAGAAAATGGTCTGTACCGTCAGCACCAGCGCAGCGGTCAGTCCGGCGCGTTCGCTCGGCTGGCTGGAGCGGATCAGGTGCACGAAAATGCCCAGGATCACGGCGCCGGCCGCGTACACGCACCACTTGGCAACGGTCTCGCTCTGCAGGATGAACGCGGAGATGAAGACGGTGGCGAGTCCAACCAGCAATACCGCGGTGAGGCGTTTGAGATCTACCGGGCGGTCGTCGCTGGGTGAGCCGATGTGCGCCAGCGTGCGTTTCATCAAAAGGTAATTGATCAGGCCAAGCACCAGGCCGATCGAACAGACGCCGAAGGCCGTATGCCAGCCCATCGAGTCGCCGTATTTTGCGGCGACGACATCGCGGATCCACGGTGTCGCCGTCATCGAGATCATCGAGCCGACATTCACGGCCATGTAGTAAATGGTGAAAGCGCTATCGATCCTGGTTTCGTCGCCCTCGTAGATCTTGCGCACGAGATTGCCGGCGTTCGGCTTGAAGAATCCATTGCCGACCACGATCACGCCCAACGCCACGTAGGTCATGTATGCGTTGTCGGAAGGCACCCAGAGCATGGCGTAGCCAATGGCAAGAATGACCGCGCCCATGACCATCGTGCGGCGCGTGCCAATCAATTTGTCGCCCACCCAGCCGCCAATGGCCGGGGTGGCGTAGATCAATGCGGCGGCGGCACCCCAGACGAGGTTGGCCTTGGTGTCGACGAAGCCGAGCTTCTTCATCATGAAGGTGACCATCAACACCTGCATGCCGTAGAAGCCGAAGCGCTCCCACATCTCGATCAGGAACACGGTGCTGAACGAGCGGGTTTGTGAAACGGGTCGAATCTGAGTTGCCATGGATAGTTCCGTGCACGTGTACTACGAGGCCGACATCGACCTGCTTTTTCAGTGCCTTCAGCGGGCACAATCGGCGAAGGTTAACCCATCCGCGATTAGCTTGAAGTTGCAATGCGGCAAGCAATGTCTTGCGGCGGCCGGGGCGGCCGGCTGCTTATGGCATCATGACGCGCCTGTCGCCGCCCCTCCGGAGCATCGCCCGTCATGCTGAAAAATGCCTTGCTTTCCACATCGGCGGGCCGTTCCAGCCATGCCCGGTAGTGGTTTTCGCGGCGATCCGCGCCAACTGTGGCGAGCTTTGTGCTGGTCGATGAAGGGCCTGCGGGCCGGCTGGCGGCATGAGGCATCGTTTCGGCTGGAAGCGATGCTTGCCGTAGTCCTGGTTCCCGTCGGCTTGTGGGTAGGGAACGGAGCACTGGAGAAGCTCGCCCTGGTATCGCCGGTGATCCTGGTGCTGTCGGTGGAGCTGCTCAACTCGGCCATCGAGGCGGTGGTCGACAAGGTCAGCCCGGAATTCCACGAGCTGGCGGGGCGGGCCAAGGACATGGGCTCGGCAGCGGTGTTCCTGTTGCTGGTGCTGGTGGTGCTGTGCTGGGGGCTGATCCTCGGGCCGCGCTGGATCTGAAACGGCAAGCGGTCCGCTCCGCTATCGCCAGTCCGCTGGACAATCCCATGTAGGCCAGGCGATTGCATCCATGTAGGCCAGGTGTTGCAATGGCCACTCACTGGAAGGGAGCGTTCCGATGAATACCTTACGGGTTATCGTGCTGATGTTGCTGGTCGTGATGCTGTCGGGTTGCGGATACAACGCAATCCAGAAGCAGGACGAGGCGGTGAAGGCGCAGTGGTCGGAGGTACTCAATCAGTATCAGCGCCGCGCCGACCTGGTGCCGAACCTGGTCAATACCGTCAAGGGCTATGCCGCGCATGAGGACAAGGTCTTTACCGAAGTCGCCGATGCCCGTTCGCGGGTAGGCAGCATCCAGGTGACGCCGGAACTGGCGAACGATCCGGCGGCGCTGGCCAAGTTCCAGGCCGCGCAAGGCCAGCTGACCGGTGCGCTGTCGCGCCTGATGGCGGTCAGCGAAAACTATCCGAACCTCAAGGCCGATGGCCTGTTCCAGAACTTGCAGGCGCAGCTGGAAGGGACTGAAAACCGCATTACCGTCGCACGCAATCGCTATATCCAGGCGGTGCAGCAGTACAACTCGATGATCCGCACCTTCCCCAACAATCTCACCGCAAAAATGTTTGGCTACCAAGTGAAGCCGAACTTCAGCGTGGAGAACGAAAAAGCCATTTCCACCGCGCCGACGGTCGATTTCGGCACCGGCGCGCCGGCGGCCAAGGCACCTGCCAGCCCGGCTCCCGCCACCTCGGCACATTGACATGATGCGGCGCTGGCTGCGCCTGTGGATGCTGCTGGCGATAGCGCTGTGGTCGCCGTGGCCGTCGCATGCCGACGATCTTCCGGCCGTGCCCACGCTCACGCGCCATGTCACCGATCTCACCGGCACACTGAACGCGCAGCAGCTCGACCAGCTCGACGCGCAGCTGACCCAGCTGGAAAAGCAGAAGGGTGCGCAACTGGTGGTGCTGATGGTGGGCACCACCCAGCCCGACGACGTCGACGACTACTCGCTGCGTGTGGCCGAAGCGAACAAGCTCGGTCGCAAAGGCGTGGATGATGGAGTACTGCTGTTTATCGCCAAGAACGACCGGCAGGTACGTATCGAGGTGGGTTATGGCCTGGAGGGCGCCATTCCGGATGCGGCGTGCGCACGCATCATTCGTGAATACATCGCGCCTAAGTTCCGCAACAACGATTACGCCGGCGGGATCGGTGACGCGGTAGGCGCATTGACCTTGCTGATCAACGGCGAGCCATTGCCGCCGCCGGTGCGCGGCAATGAGGTGGAGCAGCGCGGCCGGCCGGATCTGCACGGGTTGTTCTTCTTCGCCATCGTCGCGCTGCTCTTCCTGCGCGGCATGTTCGGACGCGCGCCGGCCTTCGTGCGCGCGCCGCTCGGCGGCCTGGTGGTCGGTGGCCTGTTATGGCTGCTGGCGTCGGTGGGCATCGGCATTCTGGGTGGCGTGCTGGGTGGCCTGTTCATGCTGCTTCCGGCCGGCGCGGGCCGTTCCATCGGCGGCGGCGGATGGGGCGGCTGGGGCGGGGGTGGTGGGTTTGGCGGCGGCGGGGGCGGCGGTTTCAGCGGCGGCGGTGGCAGCTTTGGCGGCGGCGGTGCCTCGGGGAGCTGGTGATGACAAGCATCCAACGACTGCTCGCCAATCTGTGCGACGGCTGGTTCCAGTTGCCCCGGCGTTTTCCGCCGGCACTGCTCGACGATATGACCGCGGCCATTGCCGACGGCGAACCCACTCACTTGGGCGAGGTCCGCTTTGCGCTTGAGTCGCGCCTCTCGCCGCTGGCGGTGCTGGCCGGATTGGACGCCAGCACGCGCGCACGGCAGGTATTCGGCCAGTTGGGCGTGTGGGATACCGAGCACAATTGCGGCGTGCTGATCTATGTGCTGATGAGCGAGCACCATATCGAAATCGTGGCGGACCGCGGCATCGCGCAGCGTGTCAAGGCCGAGGAATGGACGGCTATCTGCGCGGCCATGCAGGACAATTTCGCAGCCGGTCAATGGCGCGCAGGGGCGCTGCATGGCATCACGCAGGTGCATGCCCTGCTGGCGAAGCACTTTCCCAGCCATGGCAAGGCGCGGCCGGATGAATTGCCGGATCGGCCGGTATTGCTTTGATCAATCGCTTGCCGGGCACGTGAACGTATCGTCGCGGTTGGGCAAGTCGCGCTTGACGCGGCCCAGTCGTGCGATCCGTATCACCAGCACCCGCCCGGGTTCGTCGCGCATGCAGAAAAACAGGCTTTTGAACGTGCTGCTGGCGCTTCCATCGGGATTGAACCAGACATAATTCGTGCCCGTGCCCGCTATCGTCAATCCCGCTCGATGAGCATCGCCGCTGTAGCGGGGCGTTCCCATGACTTGGCCCGGATGGTTGGAATCCGCCCGCCCGACCAGCCATCCAGCGTTCCATGCGCCATCGCTGCTGCAGTGTAGAAAATCGTGGCTCGGGCAGAAGATCATGCGTGCCTGCTCGTTCACGGCGAGGCTGCGCGCGTGTTGCAAGGCCACGATGTAATCGGCTTGCGCGCTACGCAATTGATGGCCTTCCAGCATGCGATGAAAGGTGGGTACGGCCACCGCAGTGAGTACCGCCAATACCGCCAGCGCTACCATCTGCTCGATCCATCCGAATCCCCGTGGCGGCTGGACGTTGCCGTGATGCTGCCGGGCGCCGGATCCGGAAGGCGGCGCGGCATGCCCGCGCATCGTAGGCAGGCCAGTCTCTTCCTCAGATGGAAAGGCGCAGTTATCGGGGTTCCAATGATTCATGCCAGCCATGCTAGGCCGCGCTCCCGGCATGTCCACCCGTTGCAGGGCGCGCCACCCGGTCAGGCCCTGCTGACAGGCCTTGTCAGCATGCAACATTTAAAATGCCTGCCCGCGCCCGCACATCACCTCCATGACTGATCGCGACCGTTTCGAACTCGTCTCCGACTACCGACCCTCCGGCGACCAGCCCGAAGCCATCCGGCGCCTGGTCGAGGGCTTCGAGGCCGGGGTGGCGGCGCAGACGCTGCTTGGCGTGACCGGTTCGGGCAAGACCTTCACCATCGCCAACATGGTCGCGCAGGTGCAGCGTCCGACCATCGTGCTGGCGCCGAACAAAACACTGGCTGCGCAGCTGTATGGGGAGTTCAAGGAATTCTTCCCGCATAACGCAGTGGAATATTTCGTCAGCTACTACGACTACTACCAGCCGGAAGCCTATGTCGTCGCGTCCGATACCTATATCGAGAAAGACGCCTCGATCAACGATCACATCGAGCAAATGCGGCTGGCCGCGACCAAGGCGCTGCTCTCGCGCAAGGATTCGCTGATCGTCGCCACCGTATCGGCAATCTATGGCCTGGGCGATCCGGAGGATTATCTTTCGCTGCGCCTGATCCTGGCGCGCGGCGAACGCATCGATCAGCGTGCCCTGATCCGCCAGCTCACCGAGCTGCAATACACGCGCAACGAGATGGAACTGCGCCGCGGTACGTACCGCGTGCGAGGCGAAGTGATCGATGTGTTCCCGGCCGAATCGGAAACCGAAGCCTTGCGCATCGAGCTGTTCGACGGCGAAGTGGAAAATCTGTCGCTGTTCGATCCGCTTACCGGCGAAACCCTGCGCAAAGTGCCGCGCTATACCGTGTATCCGCGCACGCATTACGCCAGTACGCGCGAAAGCGTGTTGAACGCGATCGACACGATCAAGGAAGAACTCAAGGATCGGCTCGAATATCTCTACAAGGAAAACCGCCTGGTGGAAGCGCAGCGGCTGGACCAGCGCACGCGCTTCGACATCGAGATGATGGCCGAGGTCGGTTACTGCCAGGGCATCGAGAACTACTCCCGGCATCTCACACGCCGCGCGCCGGGCGAGCCGCCGCCGACGCTGTTCGATTACCTGCCGGCGGATGCGCTGCTTGTGGTGGACGAATCGCATGTCACCGTGCCGCAGCTTGGCGCGATGTACAAAGGCGATCGATCGCGCAAGGAAACCCTGGTCGAGTTCGGCTTCCGCCTGCCCTCGGCGATGGACAACCGTCCGCTGCGTTTCGAGGAATTCGAGCGCCGCGTGCCGCGCACCGTCTTCGTCTCCGCCACGCCGAGCAAGTACGAACTGGAGAAGTCCGGCGACGCGGTGGTCGAACTGGTGGTGCGTCCTACCGGCCTGATCGATCCGGAAGTGGAAGTGCGCCCCGTGCGCACCCAGGTCGACGACCTGCTGGGCGAAGCCAGGAAACGCATTGCGCTGGGCGATCGGGTGCTGGTCACCACGCTGACCAAGCGCATGGCGGAAAACCTCACCGAGTACTTGAGCGAGCACGATATAAAAGTGCGCTACCTGCACTCGGATATCGAAACCGTCGAGCGCGTGGAAATCATCCGCGACCTGCGCCTGGGCGAATTCGACGTGCTGGTAGGCATCAACCTGCTGCGCGAGGGCCTGGACATGCCCGAGGTTTCGCTGGTGGCGATCCTCGATGCCGACAAGGAGGGTTTCCTGCGCTCCACCGGCTCGCTGATCCAGACCATCGGCCGCGCCGCGCGCAACCTGCGTGGCAAGGCCATCCTGTATGGCGACAACATCACCCGCTCGATGAAAGCGGCGATGGACGAGACCGCCCGCCGCCGCGAAAAGCAGGAAGCCTGGAACGTCGCGCACGGCATTACCCCCAAGTCGGTGGTGCGCCGGATCTCGGACATCATGGAAGGCGCGCGCAGCGAAGTGCCGGGACGCGGCCGCGGCAAGTCGCGCGGCCGTGGCGCCACGGCGGTCGCCGAACCGGCCGCCAACTACGCCGCCCTGAACGCCGATCAGGCCTCGACCATGCTCAAGCGGCTGGAAGCCGAGATGCGCAAGCACGCGGAAAACCTGGAGTTCGAGGAGGCCGCCCGCCTGCGCGACCAGATCCACCAGCTGCGGGAACAGGCTTTGCGATAGGTTTCCGGTTCCGCTAGACTATGCGGCTCGCACGGTCCGCCGGCGAGCCTCGGGCGGTTAGCTCAGCGGTAGAGCACTTCCTTGACATGGAAGGGGTCACAAGTTCGATCCTTGTACCGCCCACCACTTTCTAAGCCTTACGCATCAACGATTTTCGAGATGCTGTCAGGCTCATCAGTTTTCAGGACTGACCCCGCCGTGACCCCGGAAAGCTTGGGCACCAGTACGGCGATCTCCTGCATCCAGCGCCCGCGCAGCCTTGCTTAAATAGTCCGGGTCGAACCTGGCGTAAATCTCCGACGTGCCAGCGCGCTTATGGCCGATCTGCCCGGAAACCTCCCAGGACGGCACGCCGCGGCGCCGCAGCTCTGCGGCAACCGTATGACGCAACATCTTTGGCGCAAACCATGCGGCAGCCGCTCCAGTTCGAACGCGCGCCCACGTCTTCTTGATGCTGTCGATCCACCTGCCGCGCCAGTTGACGTAGTAGTCCAAGCGCCTTAGCTAGCATATTGGTCAATGGCACCACGGGACGGTACTGCCTGGTCTGCTGCCGTCCAGGCGGCTTCGGTCATGGGGGCTGGCGTTGGATGGGTACCGGTGAGCACCACCAGCATCAGCAACTTCGGATGCACCGGTCACCACCCGTACCGCAGCTCCAGCACCAGGGTCATCATGGTGGCAATCAACCGGGCGATGGCACCGTGGTGGGCAATGGTGCGTCATCCAAATCCTCCTTCGGCGTGCGCGGTCCTTTGCCCACTCAGCCCACTGAGGCGTGACTTCGTCGAGATTCGCTACCACCTCCCATACCTCGCGTGCGATGTCCAAAGCCTCGCGATCGTTCACTCGAGGCGTGGCCTCCTTCACCAGCTCTGGAACAACCCCAGTGGTGGATGACGGGACCCAGCGCATGGGCGCCATGTCATAGGCGGGTGCGACGGACAGCAACGGCTTGAAGTCGTTGGACAGAAGGAACGATAGGTTGCCCATGTGCATATCGGTATGCGCAACCAAGTGCCCAATATTGGCCAGGCGTTGCGCGCGCGCTACCTGTTCGACATCGATAGCGCCGCGCCGGTACAAGTACTCCACTGCATTCACCCAGCCATCCCAAGGCTTGGCCTTTTGTGGGGGGATTACCCATCGCGTCCTCAACACTCACGGACGCGCTGCAATTCCCACCGCAATAAGCGTAAAGCTGTCCGGCAAGAAAGAGCGTCCTTCACCATGTTTGTTCGCATCGATCGTCGCGGCCGACAGATAAAGCTGCTGATGCTGGCTATCGAGCGCAAGCGTGCGTGCACTCAACTGGCTGGGAATGGAGGCGCTGACTTCGTAGTGATCGGCATCGTGCTGGCGTATCGCGGTGATATTGCCGCTCTGGCCATTGGAGCTATAGACCATCTGCCTGCTGGGATCGTAGACCACCGCATCCGGCCCCTTGCCTATGTCCACGGTCGCCACGTGCGAACCGTCGAGCGCATTCGTCACCGCCATATGCTCGTTATCGCATACCGAAAACAGGCGATGCCGTGTCCGGTCCAGGGCCAGGCCGCTGGGCGAGTCACATCCCGGTAACGGCCATACGTGCAACACGCGGTCGGCCCGGCTGTCGATCTCGACCAATGACGAGCGATCTTCCAGATTCGCATACACGTGTCCGTTACCGTCGGCCTGGGCGAATTCCGGCTTGCCTGGCAGCGGTACCGTCTGGATCAAGACATTGCGTGCCGGATCGATCACGCTGAACGAATGGCCTTTGCCATTGAAGGTCAGTACATGCTTCGATGCGGAGTCATACACGATCGCATCGGGCTTTTCGCCCAAGCCAGTAATGGTGGCAATCACCTTGAATGTATTCAGGTCAAATACCGTTACGGCGTTGATCAAACCATCGCTGACGTAACCGCGATGCAATGCAGGAGCCAGGGTGATGCCATGCGCGCCGGCGGTGCCATCGATTTGGCCGACCTTGGTCTTGTGATCCACGTCGATGATATCGACTCGCACGCCGCGGCTGACGAAGAGCCGGCGATGCGCCTGATCGAAAGTGAGGTAATCCCAGCTGACCGGTCCTTGCAAAGGCAGACGCCAGACCACGCCGATGGGAGCGGCCGCCACCGGAACAATGCCGGTCACGGCCAGCAGCAACAAGGCCAGGTAATTGGGTTTGGACACGGGAGTTTCCTTCCAGGATGGCCGTTGCAGTTTGCGAGCACACCCTTAGCAACACCTTAAGCCGGCGGGCGGCCGCATCCGTACCGTCGTGGCGCAGATGGTCCGCGGCAATCGCTCCGGAGCCTGCAAATCCATTCCTAAGCTTAGCCAATTAAGCTTTTCCCAATCCTTCTCGACCGATTGAAATGAAACACTTGTGCCAGCTTCCAGGCAGCTTGTTGCTGCTTATTGCCGCAGTGCTTGCCGGATGCGCGAGCTATGCGCCCAAGCCGCTGCCGCGGCAATCGAGCACCGTGGCCAATGCGGCACAGTTGATCGGGGCATCTGCAAGCCAGCAGCCATGGGATCTGCCGACCCTGGAGAAGCTGGTGCTGTTGAATAATCCTGATCTGCGCACGCTCCGTGCCCAGCATCAGATAGCGCATGCGCAAATGCTGCAGGCCGGACTGCTGCCTGATCCGGCCTTCAGCGGCAGCTTGGGTTATTTGCTTTCCGGCCCGGGCGACGCCACCGCATGGGCAGCGTCACTGACCGAAGACGTGACTGCGCTGATTACCCTCAAGCCCCGCCGCGCCGCCTATGAAGCCAATTTCCAGGCCATCGATGCGCAATTGCTGTGGCAGGAATGGCAAATCGTAGCCAAAGCACAGCTGCTGATGGTTGATCTGGTGGAAGGCCGGCGCTTATATCAGGCCCAGTTGGCGGATACGGCGCTACTCGAGCAACGGCGTGCGCGGATTCAGCGGGCGATCGATCAGGGCTTGCTCGATCGCGCCACCAGTGGCCCCGAACTGGCGGTAACCGCCGACGCGGAGGCGACGACGGAAGACCTGGCCCAACATCTGCTGGATCTGCAGCAACAGCTTTGCGCGCTGCTGGGCTTGCGGCCTGATGCCGCGCTGCCGCTACCGTCGACCTTGGTACTGCCGGCATGGAATGCCGGTGACGTTCAACAGGAAGCCGCCACGGTGGCGCAACGCCGGCCGGATCTGATTGCATTGCAACTGGGCTACCGTGCGCAGGAGGCCAATGTGCGCGCGCAAATTCTGGCGCAATTTCCGGGCCTGTCCCTGGGCTATGCCACGGCGAGCGACAACAGCCGGGTTTACAACGCGGGGCCTGCCATATCGTTTCAATTGCCCTTGTTCGACCGCAATCAGCATGGCATCGCCGCGGCTGTCGCCACGCGCGATCAACTGTGGCTGGAGTACGGCAATCGCCTTGCCCAAGCCCATGACGCGATCGCTGCCCTGACCGCGCAATATCAGCTAGGCAGCGAGCAATACCAGCAACTTGCCGTGGCGTTAAGCCGGGATCGCGGCACGCAGCACAACGAGCTTGCGTGGCGCGAAAAGGATATCGATTTGCATACCTATGCTGATTTATCGCATGAAGCCTTTGGCGTGCGTGGCCGTCTGCTCGCTTTGGAACAGGCGCAGATGGAACGACAGATCGCCTTGCAAACGCTGTTGGGAAGCGGCATGCCCGATGCTCTGCCGACCGCGGTAACTGCGCCATGACACGTCTCGCTTTCAAGCTTCTGATGGCCGGCCTGGTTACGCTGTTGGCCGCCTGTCGATCCGATGACACGCCGGAGGCGGCGCCGACCGCCAGCGTGCGTGCGAAACTTATTCGCCAAGGCGACCTGCCGCATATCGTCAGCGCTTATGGGTCGGCGGTAGCGGCCAACGATGCCAGCGTGACGCTCAGCGTGCAGGCAATGGGGCGCGTCGGTCGATGGCTGGTAGCGCCAGGCGCGGCCGTGCACCAAAGACAGGCGCTGCTTCGCTTCGATCTGGCGCCGTCGGCGCTGAGTGCTTACCAGCAAGCGCTGAGTGCGGTGCGTGCCGCCACGTCTGCCCGTGCACATCTCGCTGCCTTGCTGTCCCAGCAACTGGCCACGCGCGATCAGCTTGATCAGGCCGACAAATCGCTGGGCGACGCGGAAACGACGCTGGCCGCGCTGCGCAAGGAACAAGGCGATAGCGCTTCCCTGACGCTATACGCGCCTTGCGATGGCGTGGTGCAGAGTATCGACGCCACGCATGGCGAAGTGCTTGCGCCTGGGGTCGCTTTGCTGACTCTGATTAAAAAAGATGGACTGGTCGCGCAACTTGGCCTGGAACGCTCCGACCAAAACGTGGTGCACGATGGCGATAGCGTCACCCTGCAGAGCATCGAAGGCGCTCAAAGCTGGCAAGGCACGGTGCTTTCGGTGGGCCAGGTGCTTGACCCGCATACCCATCAACTCGACGTGATCGTGTCTGCGCAGGGAACACTGCTTGCGGGAGAGGCCTTGCGCGGAGATATCGTGGCCGGTTCCTGGCATGGCTGGCTGGTGCCGCGCGACGCCGTGCTGGGCGACGACCAGCATGTTCTATTCCAGCTGGATGGCCTGCGCGCGGTGCGGGTGCCGGTCACGCTGGTGGGCGAGTCGGACCATACGAGCGTGGTCAGCGGAGCTATCGACGGCTCGCGTCCATTGGTGGTCGTCGGCGCCGATCAGCTCGATGACGGCATGGCGGTGCGCGTGGATAAGAACGTCACGCCATGAAAACGACGTCCGCTTCCGCGCGCTATGCGCGCGTCATAGTGTTGTGTGCGTGCCTGCTTGGCCTGGCCGGGCTTTATGCCGCCTCGGTCATGCCGGTTGGTCTGTTTCCGCAGGTTTCCTTTCCGCGTGTCGTGGTGGACCTGGATGCCGGCGACCGCCCGGCCGATCAAACCGTGCAATGGCTGACCAGGCCGGTGGAAGAAGCCGTGCGCAGCGTGCCCGGTGTGATCAACGTGCGCTCCGACACCACGCGCGGCTCGGCGCAGATCTCGGTGGATTTTGGCTGGGGCCACGACATGATCGCGTCGACCTTGCTGCTCGACGCCGCGATCGCGCGCATCTTGCCGACACTGCCCGCTGGCACCAGCTACGACGTCAGGCGCATGGACCCGACCGTATTCCCGATCGCCGCTTACGCTTTGCAATCGTCCCATCTTTCCTCGGTGGCCCTGCGCGACCTGGCGATCAACCAGATCGTGCCGCTGCTGGCCTCGATTCCCGGCTTGGCGCAGGTGTCTGTGCAAGGCGGCGGCGTCGCCGAAATCGACGTGGATGCTGATCCGCGTCGGCTGGCTGCTTATGGCCTGACGCTCAATGACGTGGTCAATGCGATCGACAATGCCAATCAGTTGCAGGCGGTCGGACGTGTGCAGGATCGCAATAGTTTGTACCTGGTGCTGGCCGATCATGCGCTGCCGCAAAAAGCCCGTGCCATCGGCCAAGTCGTCATCAAAAGCAGTAGCGCCGGATGGTTGCGTATAAGCGATATAGCCGACGTACATCCCGGTATCGCGCCGCAGTGGATGCAGACCAGCGAAGACGGCAAACCGGCCGTGCTGTTGAACATCTTCCAGCAGCCCGATGGCAATGCGCTGGATATTGCCACGCAAGTGCGCCAGCGGCTGAGCACGCTGGCACTTCCGGTCGGCACGCAGCTGACCCGTTGGTATGACCAGAGTGATCTGGTCGTGGCGTCGGCCAGTAGCGTATTCGACGCGGTGTGGATCGGCACGGGCTTGTCCGCATTGGTGTTGCTGGTATTCCTGCGCAGCTTGCGCATTACGCTGGTGGCGATGTTGACGGTACCGTTGATCCTGGCCATTACCGCATTGTTGTTGAATCTGCTCGGCATGAGTTTCAACGTGATGACGCTTGGCGGTATCGCTGCGGCGGTGGGACTGGTGATCGACGATGTCATCGTGATGGTCGAGCACATGGCTGATCGCGCCACGAAGCATGTTGGTGCATACGAAGCGTCGCGCGAATTCCTGTTGCCGTTAAGTGGTTCCAGCGCGGCCACGCTGATCGTATTCCTGCCGCTGGGACTGCTCGGCGGCGTAACCGGAGCCTTTTCCAAGGCGCTGTCGCTGACCATGGCGTGCGCTTTGTTCGTCTCCTGGCTGATCACCGCCTGGGTGGTGCCGGTGCTGGCTGCGCGCCTGATCGACTTTCGCCGCCTGCAAGCCAGGCCGCAAAGCGACGAAGGAGTGCTGCATCGCGCGCATGCCTGGATATACGACCACCTCCATCGACGACCAGTGATCATGCTGGCCTTGCTGGCCGCCCTGGTCGTAGCCGGCTATGTGGGTTACAGCCGGGTGACCACGGGCTTCATGCCCGATGTGGACGAAGGCGGCTTCGTGCTCGACTACTACACCCGGCCCGGCACTTCGTTGCCGGAAACCGACCGCCAAGCCGCCGAAATCGAGGCGATCTTGCGTCAGCAGCCGGAAGTAGAGACCTTCTCGCGCCGGCTAGGCACGGGCCTGGGTGGCGATCTGGGCCAGTCGTATCACGGCGATATGTTCGTGCGCCTGAAACGCGATCACCAACGCAGCACCCAGGACGTGATGGAGGCAGTGCGTAGCCGCATTGCTAGCGAAGTACCTGCGATACAAGTAGATCTGGCGCAACAGATGGAAGACCTCATCGGCGATCTCACCGCGGTACCGCAGCCGATCGAAGTCAAGCTGTATGCGGCCGATCCCGACAGCCTGCCGGCGCAAGCCCGGCGCGTCGCCAAGGCGTTGCACGGTATCGATGGCGTGGTCGATATCGCCGATGGCCTGCAACTGGCAGGCAGCGCCCTGGATATCCGCGTGGATGCGGACAAGGCTGCCGCCGAAGGTACCACGGTGGCGGCCATTACACAGGCCATCAATACAGCACTGACCGGCACCGTTGCCACGCAATTGCCTGGCGTGCTGCACAGTATCGGCGTGCGTGTGCGCATGCCCGACGCATTGCATTGGCGCATTCCCGATGTTGCCGCCCTGCCGATCGGCGCGCCCGATGGGCATGTGTTTCCGCTCGGCCGGGTAGCGACGCTCACGCCGGTCAATGGGCAACCACAGCAATCGCGAGAAAACCTGCAACCGATGATTGCCGTGACCGCGCGCATCGAGGGCCGCGGCATCGGTGCCGCGATGGCCGATGTGCAAAAAATATTGCGCAAGCCCGGCCTGCTGGATGCAGGCACCCGTTACGAACTGGGCGGTCTTTACCAGCAACAGCAGATCGCTTTTGCCGGCCTGGCGCGCGTATTCGCCATGGCCCTGGCGGCCGAATTCGCGTTGTTGCTGTTGCTTTACGGACGTATATCGCTGGCGATCGTGGTGCTGGGCTGCTCGCTCTTTTCGACCAGTGCGGCTTTCGTGGCGCTATGGCTGAGCGGTGTCGACCTCAATATCACCGCGATGATGGGCCTGACCATGATCATCGGCATCGGCACCGAAATGGCCATTTTTCTCGTGTCGGAATACGTCCGCCTGGAGCAGGCGCTGCCCACTGCCACGGCCCTGCGGCAAGCCAGCCGCAACCGGCTGCGGCCCATTGCCATGACTACTTTGGCGGCGATCTTCGCGCTCTTGCCGCTGGCCTTGGCGCTCAGCCGCAGTGCAGGGTTCCAGCAGCCGCTGGCGATCGTGATCGTCGCCGGCCTGCTCTTGCAATGTCCGCTGGTATTGGTGGCGATGCCCATGCTGATCGGCTGGACGCATCGTGAACCGCAGTAGACAATGGCGCACGGCGATAAGCCTTCGCTAAGCAAAAATGCGTAGAAAGCTCTCTGCGCGGCTCGTCGTCACGACGGCCGCCTGTCACGGAGTGCGTCGTGCACATTACGTTAGTCGAAGACGATCTACAGCTCGGCGCTGCCATAGAAAGCGCGTTGCAGCGCCTGGGCTACGCGGTGACCTGGCTGCGCGACGGACGCACCGCACTGGAAGCCATGCGCGAGGAGGCCGCCGACCTGATCTTGCTCGACCTCGGCCTGCCCGGTAAAGATGGCCTGGACGTATTGCGCGAAGCGCGCCGCCTGAACATTCGCACTCCCGTACTGGTGATGAGCGCGCGGGATGCCTTGCCGGCCCGCATCAGCGGACTCGACGCGGGCGCGGACGATTACCTGATCAAGCCCTTCCACGTCGACGAACTGGCCGCGCGCATCCGCTCCCTGGCCCGGCGCACGCATGGCCTTGCGGACAACCGTATCGAAGTGGGCGCCTTGAAGCTTGATTTAGGTGACATGAGCGTTTCTTATCGCGATAACCCGGTCGAACTGACCAAGCGCGAATTCACCCTGTTGCAGGCATTGATGGAGCGTGCCGGTCGTCTGGTGCGCCGCGAACACCTGAAAAACGCCTTGTACGGACTGGATCGCGAAGTGGGCGACGGTGCGCTGGAAGTGCTGGTGCACGGGCTGCGGCGCAAGCTCGGCTTTGACACCATCCGCACCGTGCGCGGCTTTGGCTACATGATTCCGCGAGACATCGCGTGAGCCGAACCACCAGCATCTCCGGGCGCCTGCTCCGTCTGGTGCTGGGCGTGCTGGCGGTGGTGCTGTTGGGGCTCGGCGGCTTCAGCTTCCTCAAGAGCTACCGCGAGCTGCAGGAATTGGCCGACGGCCGTATGGCGCAGTCGGCGCGCACGCTGCAGGTGCTGATCGAACACGGCGGTGGCGCATCGCTCAAGGGCCTGTATCCACAAAGCATTCTGGTGCCTTCGTCCGAGGCCTCGGACATACGCACTTATCAGGCCGAAGTCGGCTATCAGGTTTACGACCAAAAGGGGCACATCCTGTTGTCGACGGTGAACCTGGCCTCCCTGCCGCCACCACGCAGCGGCGAGGCCGGTTATGCCGACGTGCGGGAAGGCCGCCATCGCTGGCGTTTGTTTACCCAGCCTGCCGACGCGGACCATCTTATTATCCGCACCGGCGAGCGCAACGACAGCCGGCGCGACATCATCAGAGCGCTGTGGATCGAGCATGCCGTGCCGGTGCTGTTCGTGCTGCCGTTGCTCGCGCTGCTGGTGTTCTGGGCGATCAAGCGCGGCCTGAGCCCGCTGCGGAAATTGGCCGAGCTGCTCAGTCGGCGTGAACCGGGAAGCCGCGAGCCGGTGCAATTGGACAATCCGCCACTGGAATTGCAGCCAGTGATCGAAGCGCTCAACGCGCAACTCAAAACCCTGGAAGACGCCCTGGAGCGCGAGCGCCGCTTCAGTGCCGATGTGGCGCACGAACTGCGCACGCCTATCGGGTCAGCCATGGTCAACATAGACAACGCCGAGGCCACCCTCGACTCCGGTGATGCACGCAAGGCCATATGCGGCGCACGCGACAGCCTGGTATACCTGGCCCGCCGCACCGAGCAGTTGCTGGCGCTGGCGCGTATCGATTCCGCCAAAAACGATTTACGGCAAGTCGATCTGGTGATGATCGCTGGCAATATCATCGAAGAACTCGCTCCGGTGATTGCGCAAAGCAAGGTCGATATGAGCGTCGGCTTTTCCAGCCAAGCCATTTTCGTAAACGGACATGAAGCGGCTTTGGGTGCATTGCTGCGCAACCTGATCGAAAACGCCTTGCGCCACGTACCCGGCGGCGGCCGGGTCCAGGTAACTATCACGCAGGAAGAAGCTTTCACGCACATCGATGCGATCGACGATGGCGAAGGCATCCCGCCCGAACGACGCGAAGCCGTATTTACCCGCTTTCACCGCGAACGAGGCACTCAGGGCGAGGGCTATGGCCTGGGGCTGTCGATCGTGCAGCGCGCCGCCAAGCTGCATCACGCCAGCGTGGAATTGCTCGATTCGCCGCTCGGGCACGGGCTTCGCGTGCATGTGGCTATTCCCAGAAAGAACATCTAGGGCTGCTGATCAACGCCAAATGCTGCTCCATGCGGCTTTTCAAATATCGTTGAAAAACTGATAAGGCAGGGAAGGTTGGCCAGGCATTGATCAGCATTGGCTTTTTGTTTGAGCGTACTTGCGTTGAATCGCCACCGTAGCTCCGACGATAGGTAATTAGTCGGCGCAGCGCCGCAAGTTCTCCACTCTCATGCGCACACTATCCGGACAAACGATCGGGTCGTCGGACCGAATGGCCTGTCCGTGCCCGCAACACGGGCGGCATTGATATTCGTTTGAGATTGCTTACGCCCTCGTGCCCCGGCCGGGACAATGCGCCCCGTTCCCCCTCCAAAACTCCTCTCCGGGATTCGTCATGAAGATCGAACTGTCCAGTCCGATGCTCGAAGCCATGTCTGTTTTACGTCCAGGCCTGTCGCCTGGCATTGCCGCGGCTGGCGACGGCGGCGCAGGTGCCCAGGCTGGCACCGGTTTCGCGCAGGCCATGAAGCTCGCCATTTCGCATGTCGACGGCCAGCAGCACGCCGCCAACCAGAAGGTTGCCGCGGTCGAGACCGGACAGAGTGACGACCTGATCGGCGCCATGCTTTCCAGCCAGGAAGCGAACTTGTCGTTCTCCATGATGATGCAGGTGCGCAACAAGCTGATGGCCGCGTTCGACGACATCATCAAGATGCAAGTCTGAGCGGCGGCCTGAGCCATGTTCGCGAAACTTAAAACCAAGGCCGCCGGGTTTGCTACCGGCATCCGGCTTCCGGCGTCGGCCACGCTGATGAAACTGTTGCCGATCGTAGTGCTGGCGATCGGCCTGACGGCGCTGGCGATGATGTTCCTGTGGCGCAGCGATGCCAGCTACAAGCCATTGTTCGGCGCGCGCGAGGACGTTGCCGCGGCCGACACCATGACGGTGCTCGATGCCGAGCGCATTCCTTATCGCATCCATCCGCAAAGCGGCCAGGTACTGGTGCCCGAATCCAAGCTCGGCCGGGCGCGCATGCTGCTCGCCGCCAAGGGCGTGGTGGCCAAATTGCCGGATGGCCTGGAGCAAGTCGACAAGAGCGACCCGCTCGGTGTCAGCCAGTTCGTGCAGGACGTGCGGTTCCGTCGCGGCCTGGAAGGCGAATTGATCAAGAGCGTCATGAGCCTCGATCCGGTCGAAACGGCGCGCGTACACCTGTCGATCGCCAAGTCGTCGTCATTCATTCTGAGCGACGGCGACAAGAGTTCGGCGTCGGTGGTGCTCACGCTCAAGCCGGGCCGCAAGCTGAGCAAGGAGCAGATCGCCGCGATCGTCGGCATGGTATCCGGCAGCGTGGCCAACCTGGATCCTGCGCGGGTCGCGGTGATCGACCAGGCCGGCAACTATCTGTCCTCCACCATCGATCCGAACGATCCCAGCGTGGCCGACAGCGAAATCGGTGCGCGCGTGCGCGAGGAAACCTTGCGCAACATCCGCGACCTGCTCACCCAGAGCCTGGGCGAAGGCAACTTCAAAGCCAGCGTGATGGTGGAAACGGATAACGACCGCATCGAGGAAATGCACGAACAATACGGTGACAAACCGCTGATCACCAACGAGGCGACGCGCGATGAACAGGATCACGGCCAGGCGGCGCTGGGCGTGCCCGGTTCCTTGTCCAATCGTCCGGCGTCGGCGGGCAATGCGCCGGCCGCCAGCGAAAAGGCCATGCCGCGCTCGCAGAAAAACGCCATCACCCGCCAATACGTGTATGACCGCAACGTGGTGCAGATCAAACGCAGCCCATCGCGCGTGAAGCGCGTGAGCGTGGCGGTGGTGCTGAACAACAGCGCCTCGCCGGATGGCAAGGCGTGGACGCCCGAACAATTGGGCCGCATCGAAAACATTCTGCAGAGCGGCATCGGCATGGATGACGCACGCGAAGACCAGCTCACCGTTTCCGCGCTTGATTTCCATGTGCCCAAGACCGAGGCCGTGCTGCCATGGTGGAAGCAGCCCGAGAACCTGCTGACCATGGGTGGCTATGCTGGCTACGGCGTGCTCGCGCTGCTGCTCTTCCTGCTGGTGCTGCGGCCGCTGATCAAGATCCTGCGCCAGTGGGTTGCCAACCAGAATCCGTCAGTGCCGACGTCATCGGCACCTGTCGTGGCCGAGGCCAGGGCGGCCGAATCGACTGCGCCAGCCACGCCCGCGCCTTCGCCGCTCGACGAAGACGAAATTCCGTTGCCGCCGATCGGCTCCAGCGCCGACGTATTGGTCGAGCATTTGAAGGTGCTCGCTTCGCAGGCGCCAGAGCGCGTCGCCGATGTCATCAAACCGTGGATCCGCAAACATGGATAACTCCCATAGCAACAGCCTCGGCCATGCGTTCGCCGGTGAAGCGGGCGTGGAACTGAGTTCGGTCGAACGCGCCGCCATTACCCTCTTGAGCATGGGCGAGGAAGCCGCTTCAGCCGTATTGCGCTGCCTGTCGCGCGAAGAACTGCTCGACGTGACGCTGGTGATGGCGCGCATGAACGGTGTGAAGGTCGATGCGGTGCAAGACACCTTGCAGACCTTCTTCGACGCTTTCCAGGAGCAAAGCAGCGTGCGCGGCGCTTCGCGCCAGTTCCTGCAGCGTTCGCTGGACCTGGCGCTGGGCAGTGTGATTGCCAACAACGTACTCAACCATATCTACGGCGATGTGATCGGTCCGAAGATGGCGCGTTTGCAGTGGGCGCAACCGCAATGGCTGGCCGACCGCCTGGCGCGCGAACACGTGCGCATGCAGGCGATGTTCCTGGCGCTATTGCCGCCCGAACAGGCCAGCCAGGTGATCCATGCGCTGCCGGCGGAAAGCTGCGACCTGGTGTTGCTGCAAATCGCACGCTTGAAGGAAATCGATCACGAACTGCTGCGCGACGTGGAAGCCGTGGTCGACGCCTGCATCGAAAATCTCGGCACGCAAAGTACCGCGGTGGAAGGGGTGCGCCAGGTCGCCGACATCATCAACCGCATGCCGGGCGACCGCGCGCAAGTCGTGGAACTGCTGCGTGCGCACGATCCGGACGTGGTATCCGAAGTCGAAAGCCATATCTATGAATTCGGCATCCTGGCCTACCAGAGCGAGGCAACTGTCGCCGCGATCCTGCAAGAAGTGCCGTTCGAACAGTGGGGCATCGCGTTGAAGGGTGCCGATCCGAAGGTGCAGGAGACATTGATGCGCTCGATGCCGCAGCGCCAGGTGCAGTCGTTCGAAGAAATGTTGCGCCGGACTCCGGCCATGCCGCTCAGCCGCGTCGAAGAGGCGCGCCGCGACATCATGGACCAACTGCGCGAGCTTGCCGGCGAAGGCGAGATCACGCTGCAGCTGGTGGCCGAGGACGTCGTGTGATGACGTCCTATCGCCGGCATGCTTTTCCATCTCTGACGCGCGTGCTCGCTGGCGAGGACGCGCCGGTCGAGGTGGCCGTCGCCGAGCTGGCGCTGAGGGACGACATGCTGGAAGAGCACCGGCAGGCCGGCTACGACGAAGGCCGTGCCGCTGGCTATGCCGAGGGTGTCCGCAGCGGTAGCGAAAGCGCCGCGCGCGATGCGCAGGCGGCGCTGGAGGCCTTGAGTGAACCGCTCGATGCCCTCGTGGCCGGTTTTGCGCAATGGCAGCGCGACGATCGGGTTGCCGCACGCGAACAGATCGCGGCATTGGTCGAGCAGGTCGCCAGGCAGGTTGTGCGCCTTGAACTCGAAACGCATCCGGAACAACTGCTCGCCTTTGTCGATGAAGCCCTGGCGGACCTGCCCAGACCGGTCGAGACCATCGAGGTGCGCCTGCATCCGGACGAATACCAGCGGGTGCTGAAAGCCGCGCCGAGGCGCGCCAAGCGCTATGGCCTGGCGCCCGATCCGAAATTGGCGCCAGGCGAATGCCGCATCAGCGCCGGCCAGCGCGAGCTGGACGTGGGCTGTGCGCAGCGCCTCGCCATTTGCATGGAACAGATCCATGGCGTGTTGCACACCGACCCCGTGCAGGAGGATGCATGATCCGTTCACTGAGCCGGCTTAAGCTCGACGACGTTCCGGTCGCTCGTGAAGTAGGAAGGCTCAGCGGCGTATCGGGCATCCTGCTGGAAGCCACCGGTTACGCCTTCGAGACCGGACAGCACGCACGCATCGAAACAACCTCCGGCGAATGGCTGGACGCCCGCGTGGTGGGTTTCCGCAACAACGTGTCGTATCTCATGCCCTTTCGCAAGCAGGCCGGCCTGGTCGCCGGCGCCCGCGTGGTGGCAGACAGCGGCGAGCGCCGCCTGACGATCGGTCCGGCCTGGCGCGGCCGCATCATCGACGGGCTCGGCGAGCCGATCGACGGTCTTGGGCCGCTGCTTGGCGAGCAACCGCTTTCGCTGCGCCCGCCGCGCGTCAATCCGATGAAGAAGCAGCCGGTGCGTGGCGTGCTGGATGTAGGCGTCCGCGCGATCAACGGCATGCTGACGCTCGGTCGTGGACAGCGCGTGGGTTTGTTTGCGGGCAGCGGCGTGGGCAAGAGCGTGCTGCTCGGCATGATCACCCGCCAGACCGAAGCCGACGTGGTGGTGGTCGGCCTGATCGGCGAACGCGGACGCGAAGTGCGCGAGTTCATCGAGCACTCGCTGGGCCCGGAAGGTTTGAAGAAGGCAGTGGTGGTGGTGGCGCCGGCGGACGAATCGCCGTTGATGCGCCTGATGGCAACCGAACTGTGCCATGCCATCGCCGCGCATTATCGCGATGCCGGCGGCAACGTGCTGTTGCTGGTCGATTCGCTGACGCGCTATGCGATGGCGCAACGCGAAATGGCGCTGGCGCTGGGCGAGCCGCCCGCGACGCGCGGTTACCCGCCATCGGTATTCGGCCTGTTGCCGCAACTGGTGGAAAGCGCCGGCAACGGTGAAGGCGCAGGCAGCATGAGCGCGATCTACACCGTGCTGGCCGAAGGCGACGATGAACAAGACCCGGTCGTGGACACCGCGCGCGCAATCCTTGACGGGCACATCATGCTGTCGCGCGATCTCGCCGCGCAGGGCCATTATCCGGCGATCGATGTAGCGCGCTCGGTCAGCCGCTGCATGACGCTGGTGACGTCCGGCGCGCATCAGCAGGCCGTGCGCGAATTGCGCGAGCTGCTCAATCGCCATGCGCAAGTACGCGACCTGATTCCGCTTGGCGGTTACGTAGCGGGCGCCGATCCGCACACCGATCGTGCCGTCAGCTTGCACCCGCGCATGGCGGCGTACTTGCAACAAGGCATGCACGAAGCCGCGCCGCTTGCTGACGCGATCGCGCAGATGGAGGCGTTGCTGGCATGAGCATGCAACGCACTGTCGACAGTCTCGCGCGCCTGGTCCAATTGCGCGCGCACGATGTGGATCGGTTGACCGGCGAACTGGCCAATCGCCAGGCGCTGCGCATGCGCTACCAGGACAACCTCGAGCGCATGGAACACCTGCTCGACACGACGGCGGCCGGCGACAGCGGCTGCCCGGCCTTGGCGAGCAACAGCGCGCACTACAAGTCATCGCTGTGCGACTTGATTGCTGCGCATCGCCAGGATCTGGCGCGTCACGACGCGACGATCGAAGCCAGCCGGCAAGCACTGACCCAGGCCGCGCTCAAGCATGAGTGCCTGGAACGCGCGCTGCAAGGCAAGCGCCAGGTGCTGGAACGCCAGCGGCATCGGCACGAACAGAAACAACAGGACCAGCTCGCCGTCCAGGCCTGGTGCCGTAATCACTCCCACTCCCGCGTTCACTTATCCAGCGAAGCCCAGCCATGATCGTCGATCCCAATACCCCCACGGAAAACGCGCTGTATTTCACCGAATTGTTCATGAAGAACGCCTTCGACCGGCTTGATGCGCAAAAGAAGGATGCTACCCGCGCCGCCGAGGCACTGGGCAAGCTGCGCGGCGCGTTGTCTTCGTTCCAGACCGCGCTTACCAAACTGTCCTCGATGGGCAGCGTGATCAGCTATCAGGGTCTGTTGTCGAATCCGGCGATGGGCAGCGTATCGGTTGGCGCGAGCGCGCAGGCCGGGAGTTATGCCTTCTTCGTGGAACAGCTGGCCACCGCGCATCAGTTGTCGGTGGCCGGTATTCCGGCAACACCGGTCGACGAGGCCGGCACGCTGACCATCGAGCTTGGCGACGGCTCCAGCTTCGACGTCGATCTCAGTGCGGCCAAGGCCGATGCCAACGGCAATGTCTCGCCAGCCGAGATGGCGCGCATGATCAATGAGGCTTCCGGCAACCGCGGCGCGGTCAGTGCTTCAGTCGTCACCGTGGGCGGCGAACAGCAATTGGTACTTACTGCCGGCCAGTCCGGCAAAGATGGTGAGATCACGCTCAATACCAGCGGGATCGGCAACGATGGCTTGCGCAATGCGCTGGATGGCGCCAACGAAATGATCGCCGCGCAGAATGCGGTGTTTTATCTCGGCGGCGAAGGCGGCACGCGCATCGAGCAAAGCTCCAATACCTTCACCGGGATCCAGGGTGTCAGCGTCACCTTCAATACCGCCATGCGCCCTGGCGATGCGGCATTGCTGCTTACCGTCAATCGCGATGGCGCATCCACCGAAGAGAACCTGCAGTCTTTCATCGAGGCGTACAACGCGCTGAAGAAAATCATCGACGAACTTGCCTATGCCGGCAACGGTACGCCCGGTTCGGCCGGCCCGATGGCGGGCGACGCCGGCGTGCGTGCCTTGCAGCAGCGCATGAACGACATCCTGCGCCAATCCGTGGATGGCACGCGCCTGCTCGACTTCGGCATCACTGCCGATCGCGACGGCAAGCTTTCGCTCGATGCCGACAAATTCAAGGGCGCGTTGAGCGCGGACCCCGCCGGGCTCGACAAGCTGTTCGGCGATGGCAAGGCCGGCTTGACCGGCAAGTTCGGCGATTACCTCGATGGTTGGCTATCGAGCGCCAACGGACAAATCAAGAGCCGGGAAGACTCGGCCAAGAAAGTTCAGGATCTTTTGAGCAAGCGCGAGACCACGCTGCAAGCTCAATACCATCGTGTTTATGAGCGTTATGTCGTGCAGTTCAATCGCTATCAGCTGATCGACCAGCAGATGAAATACACGCTCGAACTCTTGGATGCCCTGAAACCAGATAGCGGGAAGAAATAACCATGGACCCTATGGGTTACGGCCAATACCGTAGCGCCAGCCTCAATACCCAGGTCGCCGGCGCCTCGCCGGTGCAACTGGTGCTGGTACTGATGAACGGCTTGCTCGACGAGATGGTGCGCGTGCGCGCCCACATTGAGCACCTGCGCTATGAGGAGAAGGGCCGCAGCATCAACAAGTGCATCGACATGTTCGCGGCGCTGACCAGCTCGCTCGATTTCGAGCTGGGCGGCGAAGCCGTGACGCAACTGGGACGTCTCTACGATTACTGCACGGCACGTTTGAACCAGGCGGGCTGCCAGCTCGACACCGGCATGGTGGAGGAGGTCATCGGCCTCGTCACCACCTTGCGCGATGCCTGGCAGAAGGTCGAGGACCGCAGCGCATGAAACACACGCCTGTTTCCAGCCGCTTGAACCTGGGTGCCGCACGGTTGCGCGAAGCCACCGCCGTGCGCGATTGGCAAGCCGTAGCGAAGGAAGATCGCGACCTGCGCGCACTGGCCAGCAAGCTGGCCGCGCATGCCCATTGGCAGGCCGCCGAATACCGCGCGCTGGATAGCGTAAGGGCGGAAATGCGCGCCACCTTGGCGCTCATCGCGCAAGAGCGGCGCCAACTTGCCGACGAGATGACCGATTTCAACCGGAATCGCTCGGCACGGGTCGCTTACGCGCTGCACGGCGACATGTCGGAAGGCGCGGACCTGTGAATCTTTCATTCGCCCGCACCGGCGCGTTGCCCGTGGCAGTCCGGCAGGACAGCGCCAAGCCGGCCATGGCGCCACCGTCTGCCGACGCCCCGACATGGCAGGACATGCACGCCTTCCTGCTCGGCGAACGGCTGGGCGATACGTCGCCGGAAACGCCGGCGCCGGCCGCAGGTGCTCAAGAAGAGCAAGCCATCGGCCGGGAATGGGAGCAGGCCGATGCATGCACGCCGAACGATGCGTCGGTCATCTTTCCAGTGACACCGGCCGACATTCCGTTCACCACGGCGGCGGCGCAGCCATCCGGCCCCATGCTCGACCTGCCGGGCGGTAACGAGGGCGACGCATGCGAGCGTGTTGCGGAGCCTGGTAACGTTGATCCGCAGGTGCAAGCCAAAGCCGCGACGCCGCAGCAGTTGGCTCTCGCCGACGACCGCCATCTATCGTTGGCGTCGTTCGCACCCGCGTCGATGGCGCCTGCATTCGCAGAAACTTCCATGGCACGGCCAAACGCGGATGGCGCGGTGCGTGCGGTGCTTTCACGTGCGGTGTCTCCGACGCGCGACGGCACTGAACGGACCGCTTCGCTGCCGTCCACGGTCAACGTGCGCGCGGCTGCGGAGCCGTTGCCGCTGGCTTCCTTCACGGCTTTTCCAACGGTCTCGGAAAGCGCGGCCGCGAAGGCACATGCGCCGCCCGCCACCATGGCGCCGGAGCAAAAGCTGCTTGGTGCGCTGGGCGAGCGCATCAGCATGCAAGCCGCACAGGGCACGCAGCAGGCGGTAATCCGCCTGGACCCGCATTTGTCCGGCAGCGTGCGCATCGAACTCCGGCATGAAGCCGGCGCGTTGCACGTGCATATCAGCGCCAGCCGCGCCGAAGTGGCGCAGCAGTTGCAGGCGATCGGCGATGGCCTGCGGCAGGAATTAAGCAATCGCCAGTTCAACGATGTGACAGTGCAAATCCACCACGGCCGCAACGCCGAACACGGTGGCCGTGGCGGACAGCCGCAACCGGATCACGACCGCGAAGCGCCTCATCGGCAGGCGCCAGGCCGGGCCTGGGCCACCGATTCATCCGACGAAGCCTTTGACATGGCGTGGAAGCGCGTCGCCGAAACAAGAGGATATCGAACATGAAAACCAAGGTAGCAATACTGGGCATAGTGGCGGCGCTGGCCGCCGGTGGCGTAGCCACCGCGTGGCTGGACGGTACCGGACCGTTTGCCAAGTCCGATAAAGGCAACACCACGGGCGTCGCCTCCGACGGAAACCATGCCGTGGCGAGCGCCGATTCGCGTTTCGTGACGCTCGACAAGCTGATCGTCATGTTGCACACGCCGAATGCGGCGCGCGCGCATTATCTGGCGTTGGACCTGGTATTCCAGACCGACGCCAAAAAAGAAAAGCAGGTAAAGGAACAACTGCCGCTGCTGCGCAGTACGGCGTACCACGCGCTTTCGGGCTTCAGCGTGGAAGATATCCGCGGCATGGACGTGGACCAGCTTTCTTCCGTGTTGCAGAAGGCCTATGTCGAGGTCTACGGCGGAACGGGCGCGGTGCCGTTCTACAGCGTGCAAGTCGACAAGCAGATGCTCGAATAAGGCCGCTGCCGGTATGGACAGTTACGTCGACAACATGGCGGATAGCGCCGTCGCGCCATCCGGCGGCTGCGGTTACGGCAACGTGCAGCGTGCCGGCCAGGCGATGAGCAGGGCCGAGGAACAGCGCTGGCTCCTGACCTATACGCCGCTGGTCAAGCGGGTCGCGCGCAGCCTGGCCTCGCAGGCGGGTGGCGTGCTCGACATCGAGGACATGGAACAGATCGGCCTGATCGGCCTGCTCGAGGCGCTGCGCCGCTACGGCGAGCCGGACGATGGCTTCGGCGGCTACGCCTCGCTGCGCGTGCGCGGGGCGATGCTGGACGAACTGCGTCGCCTCGACTGGCGTCCGCGCAGCACGCGGCAATCCGCGCACAAGTTGCGCCAGGCCGAACGCGAGCTGCGCCGCAAGTTGGGGCGCGAACCGAGCCGAAGCGAGTTGTGCGGTGTCCTGGGCATCTCGCCGGAGGAACACGACCAGCTGGAACTGGCCGACAACGCGCAGGCCTTCGCCAGCTTCGACGAGATTTTCGCCAAGCACGGCGAGGTGGCTGGCGTGCAGGCGGGGCCGGAACAGGCAGTGGTCAATCAGGCCAGCATCGCCGCGGCGCTGCGGGCGCTGGATGCGCGCGAACAGCAAGTGATCCAGTTGTATTACGAATACGAATTGAACCTGAGCCAGATCGCGGAAGTGCTCGACCTGACCGCGGCGCGGATCTGCCAGATCAACAAGAGTGCGCTCGGCAAGATGCGAGCGGTGCTGATGCGCGATTGACGCATCCCAGAAGGAAAACCAACCATGCAGCAGATAATCGGCATTTTCATCGTAGTGGCCTGCGTCTTCGGCGGCTTCCTGTTCATGGGCGGCAGCTTCGACGTGCTGTGGCAGCCGATCGAGATCCTCATCATCCTCGGCGCTGCGCTCGGCGCGCTGGTGCTGGGCAACCCGGCCCATGTGCTAAGTGAATTGCTGGGCCAGCTGCGCAAGATCGTCACCGTCGGCAAGCCCGGCGCCAAGCTGGAATTCGAGCGTCAGCTGTTGATGCTGATGTACGAATTGCTACAGGTGGGCCGCGACCTGAAGGCGCTCGACGCGCATGTCGAGTCGCCCTACGAAAGCCAATTGTTCCAGCGCTATCCGATGGTGCTTGCATCGCCCAAGCTGCTGGCGTTCATCGTCGACAACTTCCGCCTGATGGCGATGGGCAAGATCAGCGCGCACGAACTGGAGGGCGTACTGGACCAGGAGCTGCAGGCGATCCACGGCGATCTGGAGCAGCCGTCCAGGTCGTTGCGCAAGATTTCCGATGCCATGCCCGGCTTCGGCATCATCGCCGCCGTGCTCGGCGTGGTCATGGCGATGAACAGCGTGGCCGACGGCGCCACTGCCGGCATCATCGCGCACAAGGTAGGCGCGGCCATGGTCGGCACCTTCCTGGGCGTATTCATGTGCTACGGCGTGCTCGATCCGCTTAGCAACATGATCCAGCAGGTGGTGAAGAACGAAGTATCGGAACTGGAATGCGTGAAAGTGGTGCTGGTGGCCTATGCCGGCGGCAAGCCGCCGTTGCTGGCGGTTGACGCGGGACGCCGCCTGGTGCCGCTCAGCAGCAAGCCCAGCTTCGTGCAGATGGAAGGCTGGATCCGCCAGCTGGGCGGAGCGCCGGCGTGAGCGCGGTGACTCCCAAGAGCAGCCGTCGCCACGAGGAAACCATCGTCAAGAAAGTTTCCCGACGCGCACAGCATGAAGACCATGGCGGCAACTGGAAAGTGGCGTTCGCCGACTTCTGCCTTGCCTTGCTGTGCCTGTTCCTGGTGCTTTGGGTGCTGGGTGCGCGCGACGAGGAAGAAGTGCGGCGCAAGTTCGGCGTCAGTGTTGTCTACGATGGTGGGACCGGCATTTTCGATGGCGATTCCGCACGCCCGGTGCCGCCCGCCGTGGTCGAGCCGCTGGCGGACGCCGCCCTTGCGCAGGACAGCGGTGACGACGCCGCGCCACGCCAGTACGAGACCAGAGAGGATTTGAAAAAGCTCGCGGCCACGGTGGAAAGGCTTGGCCGCGAAGCCAATCTGGAGAACAACCTGCAAGCCGTGGTCACGCCCACGGGCCTGCGCGTGATCCTGCACGACACGCATCGGCGCGGCATCTTCGAATTCGGCAGTGCCGTGCCGGACCAGCGCTTCGACCAGCTGATGCAGCGCATGGGCCAGTTGTTCGCCCAGGTCGGCAATTCGCTGCTGGTGGTCGGACATACCGATGCGGTGCCGTTCCGCAACCCGGCCGTGCGCTCCAACTGGCATCTTTCCGGCGAGCGCGCGATGGCGGCGCGCACCAGCCTGATGCAGGGTGGCATGCCGATCAGCCATCTGTTGCAGGTGGTCGGCATGGCCGATCGCGCGCCGATGGATACCGACGATCCGCATGGCGCGATGAACCGCCGGATCGAGTTCCTGGTGCTGACGCGCGAGCGCGCGAAGATGATCGAGCAGATGTTCGGCGCGCCGCAGTCGGTGACGCCGCTGATCGAAGGCGTCGATGCCGTCCAGTCGCGCGATGGCGGGGCGGCTGAAGATGCATGATGCAAACACGACGGATTTAAAAAAGTATCGCAACCGGTCGTCTTGTCGGGATATAGCGAGTTCTTCTCTCAACGACACGAACGCCAGGCAGGCAAGGTAACCCTCATGCAAATCACGTCCACCTTCAACCCGACCGCCATCCCCAGCATCGCCGCCAAGGCGGCCGAGGCGGCAGCTCCGGCGCCTGTTTCCACGTCCGCGCCGAACAGCATCCGCGCGGAGCACGATCTCGCGGCCCTGCGGCTCGCCCAAGATGCCGTGCGCCAGGCGGCCCCCGATTTCGACGTCAGCCGCGTGGCGGACATCAAGGCCGCGATGCAGCGCGGCGAAATCCGCTTCGATGCCGACCGGGTCGCGGGCCTGATCATGTCCGTGCACGGCGGCAAAAGGTAAAAGCCATGCTCAAGCGCGCGCTCGAAGATCTCGATAGCGAGGTGAACGCCTACCGCAAGCTGTCCGGCATGCTCGATGAGCAATTCCAGACGGCCAGGCAACTGGACACCGCTTCGCTCGCGCGCGTCAGCGATGCCATCGCCCGCGAAGTGAGCCGGCTCGAACGGGGCCAGCGGGATCTTTCCCAGCGGCTGGCCGCCGCCAACGCGCAGGTGCGCCGCTTGCCGGCCGCGCGTAGCAGGCTGGCGCAGCTGGCGCTGGAAAAGCGTTGCGCGGAACTCAAGCGCCTGGCCACGCAATGCAAGGCCTTGACCTTGCGCAACGGACAGCTGCTGGCCTGCCAGCACGACACCATGCAACGCTTACTGCTTGGGGAGCGTCACACTTATGCTCCGGGTTGAATCCTCGCCGTTCGGCGTCGACCAGGGTTTCGACGATATCGCGTTGCCGCTGGGCCGCCCCGCCGATAGTGCGGGCGGCTTTTCATCGGCTTTTGGCGCGCTGCAGGCGGACATTCGCGACACCATCGAAAACGGCTTTGCCTCGTCATCGCCAGCAACACTGGCGGTCGGTTCGTTGCCCTCGCAGCTCGATGCCGGCAGCAGCGCGTGGCTGGCCACGTATCTGGCGGACCACCGTTCGGCATCGGTCGAGCGCTCCGCTGGTGACGGTGCAACCGCAAGCGAAGCGCAGCGTTTGGCTTTTCTCAACGAGATCGGGCCGTGGGCGGAACGTGCCGGCGCGCAGCTGGGCACCTCGCCGCACATCATCGCCGCGCACGCGGCGCTGGAATCCAACTGGGGCTTGCAGCCGGTGGCGTCGAACGGGCGCAGCGTCTATAACCTGTTCGGCATCAAGGCTGGCGCCAGCTGGAGCGGTGCATCGGTCAACACGATGACGACCGAACACATCGATGGCAAGCAAGTACGGTTGCCGCAGCGCTTTCGCGCTTACACCAATTACGCCGGCGCGTTCAATGACTACGCCAGCTTGTTGAAAGACAATCCGCGTTATGCGGCGGCGTTGAACGCCGGCAATGATGCGCACGCTTTCAGCCGGGGCCTGAAGCAGGGCGGTTATGCCACCGATACCGCTTACGAAGAAAAGCTGGTGAAGGTCGCGCGCCAGGTCGAGCGCATGACGCGCGCGGGCGGCTGAGCCGCCGCTTTTCCTGATCGCTTCGCCAAGGGCGCGGTATAACCAGCTACGTTGCACTTTGGCGGCGTAACTACGACACGACGAAGCCCGGCAAACACTTGCATAGTTTGTCGGGCTTCGTCGTATCCGCGCGCTGTTTTTACGCGACATAAAAAAAGTCGATGGAAGTGAAAATTTTTTCCATGGCGCTTAAAGTTTTCCATCGATGGTCGTTTTATATCCCTGTGACCAGCACGGTCGCATTAACCCCTAATCGAATACATCTACTCCCTTAGAGGAAAAACGATCATGTTGAGCTTGCACACCAATACTTCGGCGCTGTCGATCCAGAAGAACCTGGCCACCACGCAGTCGAAGCTTTCCACCTCGATGACCCGCCTGGGCACCGGCTACCGCATCAATTCGGCCAAGGACGACGCGGCCGGCCTGCAGATCGCCACGCGCCTGAACGCGCAGACCAGCGGCATGAAGGTCGCGATGCAGAACACCCAGAACGCTACCTCGATGCTGCAGACGGCCGAAGGCGCCTTGGGCGANGTGACCAACATCATGCTGCGCATGAAGGACCTTGCCACGCAGGCCGCCGATGGCTCCTCGAACGAGGACGACCGCGGCGCGCTGCAAGCCGAGTTCGACGCGCTGGGCGCGGAGCTGTACAACATCGTCAGCCGCACGTCCTACGGCGGCCAGAAACTGCTCGATTCCACCGACGGCGTACTGAAAGACAAGGTGACCTTCCAGATCGGCGCAAGCAGCGCGGAGCAGCTGGATCTGGACGTGTCCACGAACCTGTCCAGCTTGGACACCAAGCTGCAAGCATTGAGCGCGAGCTACAGTGATACTCCGCCCGCTAGCGCGGGAACGGAAATCGCCGATGGTTCCGACGCGAACAGCATGATCGACAAGATCGGCGAGGCGCTTGACGCGGTGGGTACGCTTCGTTCCGCGCTGGGCGCGGTGCAGAACCGCCTGGAACACACGAACAACAACCTGGCGAACATGGTAGGCAACACGACTGACGCGGAAGGCCGCATCATGGACGTGGACTATGCGTCGGAAAGCGCGAACATGTCCTCGCAGCAGATCCTGCTGCAGGCCAGCACGGCGATGCTCAAGCAGGCCAGCAGCATGAACCAGATGGTGCTGTCGCTGATCCAGTAATCGGCAAGCAAGGGTTCCATGGAAGGTTTTTTCCAGCGTGTTGATGGTTCCATGGAAGGAAAAGCCGGCCCCTCGGGGTCGGCTTTTTTACTTTTCTTCCTCCCTGAAGAAGAGAGGAAAAAAGCATCGCGTGCCGTTCTTCCTCTCCCCTTCGGGGAGAGGATCGACGTGAGGGGCCGGTACCTGCGCGAAGGATGGGCGGAGCATGCATGCACGCCACCCTTTCCCGCGAGGTTGTCCCCTCACCCCAGCCCTCTCCCCGAAGGGGAGAGGGGAGCGAGAGCGCGGCGTGCTGTTCTTCCTCTCCCCAAAGGGGAGAGGGCGCGAGCGATGCGGCCGCCCATTTAGATTGGCTTGAGATTGCTTACCCGACCCGGTGCCCGCGCCGAGAATGGCGGCCTATCGCGTCAACGAACAGGCCACCTGTCGATGTCTCAGCGTTCCTCCACCTCCATCGCCGCTCGCCAGCATATCGTGCTGGATCCGTGCACGCTCGGCCGGCCCTTTCATTTGCTGGACGCCTTCAACCAGCGCCTTGGCCGCCAGCTGTCGCGTCATTTGAGTGGCCGTTTCAATCATCGTCATCGCGCATCGTTCGCCGTGGCGCAGGTTGCCATCGGTTCCTATGTGACGGGGCAGGGCGATGCCGCATGGCGTGCCTACACCACGCCGGCCGGTGCGCTGGCGGTGCGGCTGGACCGCCGATTGTTGCTGGCGATGCTGGGTTATCACTACGGCGACAAAAGCACGATTGACGAACGCATGCCGGAGACCGAGACCGAGCAGCGTTTTGGCGCGGCGACCAGCCTGGCTTTGCTGGATGTGTTGCGTGCTTGCGTAACGCCATCGAGCGATGGCGGTTTTACGCCCGAGCCGTTGCGCACGCCGGAGATCGGCGACCGCGTGATCCGGGTCGAGATCCAGGAGCGCGCCCTGGGCCTGACCGGCCTGCTGGAAATCGCGCTGGACGATGCATGGCTGAGCCTGATTTTCGCCAGCGCCGTGCCGCGCCGCGCGGTCGCGACGCCAACTGCCAAGACCGAAACGCCACTGCCCGCGCGCCTGCCGATCACGTTGTCGGCCCGCATGCTGACCAAGGAAATCCTGCTGGATGACGTGATGCGCCTGGCGCCCGGCGATGTGATGCCGGTGCGCTTGCCGGATACCGCCGAGGTGCTGGTCGGCGACACGCGCCTGTTCCAAGCCACCATCGTCGAGCACGGCGGTTCGCTGTGCCTCACCCGCTTTGAAAACCTCGAGTAACCCTTTATGAGCATGGAAAACGTGGAAGACCTGGACCTCAATTTCGACGAGCTTGGCCTCGAAGACGCCGCGGTATCCGCGCCGCCGCGCCGGAATGCCATGCGCATGCTGCGCAAGATTCCGGTTCGGCTCACGCTGGAAGTGGGCGCGGCCACGTTGCCGCTATCGGATTTGGCCGCGCTGGAGAACGGCTCGGTCGTCGAGCTGGATCGACTGGCGGGCGAGCCGCTGGCGATCAAGGTGAACGGTACGCAGATCGGCCGTGCCGAAGTAGTCGTCTCCGGCGAGAACTACGGCTTGAAGATCGTCGAGCTGGACGATCTCGGAGCATTGGCCTCATGAATCGCTGGCTGCGCAAAGGCGTCTGGATGACTCTGGCAGTGCTGGTGCCCGGATTGTTGATCGCGCAGCCGGCACTGGCCGAACCGCTGGCCGTGACCATCGAGGGTGCCGGCGACAAGCCGTTTACGGTCAAGACGCAGATCCTGATCCTGATGACGCTGCTCGGGCTGGTGCCCGCGCTGTTGCTGACCATGACCAGTTTCCTGCGCTACACCATCGTGTTGTCCCTGCTGCGCCAGGGTCTCGGCCTGCAGCAGGGCTTGCCGCAACGGATCATCACCGGCGTGGCGCTGGTGCTGACCATGCTGACCATGCGTCCGGTGGCGCAGGAAATCTGGGACAAGGCGGTGGTGCCTTACGACCAGGATCGCATCAGCATGCAGGAGGCATTGCGCACGGCGGAACATCCGTTGTCGAAATTCATGCTGGCGCAGACCAACAAGGCCACGCTGGCGCAGATCGCCAAACTGGCGCACGCGCCGGAAGTGCAGGATCCGATGGAGCATGCCTTCGTGGTCAAGCTTTCCGCGTTCCTGCTCAGCGAATTGAAAACCGCGTTCCAGATCGGCTGCATGCTGTTCATCCCGTTCCTGCTGATCGACATCATCGTGGCCTCGATCCTGATGGCGATGGGCATGATGATGCTGTCGCCACTGGTGATATCGCTGCCACTCAAATTACTGCTGTTCGTGCTGGTCGATGGCTGGTCGCTCACCGTCAGTACGCTGATCAGCAGCGTGAAGGGTTTCTAGCCATGACGCCGGATATCGCTGCGGACATTGCCATCGACGCCTTGCGCCTGGTCATGCTGATCGTGATGGTGCTGATTACCCCGGGCCTGATCGTGGGCGTGTTGGTGAGCCTGTTCCAGGCCGCCACGCAGATCAACGAGCAGACCATGAGCTTCCTGCCGCGCCTGCTGGTGACGCTGGTGGCGATCGGCTTGTCCGGCTATTGGGTCAGCGACAAGCTGATGCAGTACACCGTGAATATTTTCCAGCGCGCTTCGCAGCTGGTGGGTTGAGGCCCGGCATGGAAGCGCTGATGCAGCAATTGCCAGCGTTGGTCGCGGCCGTGATCTGGCCGTTCTGCCGTTTCGCCGCGGCATTCGCCGCCGCGCCGATCCTGGGCGAGGCGATGATCCCGATGCGCGGGCGCGCGCTGATCGCGCTGGCGCTGGCGGTGGTGTCGCAGCCGGCGATGCCGGCCATGCCCGCCGTGGATCCGGTGTCGTTGCCGGGCGTGGCCTTGATGGCCGAGCAGGTCATGATCGGCGGCCTGCTCGGATTTGCCTTCCATCTGGTGCTGTCCGGGCTGATGGTGCTGGGCACGATGATTTCTTCGCAGATGGGTCTGTCGATGGCGATGATGAATGATCCGGTCAACGGCGCGCCTAGCGATGCGATGTCCAGCCTGCTGTACGTCTTGTTCGTGCTGCTGTTCTTTTCGATGGACGGTCATCTGGTGGTGACGCAGGTGCTGGCGCGCAGTTTCCAGATCTGGCCGGTCGGCGGCACCGGGCTGGATGCGGCCTCGCTGCAACGCATGGCCCACGGCGTGGGCTGGGTGTTCGCGGTCGCGCTGATGATGGCCTTGCCGGTGGTGTTCGCCATCCTGGTGGTGCAGATGGGCATGGGTTTCCTCAATCGCGTGGCGCCCACGCTCAATCTGTTTTCGCTGGGCTTTTCGATCACCACGGTGTTCGGCTTGTTGCTGGTCACGGCGCTGTTGCCGGCGGTGCCGGAACATTTCGGCCGCATGATGACGCACGTGCTCGACCTGCTCGACAGCCTCGCCGCACGGGGGGCCAAGGCATGAGTCAGGCATCCGCCGGCGACAAGACCGAGAAAGCCACCCCGCAAAAACTGCGCAAGGCGCGGGAAGAGGGACAGGTCGCGCGCTCCCGCGACGTGGGGACGGCAGTGGGCTTGTTCGTCGCGCTCAAGATCCTGATCGTGATGATGCCAAGCTGGCTGGGCGATTTCCGGCGCGTATTCGCGCTATCGCTGGCGCGTTTCGACGGCGCCGGCCTGGATGGCGTGCAGAATGCCAGTTCGCTGATGTTTCCCAGCATCCTGGTGCTGATAGCGAAGATGGTGCTGCCATTGCTGGCGGTGCCGCTGGGCGTGGTCGCGGCGTCGCTGGTGCCGGGCGGCTGGGTCTTCGCACCGAAGAATCTCATGCCGAAGTTCGGCAAGCTCAACCCGATCGCCAACCTCAAGCGCCTGGTCTCGGCCAAGCATTACGTGCAACTGGCGGCGACCGTGCTGAAGGCGGCGGCGATCGGTACGGTGCTGTGGTACCTGTGCGCGGCCAACGTCAACGCTTTCGTGCGCCTGCAGGGCGCGCCGTTGGCCGACGCCCTGCGCGGCGGGGCTACCTTGCTGGTGGACTCGGTGCTGGTGCTGAGCGCGATACTGATCCTGTTTTCGCTGATCGACCTGCCCATGCAGCGGCTGCTGTACATGCGCGAGCAGCGCATGAGCAAGCAGGACATCAAGGAAGAGCACAAGAACAACGAGGGCCGGCCGGAAGTGAAGAGCCGCATCCGCCAGTTGCAGCGGCAGCTGGCGCGGCGGAGCATCCGCAAGGCCGTGCCCGACGCGGACGTGGTGGTGGTCAATCCCACGCACTATGCCGTCGCCCTGAAATACGACGAAGCCAGGGCGCAGGCCCCCTACGTGCTGGCCAAGGGCATCGAGGAAACCGCGTTGTTCATCCGCCAGGTGGCGCGCGAACACAAGGTGGAGATTCTGGAGCTGCCGCCGCTGGCGCGCGCCATCTACCACAGCAGCCAGGTCAACCAGCAGATTCCCGCGGCGCTGTATCGCGCGGTGGCGCAGGTGCTGACCTACGTGCTGCAGATCAAAGCTTTCCGCCAGGGGCAGCGCGCGCTTGCGCCGACGCTGCCCGGTGATTTCGACATTCCCCAAACGTTGTCCGATCCGCATCCGCCATGAATATCATGACTGCTTTCGTCGCCGGCCTGCGCCGGCAGAAATTCGCCGCGCCCATCGCCTTGTTGATCATCCTGGGCATGTTGATCCTGCCGCTGCCGCCGATGCTGCTGGACGTGCTGTTCACGTTCAACATCGCGTTGGCGATCGTGGTGATCCTGGTCAGCGTCACGGTCAAGAAGCCGCTGGATTTCTCGGCCTTCCCGACCGTGATCCTGGGCGCCACGCTGATGCGCCTGATGCTCAACGTGGCCTCCACGCGGGCGGTGTTGCTCAACGGCCATAACGGCACCGACGCCGCCGGCCATGTGGTCGAAGCATTCGGCAACGTGGTGATCGGCAGCAACTTCGTGGTCGGCCTGGTGGTGTTCGTCATTCTGATGATCATCAACTTCGTGGTGGTCACCAAGGGTGCCGAGCGCATTTCCGAGGTATCGGCGCGTTTCACCCTGGATGCGTTGCCGGGCAAGCAGATGGCGATCGATGCCGATCTCAATGCCGGCCTGATCACCCAGGAACAGGCGCAGCGGCGCCGCGCCGAAGTGTCCACCGAGGCGGATTTCTACGGTGCGATGGACGGCGCGTCGAAGTTCGTGCGTGGCGACGCCATCGCCGGCATCCTGGTGTTGATCATCAACATGCTCGGCGGCGTGACCATCGGCATGACCATGTACGACCTGAGCGCGGCCGAAGCCTTCCATCTGTTCGGCTTGCTTACCATCGGCGACGGCCTGGTGGCGCAGATTCCCGCGCTGCTGCTGTCGGCGGCCGCGGCGATCATCGTCACGCGCATCAGCGCGGACGGGGATTTCGAACAGCAATTGAGCCGGCAGTTGCTGGCATCGCCGAATGTGATGTTCGGCGCCGCGGGCCTGCTGTTCCTGCTGGCGCTGCTGCCGGGCATGCCGGCGCTGACCTTCCTGGGATTCGCCGCGCTGCTGGGGTTTGTCGGCTGGCGCATGCAGCGCCAACAACCGGTGGCCGAAGACCAGGCTACGCGCGACGTCGAGGCGGCGTTGCTGGCGCCGAGCCAGCCCACCCTGGATTGGAGCAGCTTGCCGTATGTCGAGCCGGTGGCCGTGTCGCTGGGTTACAAGCTGGTGGGCCTGATCGACGAAGCGCAGGGCGCCGCGCTGACCAAGCGCCTGCGCGGCATGCGCCAGAGCCTTTCCGAAACGCTGGGTTTTCTGGTGCCGCCGATCGGCGCGCGCGATGACCTGGGCCAGCCGCCTTCGCAATATTCCATCATCCTCAGCGGCACCGTGGTAGCGCAGGCGCAGGTGCATGCCGATCGCCTGATGGCGATCCCGTCGCCTTCCGTGTACGGCGAACTCGATGGCGTACCAGGCGTCGATCCGGCCTATGGCATGCGCGTGACCTGGATCGAGCCCGGCGAAAAGGCCCATGCGCTCGGCTTGGGATACCAGGTGGTCGATGGTGCCACGGTGATCGCCACGCATGTATCCAAGGTCGTGCAAGATCATCTGCCGGAGCTTTTCAGCTACGACAACGTCACCGCGATGCTGGAGCGCCTGAAGGCCTTGGCGCCCGCGTTGAGCGAGGCGCTGGGCAAGTGCATGACGCATAGCCAGCTGCGCAAGGTATTCCGCTTGCTGCTTACCGAGCAGGTATCGCTGAAGGATATCGAATCGATTGCCGCTACCCTGGTGGAAGCCTCCGAGGCCACCAAGGAGCCGGTATTGCTGGTAGCGGAAGTGCGTTGCGCGCTGCGCCGCCAGATCGTGGCATCGATCGCCGGTGCGCAACCGGAAGTGAAGGGCTTCAGCCTGACTCCGGAGCTGGAGCGCTTGCTGCTGGGCGACCTGAGTCGCGCCGAACAGGCCGGCGGCCGCATGGTGCTGGACAGCTATCCCATCGATCCCAATGTGCTGGCCCAATTGCAGCTCAACATGCCGGCGGTGCGCGAGCAGCTCAAGCAGCAGGGCGCATCGCCGTTGTTGCTGGTGATCCCGCGCCTGCGCCCGATCCTCGCTCGCTATGCGCGCTTGTTCGCGTCAGGCTTGCATGTGCTGTCGTACAACGAAATTCCGGAAACCAGGGAAGTAAGCATCGTGGGTACGTTGGGCTGAGGTCGTTCTGCGCTGGAATGGACCGCGCGTGCTTTGTCATTGCCACCGGTCAGGCAGCGCTGCTGCAAGCTTTTCCTTCTCTCCCTCTCTGCACTGGCGCGCGCGAGCACATGGATGGGCCCGGCTTTGAGGAGCGAGGATAGGACCGGGGGAAGGGGTAATCGTGTCTAAGACCAGTCCTAAATACTGTCACCGAAACGCCTGGTCATGGGCTATCAATCCCAGGGAACGGCGCCAATTCACGGTTTTCTCAACAATCTGTTGAGATTTTAGGCTGGGTCTTATGTCTGTGGCCGACTCGTATTATTACGATTCTTGCGTGCCGGATAGCGACTCCGCCGTCCGGAGGTTTCTCTTCAACTCCTTGAGGACACGACCTTGCGTATCGCCATTCTCGAAGACACCGTGAAACAGGCCCACTCGGTCGCCAACTGGTTGCACCGGGCCGGCTACGAAAGCGTGATCCGCCACGAAGGCAACAGCTTCGTGACCATGCTCGAGCAGCAACCGGCGGACATGCTGCTGCTGGATTGGGACGTGCCCGGCAAGTGCGGTATCGAGGTGCTCAAGTGGGCCCGTGCCACCCGTGCGCACGCCGGCGTGCCGATCATCATGCTTACCCAGCACGACGACGAAGGCAGCATCGTGCAGGGCCTGGACAGCGGTGCGGACGATTACCTGGTCAAGCCGGCCCGCGAGGCGGAACTGGTCGCCCGCATCCGGGCGCAGGCGCGCAAGTATTATCCGGACGCGCTGCGCGAGAGAAAGCTCAGAGTGGGGCGCTATACGCTCGATGCCGATGCGCGCAGCGTATTGGTGGACGGCGTGGACGGACAGAAACTGGTGAATCTGTCGGCGCGCGAATTCCAGCTGGCCATGTACTTCTTCCGCCATGTGGGTTGCGTGGTGACCAAGGAGCAATTGTGCGAAAAGATCTGGGGCGAGAACGATCGCAAGTACGACGCGACCCTGGCCACCTACGTGAGCAAGCTGCGCAATACGCTGCAGTTGCGTTCCAAGAACGGTATGCTGATTTCCACGGTGTATAACCACGGCTATCGCCTGGAGGAGTTGCCGCAGGCGGGCCGCCGGCAGGCGCCTGCGCCCGGCACGCGGGCTTCGGCGGCGCGCGCGGTGCCGATGTATTGATCTTCGCGTTCGATCGATCTTGCCCCCATCGCAAGGCTGGAGGGCGGGCCGCACAGATTTCGTGAGAGGGGGTGCCATCGGATGTTGCCGCTTCGAGCCATCGTTCGCCGTCTTTCCCGCACCGCCAAGGCGAGAATTCTTTTCATCGGCTTCGTGCTGGTGCTGGCGGCGCTAAGCGGGCATCCGCTTGGCGCGAGCATGTCCGGCGCGCTCGACAAAGTGCTGTTCGACCTGTCAACGCGCTGGTTCAGCCATCCGGGCACGCAACAGGTTGCCGTGGTGCTGATCGACGGCAAGACGCTGCGCGAATACGGCACCGACGGCCTGACCGCACGCACCGGCGAACTGCTCGAACGCCTGGACCGCGCCGCCAGCGTCACGCTCGACTATGCGCTGGCCTCGGATACGCATACCGGCGAACTGGCCGCCGTCATGGCGCGCAACGGCAACGTGGTGCTGCCGGTATCCGGCAATGCGCTGGAACAATCGGCCGACGCCTTGCCGACCTTGTTGCGGGCCCAGGCGGCCGGGCGCGGGCAGCGCCACTTCACGGTCGGCCATTACGGCGCGGTCAACGGTTTCGTGCCGTACCTGCCCCCGGCGCAGGGCGCAACCCCGAATATCGTGCTCGAAGCCATTCGGGTGGCCGGTGCGCAACATGCCAGGCCGCAGGCGCATCAGCGCGCTTATGCCTTATCGGTGGCGGCCACGCGCAAGGATGCCGTGCTGGTGATGATGAGCGATCCTGCGCATGTGCCGCAGTACTCGTTTTCCGACGTCATCGACGGCCGCGTGCCGGCGGATGCTTTTGCCAGCAAGATGGTATTCGTCGGCGATGCCGTCGGCGAGGATGCGGGTTTCCGGATTTCATCGCTGCATATGGATGCGGTATCGCGCGCGCAGCTGGATGCACTCGTGGCCGATGCCGTGGTCAGCGGCAATATGGCCAGCGAACTGCCCGTTTATATGGCGATTCCCATTTATCTGGCCATCGCGCTGGGCATGGTGCTGATCTGCCTTCTGGTCCGCGGCGGCTGGATGCACGCCGCCGCTTATGCGTGGGGCGTGCTGATGCTGCTGCTGCCGATGCTGTTGCTCGGCAGCCTGCATCGTTGGCTGGGGCTGGGACTTCTGCCTTTGGTGTGCGTGCTGATCTATGCGCATTTCGCCTGGGAGCGGTTGCGTCGAACGCAGAATCTGCTGCAGCGTGAAATCGGCAAGCTGCGCGCCATTCGCGCCACGGTCGGCGTGGCGGCCGCGGGGGGCGCTGCGCCGCCGCCCATGCAAGCCCGGCGCGACCCGCTGGAGCAGATCCGCCATGCCATGCGCGAAATCCGCGCCTGGCAAAGCACCTTCGTCAGCATGATCAATCAGCTGCCGTATCCGGTGTTCGTGGTCGACAACGGGCAGGTTTCGGTCTGGAACGCCAAGGCTGCCGAAATGATGGCTGCGCCGGGAGAAGACGGCATGTCATTGCCCGAAGTGCAACGCCTGGTCGCCACCCATTGCAGCGGCGAGGAAAGCGCCAGCGAGGAAGTCACGCTCGGTGGACGCGAGCACATGCTGCTTTACGTGCCCTATGCCAGCGCCGATAGCTCGCTGCACCCCGGTGTGGCGGAAGGGCGGGCATCGTTCCTGGCGTGCCTGATCGATATTGCCGGCATCAAGGAGGGCGTTACGCACGATCGCCAGGCATTGCGCCATATCGCGCACGATCTGCGCAGTCCGCTGTCGACCATTCTTTCACTGATCGAAGAGCGCGCCGAAGGCCATCGGCGCGATGCTCCGCCGGACCGTGCTTTTCTGGATGATCTGCGGCGCCAGGCCGATTATTCCCTGCGCGTCGCCAAGGATTTCCTGCAGCTCTCGCGCGCCGAACAGTTGCGCCGCGACGCTTTCGCGCCGGTTGCCTTGCTGGATATGGCGGCGGAAGCCATCGACCAGCTATGGCCGGCCGCCGAGAACAAATCGATCGAGTTGATCGGTCCGGAATGCGGGCTCGACGATACCCTGCTGCGCGGCAATGCGGACATGCTGATACGTGCCTTGGTCAACGTGATCGACAACGCCCTCAAATACTCGCCGCCGCATACCACGATCACGCTGCGAATCGTCGACGATGGCGATAGCGGCATGCTGCTGCATATCGTGGACCAGGGTATCGGCATTGCCGAGGAGGACCTGGCGCACCTGTTCGATCCGTTCTTCCAGGTAGCGGGCAAGCCGGAAGTGGACATGGGAGTGGGACTGGGCCTGCCGTTCGTGAAGACCGTGATCGAGCGGCACGGTGGTTCGATCACGGTGGCGAGCCAGCCTGGCCAAGGTACGGACGTGCGCATCGCGCTACCGCGCGCGTGACAGCTTGACGCGCCATGCGGTGCTTTCCGTTTCGGCTGGGGTTGCCCCTCACCTCGGTCCTCTCCTCGCTCCTCAAGCCGGGCACATCCATGTGCTCTCCCTGCGTGTCCCGGAGGGGAGAGGAAGAAAAGCAGGCGTGCTTGCGGGCTTGCTCTCTCTCTCTCTCCGCAGGGGAAGAAGAAAAGCAGCGGGCTTGCTCCCTCTCCCCTCCGGGGAGAGGGTTGGGGTGAGGGGCTGGCTTGCCCCGGCCCCCGTTTCCAAGCTGCTTTTCGTCATGGCGCGCCGCAAGCCTCGCCCTTGGTCCCTTTTCCCTGACGCAAACGAAGATTTGCGCCAGGCCTCGCTCAGCCAATCACGGATCGCACGCGATAATCGTTGAGTCCGCGCAGCGCCGCGCCGATGGTGGTGAAGCGCTGGAAGTCGTTCGTTTGCTCCAGCATGGCGTCGAAGGTCGCGGCAATCTGTGCCGCCTCGCCGGTTTGTACGTCGCGGTCAGGCCGAATGGCCGAATGGGCGTGGGCCAGCATGCGGTCCAGACTCTCCCGGACCTGTTGCAGGTGGTCGAGCGCATGCACGGTGCTGCGCAGCGTCTGGCGCCGCTCGGCAGCATTGCCGATTTGCCAGGCGGACGGATCGATCGGCGGCTTGATCGCTTCGGCTTGCGCACGACTGGGACGACCGCCCGGAAAGCGATGGCCGTTGCCCTGGATCATCAGGTGTTGTTGCAACTCCGGCCAGCGGCTTTCCTGGGTATCGAAGGCCAGTTCGCGCTCCTCGTTGACGCTGGCATTGATGCCGCTGGCAGCCAGCGCGTAGTCAACGCGGCGCGCCCATTCGTGGTCCGAGCGATAGCGACCGTCGATCGGTAGCGATACCGAGGGTTTGCCCGCGCCACGCGGATATACGGTGAGCACTTCTGCGCGCTCGTTCTGCAAGGCTTCCAGCGTCAGGGCGTGCACGCGGAAGCTCTGCCGTGCGCTGCCTTGATCGTCGAATACCAGGTCCGGGCCAAGCGCGCCGCCAGTGGCGCCGTGGCGCGTCTGCCACTGGGCCTGCACCCGGTCGAGGCTGGCTTGGACATTGGAGGATGCGCTGGCGCCACGGCCGGCGCTGCCGCTCAACGCGGCTTTCAGTTCTTGCAGCGAGGCGAGCGTCTGTTCGATGAAGACGATCGAGCGCTGCGCATAAGTTACCTGACGATTGACGTGTTCCTGCTGCGCGGCGAATTCGGTGCGCCGCGCGGCGCTTGCGTGGCGTCGCGCCGCTCCGGATGGAGCGCTCTTTGCCGGACCGAGCGTGGCGGCATCGACCGGCCTGGCCTTGCCCGTGCCGGTCAGCGCGCCGTGCCCGATGCCGCTGCTGGAAAGCTGCACGTTCATCGCGGGAATCAGCGCAGGATCGCGTCGAACGGCGACAACTGCATGATGCGGCCGTAAACCTGGTAGCTGGCTTGCACCGCGACGACATAGCTATTGAGGCGATCGTAGGCCTCGACGAAATCGAGTTCGCCGATCATCTGCGCAGCCTGTCCGTTGGCGACTTCCATCGAAGCGTGATGATCATCCATCAGCTCCAGCGTATTCTGTGCGCCGCCGAGCATGGCGATCTTGCTGCTGATAGTGCCGATGCCGTCGTTCATGGCCTCCAGGCACTCGACCAGTTGCGCGCGGGTGGCGGGATCGTTGACGTTGACGTCCGGATCTTCCAGCAGCGCTAATGCTGCATCCAGCTGGTTGAGCATGTCTTCCATGCCGTCGGCGGACACGTTGGCCGATTCGGTCACGCCCTGGCCGACGACTACCTGCTGCTTGTCGGTATTGCCGCTGAAGCTATAACGCGAGCCTGGCGGTGCGTCGGGATCGTAGCTGATGGCGGGGGTGTCGGACTTGGTGCCGGAAAAGAGGTAGCGGCCTTCGCCGTCGGTGGCGTTGGCTTCGGTGAGCAGGTTGTCGCGCAGCGTGCGCAGCGTGATGGCCATCGCGTTGAGGTCGCCCGGCGCGTTGGTGCCGTCGGCGGCCCACACCATCATGTCATGGGCGGAGTGCACGTTTTTGAGCATGCTGTCCAGGCGCAGTTCGTTCTGCTGCATGCGCAGCGATAGCGAACCGATATTGTCGCGGTACTGGCCGAGCATGGTCTGGTCGCGATCGATCAGCAGCAGCTGCACGGCGGCGATCGGGTCGTCGGAAGGACGCTGCACGCGATAGCCGCTGTTGATCTGCGCCATCAGGTCGGCCACTTTGCCGTTGGATTTCTGCAGCGAATGAAGCATGGTGTTGCTGAAGTAGCCGTTGGTGATACGCATGGCGCAAAGTCCCGTCAAAGCATCTGCAAGGTGGATTCGAACAGCTGGTTGGCGACCGAGATCACCTTCATGTTCGCGTTGTACATATTGAGGAAGTCGGAAACCTGCACGGATTCTTCTCCCTCGTTGATGTCGCTCACCGAGCGCCAGTCCAGTTCGGCTTGTGCACGGACTTCGTCCGCGCGCGCCAGTGCATTCTGGTTGAGCTGGCTGGCGGAGCCGAGCTTGCCGATCAACATGGTGCATGCATCGCCCAGCGACACTTCGCCCACGCCAGGCAGGTCGATCTTGTCCTTGCGCAGTTCGATCAGGGCGAGCAGGTTGGCGCTGTTGCCGGGCTCGGTCGGGCTGTTGGAGAAGCCAAGGTCGGCCTGGGTCAGGTCCGGATTGATCGAGATCAGGCCGGAGCTGCCATCGAATTGGAACAGCGGCTTGCCCTGTTCGCCGTGAGTGCCATAGCCGGCCGCGAGCTGGGTATTGACGCGATCGGCCAGTTCAGAGGCCAGCTGCTTGTTGGCTTCCAATAGCGGCAGCAAGGTTTGTTCGGTGTACTGGCTCAGGCCGCCAAGCATGCCGCCGACACGCTCACCGTCCAGCGGATAGCGGGTGCCCGCCAGTTCGAGTTCCAGGTTGAAAGTGCCGTCGGCGTTGCCGGCCACGCTGAGCTTTCCGGCCATGTCGCCGGCGACCAGCGGCGGGCCATTGGCAAGCGATACGTCGATCGTGCCATCGGGCTGGCGCAGCACCTGTACGTCGATGAGCGCAGACAGGCGATCGATCGCCTGATCGCGCTGGTCGAGCAGCTCGGAAGGCACCTCGCCAGTGGCCTGCACTTGCTGGATCTGGCGATTGAGGTCGGCAATCGTGCCCGACAACATATTGGCCTGGTCGGCGGTGGCCGAGCTTTGCTGGCGCGCGGTATCGAGCTGGCGCAGCATGGTCTGGCGCAGGCTGTTGAAGCTCTTGGCCATGGCGTCGGCGGCCGAGATCACCTGCTGGCGCAACGCGGTATTGGTCGGGTCGGTGCTGACTTCGTCCAGGGCGCCGAAGAATGCATCGATCCCGGCCTTGACGCTGCCTTTGTCCAGGCCCATCACTTCTTCCAGTTGCTTGTAGTACGACTCGGCCGCCGCGTATTGGCCAAGCGGCGCATTGCTCGCCCACAACTGCTGGGTCTTGTAGCTGTCGTTGAAGCGGATCAGCGAGCCCACTTCCACGCCGCCGCCGATGCGCGGGACCAGCAGGACGCCCTGGCGCGAATAGCCTGCGGTGAGTTGGTTGGAGATGTTGCGGGCCGACATGCCGAGGCCGGCCTGGGCGGCAAGCATGCCGGACATGCCGATGTGGGTGATATTCATGGGAGTGATCCGTTTGCGTGAGTGATGGCTGGCGTCGCGTTCTGCATGGGCGTTGTCGCCGCATCCTTTGGCAGCATCTGCGCGACGATGCTGTCGGCGATGCCGAATGCGCGTTGCGCCGCGATGTCGTCCGCGACCAGCCGATAGGCGTGGTCGAGCAGCCCCGCGCCCGGCTTGCTGCCGGCGCCGGCCTGGTCCGGACTGAGTTGTTCGGTGGCCTTGCGCATTTCGCCGAGCAGGTGCGCGATGAACATGCCCTCGAACTTCACCGCCGCATCCTCGAGTTTCTGACGATAGGCGGCATCGCCGGGCCGGGCGGCGCGCGGCTCGAGCGCTGGCGCCATGTCACGTTGGAGCGATACGGCAGTCATCAGATCACCTCCAGTTCGGCGTTCAGCGCACCGGCCTCGGACAGGCCCTGCAGGATGGCCATCAGGTCATCCGGCGTGGCGCCGATGCTGTTGATGGTGTCGACGATCGCTTGCAGGCTGGCGCCATTCTTCCATTGGAAGGCGTTGCCGCCGCGCTGCGAGATGTCGATCGACGACTGCGGCGTCACGGCGGTCTGGCCGTTGCCGAGCGCTTCGGGCTGGCTCACATTGAAGCTTTCGTCGATCGATACCTTGAGCGCGCCGTGCGATACCACGGCAGGCTTCACGGTGACACCTTGACTGATAACGACCGTGCCGGTGCGCGAATTAAATACGACCTTCGGCGCGTCGCCCGCCGGTTCGATCGCGATGCGATGGAGGCGCGCGACGAACGCGGAGCGGCTGCCGGCGTTGGCTGGCACGGCGATATCCACCGAGGTGGCATCCTCGGTGCTGGCGATAGCCACTCCGAAAGTGCGATTGATCGCGTGCACGATGTTCGTTGCGGTCTGGAAATTCGGGCGCTTGAGGTTCAGGCGCACGGTGGGTGTGCTGGCGAAGTCGCTTTCGATCTCGCGCTCGACGGTGGCGCCGTTCGGAATGCGGCCCGCGGTCGCGGTGTTGATGGTGACGCTGGAACCGCTGCGGCCGCTGGCGGCCACGCCCGGGACTACCACGTTGCCCTGCGCCAGCGCATAGGTTTCGCCATCGGCCGCGCGTAGCGGCGCCATCAGCAGCGTGCCGCCACGCAGGCTTTTGGCGTCGCCCAGCGACGACACGGTGATGTCGATCGTCTGGCCTCGCCGATAACCTGGCGGAAAGCTGGCACTGATCATCACCGCCGCCGTATTGCGCGCGCGCAGCTGGGCGTTGTCGGGCATGCGCACGCCGAACTGGTTGAGCATGTTCTTGATCGACTGGCTGGTGTATTTGGCCTGGCTGCCGTCACCGGTGCCGGCAAGGCCGACCACGATGCCGTAGCCGGTAAGCTGGTTTTCGCGCACACCTTCCACGTTGACCAGCTGACCCAGCGTCTGGGCGTGGGCCAGGCCGGTGCAGCAAAGCAAAGCGAGACTGAGCATGTAGCGAATCATCGGCTTGGTTTCCGTAGCGAAGCCCCGTTTACAGGGGCATCCATTTGCTGTTGAAGAAGCGCGTCAGCAAACCGGGCTGGTTGGCATCGGCGAGCGAACCGCGGCCGGAATACTGGATGCGGGCATTGGCGATCTGCTGCGAGGAGACGCGATTGTTGGTGTCGATGTCGGCGGCGCGTACATAGCCGGACAGGCGCACCACTTCTTCCCCCTGGTTCAGGGTGAGGCGTTTTTCGCCGCGTACTTGCAGCAGGCCATTGGGCAGCACGCGCTGCACGATCACGCTTACCGAACCGCGCAGGGCGTTCTGCTGCGAACTGCTACCGCTGCCGCTGAAATCGCGCTTGAAGCCCAGCTCGGTATCGGTCGGCAAGGTACTGCCCAGCAGCTTGCCGGCCTTGGCGCCGACATTGCTGTTCTTGCCGATGCTGGTGCCGCTTTGCTTGCTGGCTTGCGTGGATTCCTGCAGCACCACGGTCAATACATCGCCGGCACGAAACGCGCGGTTGTCGGAGGTCAGCGACCATGCCGAGTTCGGCACCATCACGCCGCCGCCCTGGCCCTTGCCGACCTCGAACGCGGTGTCGGGCATGTCGTCGTGCTCGGGCAGGGCGGTGTTGATGCGCATGCCGGCGCAACCGCCCAGGCCGAGCAGCGAAACGGTCAACAGTACGATGCGCAGCATGTTCATCAGCGCGCGGCCTGCGCCAGGCTCTGCATCATGCTGTCCGATGCGGTAAGCACCTTGGTGTTCATTTCGTAGGTGCGCTGGGCGGCGATCATCTCGACCATTTCTTCCACTGCCTGCACGTTGGAGCCTTCCAGCGCGCCCTGCTTGATCTTGCCAAGCGACTCGACGCCCGGCTCGCCTTCGGTCGGCGCGCCGCTGGCGGCGGTTTCCTGGAACAGGTTGTCGCCGGTGGCCAGCAAGCCGGCCGGATTGACGAAATTGGCCAGCATCAACTGGCCGATTTCGGTGCCCTGCGGGGCGCTGGCGGTGACCACCGAGACCACGCCATTTTCGGCGATGGTGATCGAGGTGGCTTCCTGCGGGATGGTGATGGCGGGCAGGATCGGCAGGCCCTGCATGTTGGTCAGGCGGCCTTCCTGGTCCTGGCGCAGCTGGCCGGCGCGGGTATAGGCGGTTTCGCCATTGGCCAGCTCCACTTGCAGGAAGCCGTTGCCGACGATGGCCACGTCGAGCGCCTGGCCGGTAGTCTGCTGCGAACCGCTGGTATGCACTTTCTGGGTGCCGACCACGCGCGTGCCGTTGCCGATCTGCACGCCGGCGGCGGTACCGTTGTCGCCGTTCTGTGCGCCGGGCTGCTTTTCGGTGCGATAGAACAGGTCTTCGAACACCGCGCGGTCGCGCTTGAAGCCGACCGTGTTGACGTTGGCGAGGTTGTTGGCAATCGTCTGCAAGCGCGTATCTTGGGCCTGCAGGCCGGTCTTGCTGATCCAGAGTGCGTGGTTCATGGCGTGGTCTCTCTATTCATCCAACCGTGCGGCAATAGATAGCCGCTATTTGATTTTTCGCGTTCGTGACGAACGCATGCATTCAACAGTGCGGCGATGGATGGCCGCTTTTTGATTTTTGCGTTCACGGACGAACGCATGCATTAAGAACGAATCAGGCGGTTGCCGCCCTCGGCCATCTCGTCGGCGGCCTTGAACAGCCGCATTTGCATCTCGAACGAGCGGGTGAGCTGCATGGTCTGCATCATTTCTTCGACGGCCGAGACGTTGCTGCTCTCGACATGGCCGGGAGCGACGGCGACGGTGTCATCGGCGGGGTAATCCATGCCTGAGCGCGCGACGAGCAGGCCTTTTTCGTTCTTCACCAGATCGGCAGCCTCGGGCTTGACCAGCAACAGCTTGTCCACCACCTGCATGGCCGTTTCGCCTTCCGCCTGCACGGACACGGTGCCATCGTTGCCAATGGTCACCGCGCTGTGCGGCGGCAATACGATCGGGCCGCCTTCGCCGCGCACCGCATAACCATTGCTGGTCAACGTGCCCTCGGCATCCATCGTGAAGCTGCCCGCGCGGGTGTAGGCGGTGCCATCCTCGGCGTCCACCACGAAGTAACCTTCGCCTTGGATCGCCACGTCCAGCGCACGACCGGTCTCGCTGAGCTGGCCGGACGCATGCGTGATCGCGTTTGCGCCCAGGCGCGCCTGATGGCGGGCATCGTAGCCGTAGCCCTGCACGGTGGCGGTTTCCGATACCGCCATATCGGCGCGGAAACCAGCCGTCTGCGCATTCGCCAGATTGTTGGCGCGCACGGCCAGCGAGCGCTGGGCGTGATCGGCGCCGCTCATGGCGGTGTAGATAAGCGCGTCCATCGGGTTACAGCGCCTGCATCAGCGTGCGCATCATTTCGTTTTCGGTGGTAAGCACCTTGGAGTTGGCCTGGTAGTTCTGCTGCGCCGCCATCAGCGTTACCAGCTCGCCGGTCATGTCCACGTTCGACTGCTCCAGCGCGCTCACCTGCAGCTTGCCGGCCAGGCCGGTGCCCGCGGTCGAATAGATCGGATCGCCGGTTTCGGTGGAGGCCTGCCAGGCGGAACCGTCGACCGGCATCAGGCCGTTTTCGTTCGGGAAATTGGCGATGGCCAGCAGGCCGGCCGCCACCTTGACCCCGTTGCTGTACTGCACCTGGATCGAGCCGTCAGCCGCCAGCGACACGCCGGTGGCCTGACCCGAGGCATAGCCGTCGGCGCGATTGGTGGTGGTGGTCATCGCGCCGGCGTACATGCTGGTGCCGGCGTAATCGATGCCGATCGACATCGGCGATGCGCCATCGGGCGTACCCAGCGGCACGGTGACGGAGCCGATCGGCGTAACCATGTTGCCGTCGGTATCGAAGCGCATGCGGGTTGGCAGGCCGACCTGGCCGCCATCCATCGCGTAATACACGGCGACGTCGTTGCCGGGGCCTTTGACGAAGTATTGCGTTACCGTGTGTTCGCGGCCGAGCGAGTCGAACACGCGAGTCACCTGCATGCCGTTGTAGGACTGCGGATCGTCGGGCGAGAACGCATTCGCCGGCTGCTCCCAATCGGCCGACATGTTGCCGGCGAAATCGAGGTGGCTGCTTGCCTCGGCGCCGATGGAGCCGCTCGGCACGCTCAAGTCGCCGATGTTGCCGTTGCCGCTCGGGTCGTAGCCCTGCACGCGGCGGCCGAATGCATCGACGACGTGGCCGGACTTGTCGATGTCGAACATGCCCACGCGCGAATACAGCATGGAACCATCGAGGTCGCGGCTGACGAAGAAGCCACGGCCCTGGATGGCGGCATCCAGGCTGCGGCCGGTCGTCAGCAGGTTGCCGCCAATGTCCATCGACTGCGAAGTAGAACCGACGTAGACGCCTTGCGGGCCGCCCGCCATGTAGGAGGAGGCAAAATTGGAACGGCCGGATTTGAAACCGAAGGTGCCGCTGTTGGCGATGTTGTTGCTGATCGAGTCGAGCTGGCTATTGACGGCTTTGATGCCGGACAGGGCAATGTTGAGGCTCATGTCTGTTCCTTGAAGGTAAAGAGGTTGGCGCTGTTCGGGCGGCCGAGGAAGCGGGTGATATCGGCGGTGCTGATGTCGCCGATGCCGGCGACGCTGAGGATGACCCGGCCGTCCGCGCCGAGCCGGACGCCTTGCAGCTCACCCTGGATTTCGGTGCGCACTTTTTCGCCGGTGTTGGTATCCACGCGCATGGCGTATTTGCCGGGCGGCAGGCCGAGTTCTTCCGGATCGATCGCGAAGCCGACTTCGCCAGCTTCTTGCGCACCCAGTTCGATGCGATGCTCGGTGCCATCCGGACCGGTCAGCACCAGCGTTACTTCGCTGGCGTGATCTTCCAGCACGAAGCCGCCGTTGACCGTCTCGCCGTCCAACTGCACGGTATCGGCCGCCACCATGACTTGCGAGCCGACCTGCGAGCCGAGCGTGACCACCAGCATGCTTTCTTGCATCGCGGCGGCGGCGGCGGTAAGGCTGGCCATCTGCTGCATGGCTTCCACCTGGCTCAATTGTGCGAACTGAGTGACGAACTGGCTGGCTTCCATCGGCGCCAGCGGATCCTGGTTCTGGATCTGCGCGACCAGCAGCGTGGTGAACATGTCCGAGATGCTCTTGCCGTCATTGCTGCTGGGCGTATTGGTGTCTATCGCCGTATCGGCGGCGCTGTAGAGCGAATTGGTGATGTCCATGGTCAGCCTTGTCCCATCTTCAGCAGTTCCTGCTGCATGCCGTTGACGCGGGCGAGCACTTCGGTATTGGTGGAGAAGGCGCGCGAGGCGGCCATCATGTCGGTCATTTCTTCGACGGCGTTGACGTTGGAATAAAAGACCATGCCGTTTTCGTCGGCCATCGGATGGCCCGGCTCGTGGCGCGCATTCAGCGGTTCGCGGCTATCGATGACATCCAGTACCTGCACGCGCGCGCCGGCGCCGCTGAAGATCGATGCGAATACCGGCTTGCGGGCGCGATAGGCACTGTCTTCCGTGCCGGCCGTCCCGGCGTTGGCAAGATTGCTGGCGACGGTATTGAGACGCACGGTCTGTGCGCTCATCGCGGAACCGGCAATCTGGGCGATATCTCTAAAGCTCATGGTCAGGCATTCCCGTTGATGGCATCGGCCAGACCCTTGAGCTTCATGTTGAGGAAGGTCAGGCTGGTCTGGAAGTCGACGGCGTTTTGCGCGAATTCGGCTTGCTCTACGCCGAGTTCCACGGTGTTGCCGTCTTGCGAGGGGTGGTTGGGTACGCGATACAGCGCACGATCCGAATCGAAGCGCAGACCTTGCTGTGCGCCGTTCATCGCGTCGCGCAGGCTGGCGCGAAAATCGATATCGCGTGCCTGGTAACCCGGCGTGCTGTCGTTGGCGAGATTGGACGCGAGGATCCTGGTGCGTTCCGCACGCAGTTTCAGTGCGGCCGGATGCACGCCTAGCGCCTGTTCAATGCTCAGTCCCATCGTGCTGCTTTCCTCGTTGCGGTTTCGAACGAGCGTGATGGTACGGGCGGGCTTTGCCTGCCCTGGCAAATCTAAAAAGATCCTGAGCGTTGCCGGAGCGGTACCCCTCGCATAATGGGCGACCTGTCCACCCCATTCTTTAAGGGCCTCGCTCATGGCTATCTTTTCATCGCTACGTTTCGCCTCGATTATTGCTGTGCTCGCTGTCGCGCCGATCCATGGCGCAATCGCTGGCGAGGCAGAGGAACTGGTATCGCGCGCGGCACGCAATTGGCTGGCGGACTGGGCCAAGCAGGAGCGATTGCCGGATGCGCAGATCGACGTCGTGGTCCTGCCCAATCGCCGGCCCGCGCCGGCCTGCGGATCGGCGATGAAGATTTTTCCGGCCGACACCTCGCAGTTGTCACGCTTGCGTTTCGCGGCGCGTTGTCCGGACGGCCGTGCGGAAACGTATACGGTTCGTGCCGCGGTGCGTACCAAAGTGTTCGCGGTGGCCGCGGCCGTGCCCGCCGGCAAGGCGATTGGCGAGGACGATTTGAAGCAGGTCGATTACGACATCGCCTTGGCGCCCGATGCCCTGCGCGATGCGGATGAAGTGGCCGGCCGTGCCAGCCAGCGTCCATTGCGCGCCGGACAGGTCGTGCAGCGGCGTTTCCTGAAGGCGGGCGAGGGTGTGCGACGCGGCCAGGCCGTGCAAATCGTGTCGCGCCAACATCGCTTCCAGATCCATGCCGCCGGTACGGCGATGCAAAAAGGCGATGGCGACGCGATGGTGCGAGTACGCAATGATGCGACTGGCAAATTCTTCATGGCGCGCGTGGTCGGCCCCGGCGTGGTCGAGCCGGTGGCCGGAGCGGCGATAACCGGGCCCGCTGGTTCGTTGCGCGAGGACTGACCGGCGAGCGCTGCCGGTCATGGTTCGCCGCCATCATCATTTACTCTGCAAGGCGCATCTGCGCGACCTGTCCGCTATTGCAGTCGGTGCTTTCATCCGGCGACCAGGCTAATAAGTCGCAGGCTTTATGCGGTTTTGCGCACACGCATTCGCGTACCATCAAGCCTCGCTTCTTGCTCGGGACTGTCCATGACGTATCTCTGGATCAAAAGCCTGCACGTCTTGTTCGTGATGGCCTGGATCGCCGCGGTGTTCTATCTGCCGCGCATCCTGGTGAATATCGCCGAGGCGGGCGGGGCGGCAGTGGTGAAGGCGCGCTTGGAGCTGATGGCGCTGCGGCTTTATCGCTTCGGCCACATGATGTTCGGGTTGGCGTTCGTATTCGGCCTCGCGCTTTGGCAAGGTTGGCGCCTGTTTCCGAATGCCCTGCCGCACTGGGGCGAGATCGGCTGGTTGCATGCCAAGCTGGGCCTGGTCGTGGTAATGCTGGTCTATTACATATGGAACGGGCGATTGGCAAAGCGCAGCGTGAAGGGCGGTGCGCTGCCGTCGCCGCGCACATTGCGCCTGCTCAACGAACTGCCGGTGATCCTGTTGCTCGGCATCATTTTCCTGGCGATCGCCAAACCGTTCTGACCTGGGCTTGTTCACGCCATTGGCGCGGCTACGCGCGAATAGTGACCAGGCACTATAGTCAGGCGAGGTGGTGATAGTCGCGGTACCAGTCGACGAATCGCTTGACGCCTTGCTCGATGGAGGTATCCGGCGCGTAGCCCACGTCGCGGCGCAAGGCGGATACGTCGGCCCAGGTATCCGGCACGTCGCCGGGCTGCATCGGCAGCAGGCGTTTTTCGACGGTGCGTCCGAGGTTTTGTTCCATCAACTCGATGAAGCGCATCAACGGCACCGGCTGATCGTTGCCGATGTTGTACAGGCGATAAGGGGCGTTCGACGTGCCGGGATTCGGCTGCATGGGATCGTAGGCCGGGTCGGCTTGCGCGGGGTGGTCCAGGGTGCGGATGACACCTTCGACGATGTCGTCCACGTAAGTGAAGTCGCGGCTGTGGTTGCCGTAATTGAAGACGTCGATCGGCTCCCCGCGCACGATGCGCTCGGCGAACAGCATCGGCGACATATCCGGACGCCCCCAGGGTCCATATACGGTAAAGAAGCGCAGGCCGGTCGTGGGCAGGCCATACAGGTGGCTGTAGGTATGCGCCATCAGTTCATTGGCCTTCTTGCTGGCCGCGTACAGGCTCACCGGGTGGTCAACCGCATCTTCCACGCTGAAGGGCAATTTGCGGTTGGCGCCGTAGACGGAGCTGGACGAGGCATAGACCAGGTGCTCCACCTTGCCATGCCGGCACGCTTCCAGCACGTTAACGAAGCCGACGAGATTGCTCTGCACATAGGCTTGTGGATTGCGCAGGGAGTAGCGCACGCCAGCCTGAGCGGCAAGATTCACCACCCGTTGCGGCTGGAACGCGGCAAACGCCTGGCCGATCGCCTCGGCATCGGCCAGGTCCGCGCGCAGGTGGGTGTAGTTCGGATGCATGGCGAAGCGCGCCAGACGCGCCTCTTTCAGCGCCGGATCGTAATAATCATTGTGATTGTCGATGCCATGGACTTCATCGCCCCGGGACAACAGACGTGCCGTGAGGGCAGCGCCGATGAAGCCGGCCGCGCCGGTAACCAGTACACGCATCGAAAATATCCTTGGAATGGCCTGCTCTATTGTATAGCTGGGCCAATGTGGCGGAATTGACACGGCCGGTGCGCTAAACTAGCGTTCGACTCCTGATTTGAAGACATGAGGGTGGCCTGCGCCCAGGCGCCGGTCGAGTGTGCGACATGGCAACTACCTGCTTCCAGCGTTGATACCGCCACGCCTTGTGCTTTCACAATGGGCGCCTGGCGCCTTTATTTTTGTCCGCTGTCCGGACGGGCTGTGGAAAAGCGGGCAGAACCGAATTCTTTAAAGACACACGCCACGGATGTGGCGTAACAGGTATGGATTATGTTTGAGATCACGCTACCCGACGGCAGCAAGCGCCCCTTCGATCATCCGGTGACGGTGCAGGATGTGGCTGCCTCCATCGGCGCCGGCCTGGCCAAGGCCACCCTGGCCGGCAAGGTGGACGGCAAGCTGGTGGATGCCAGTTTCCCGATCGACCACGATGCCAGCCTGGAGATCGTCACCGAAAAAAGCCCCGAGGCGCTGGACATCCTTCGCCATTCCACCGCGCACTTGCTGGCGCAGGCCGTGCAGCGCCTGTTTCCGGGCGCGCAGGTAACGATCGGCCCGGTGATCGACAACGGGTTCTATTACGACTTCGCCTACGAGCGCCCCTTCACGCCGGACGACCTGGCGAAGATCGAAGTGGAAATGGAAAAGATCGTCAAGGAACAACTGCCGGTAACGCGCAGCGTGAAATCGCGCGACGAAGCGGTGGCGTTTTTCCGCGGCCTGGGCGAGGCATACAAGGCGCAGATCATCCAGAGCATTCCCGCCAACGAAGATCTCTCGCTCTATACGCAGGGCGAGTTCACCGACCTGTGCCGCGGCCCGCACGTGCCGAACACCGGCAAGCTGCGCGCGTTCAAGCTGATGAAGGTGGCTGGCGCGTACTGGCGCGGCGACTCCAACAACGCGATGCTGACGCGCATCTACGGTACGGCGTGGTTGAACGACAAGGACCTCAAGGCCTATCTGCACCAGCTCGAAGAAGCCGAGAAGCGCGACCATCGCAAGATCGGCAAGGCGCTGGACCTGTTCCACCAGCAGGAAGAAGCGCCGGGCATGGTGTTCTGGCACCCCAACGGCTGGGCGATCTGGCAGGTGGTAGAGCAATACGTGCGCGGCGTTTATCGTGCCAGCGGTTACCAGGAAGTGCGCGGTCCGCAGATCATGGACGTGAGCCTGTGGAAAAAATCCGGCCACTGGGACAACTATCAGGAAAACATGTTTTTCACGGAGTCGGAAAAGCGCACCTATGCGCTCAAGCCGATGAACTGTCCCGGCCATGTGCAGATCTACAACACGAACCTGCATAGCTATCGCGACCTGCCGATCCGCTACGGCGAATTCGGCGGCTGCCATCGCAACGAGCCTTCGGGCGCGCTCCACGGCATCATGCGTGTGCGTGCGTTCACCCAGGACGACGGTCACGTCTTCTGCACGGAGGAGCAGATTGAATCGGAGGTCACTGCGTTCCACCAGCAGGCCATGAAGGTGTACGCCGACTTCGGCTTCGACGACATTGCATTGAAGATCGCCCTGCGCCCGGACAAGCGCATCGGCAGCGATGAGGTATGGAATCGCGCCGAGGCCGCCTTGCGCGCCGCCTTGCGCTCGGCCGGCGTGACCTGGGAAGAGCTGCCGGGCGAGGGCGCCTTCTATGGCCCCAAGATCGAGTACCACATGAAGGACTCGATCGGCCGTGCCTGGCAGGTCGGCACCATGCAGGTGGATTTCATGATGCCCGAGCGCCTGGGTGCCGAATACGTCGACGAACATAGTCAACGCAAACATCCAGTTATGCTGCATCGGGCGATCGTGGGCTCGATGGAGCGCTTCATCGGCATCCTGATCGAGCACCATGCCGGCAACCTGCCGGCGTGGCTGGCGCCGGTGCAGGCGCAGGTCTTCAGCATCACCGACGCCCAGTCCGAGTATGTCCGGCAGGTAACGCAAACCCTTGTCGATAAAGGCTTCCGGGTGCATGCGGATTTGCGCAACGAGAAGGTCGGCTATAAAATCCGCGAACATACGTTGCAGAAAGTACCCTACCTGCTTGTGGTCGGTGATCGCGAAAAGGAGTCGGGGACTGTTTCCGTGCGTACACGTTCGGGTGAGGATCTGGGCAGCATGCCGCTAGCCGGCTTCATCGAACGTCTGGAAGCCGAGACGCGGCACTGATTGCCGCCCGGCCAAATTCAACATCTTCTGGAGGATAGTGGTATCGCCACCACAGAAACTAAGGGCAACCGTCGCAACCATGAAATCCGCGTGCCGCGCGTGCGCGTGATCGGACCGGATTCCGAGCAGCTTGGCATCCTCACCCGCGACGAGGCGCTGCGTGCCGCCGAGGAAGCGGGCCTCGACCTGGTCGAGATCCAGCCCAACGGCGATCCACCGGTCTGCCGCATCATGGACTACGGCAAGTTCAAGTTCGAAGCCCAGAAGAAGGCCCAGGCCGCCAAGAAGAAGCAGAAGCAGGTCGAGATCAAGGAAGTGAAGTTCCGTCCGGTCACGGACGTGGGCGACTACCAGATCAAGCTGCGCAACATGCTTCGCTTCCTGGAAGAGGGCGACAAGGTCAAGGTCACCATCCGCTTCCGCGGCCGCGAGATGTCCCATCAGGATCTCGGCCAGAACCTGGCCAAGAAGATCCAGGAGGACGTCGGCGAGAACGGCGTCATCGAGTCCTTCCCGCGGTTGGAAGGGCGCCAGATGGTGATGATGATCGGGCCGAAGAAGAAGTAAGGCCTGACGGTATCGCCATGAGTGCCGTAACTCCCTCTCTCCGGAGGGGAGAGGGTAGGGTGAGGGGCCAATTTAGCCCCAGCCCGGCTGGTCAGCAGTTTTTCTTTTGAGCAATCGTGCCCTGTGCTCGCTTCTTAAGAGCCTCATTGGCGGCGTGGCCCCTCACCCAATCCTCTCCCCGGAGGGGCGAGGGAGTCATGGTGCCTTTGGGTTTCGAGGTTCGGTGGCTGGCATTGCCCACCCATTCTCCGTATAATTGACGGTTCGACCCGCAAGGAAGGGTCGTGAACCGATCGTGGCAGGACGGAAAGCGTGGCCCTCGAGGTCGCCGCCAGATCAGTCAGAAACCGGGGTCCAACCCCCATCAAGGACATTTCCATGCCCAAGATCAAGACCAATCGCGCGGCGGCGAAGCGTTTTCGCAAGACCGCGTCCGGCAAATTCAAGGCCGGCCATGCGTTCAAGTCGCATATCCTGACCAAGAAGTCGACCAAGCGTAAGCGCAACCTGCGCGCCACCAACCACGTCAAGGCATGCGACACCAAGGGTGTAGCACGCATGTTGCCGTATCTCTAAGGCGAGGACTGAACCATGGCTCGTGTAAAGCGTGGCGTTACCGCCCGTCGTCGTCACAAGAAAATCATCGGCCGTGCGAAGGGCTACTACAACGCCCGTCGCAAGGTCTTCCGCGTTGCCAACCAGGCCGTCATCAAGGCTGGTCAGTATGCGTATATCGGCCGCAAGCAGAAGAAGCGTCAGTTCCGCGCCCTGTGGATCGTGCGTATCAATGCCGCCGCCCGCCAGTTCGGCCTGTCCTACAGCCGCCTGATCAACGGTCTGGCTAAGGCCGGCATCACGGTCGACCGCAAGGTCCTGGCTGATATCGCCGTGCACGACATCAAGGCGTTTGGCGCCATCGCGGAAAAGGCGAAGGCCAGTCTGGCCGCTTGATCGCCGAACACCGGCGATATGATGTGAATCAAGCGGGGAGAAGGCCATACGCCTTCTCCCCGTTTTTGTTTAAGTAATGCTCTTTGCGTTGGCTTCCTCTCCCCTCGGGGAGGGGATCGAGTTGAGAGGCCAAGGCTTGCCCCGGCTTTCATCGAAGCATGCTTCGAACCAGGCTCAGCGCAAAATTGTCCCCTCATCCCAGCCCTCTCCCCTTAGGGGAGAGGGGACAAAGCGAGATTGCATCGATGGAAGATCTGGATACTCGCGCCACCCAGGCGCTGGCGGAAATCGCCAAGGCCGATACGCTCGATGCCCTTGACGCGCTGCGCGTAGGGCTTTTGGGCAAGAGCGGCGTCGTTACCGCCGTATTGAAGGCGCTGGGCACGCTTGCCCCGGATGAGCGCAAGGCGCGCGGCGCCGAAGTGAATCGCCTGAAGGAACGCCTCGCGGATGCGCTGGCCGCACGCAAGCAGACGCTTGAGCAGGCCGAGCTCGATCGCCGCCTGGCCTCCGAGAAACTCGATATCAGCATGCCCGGACGCGGCGGCGAGCGCGGCGGCATTCATCCGATTACCCGTGCGCTGGAACGCATCGCCGCGATCTTCGCGCGCCTGGGTTACCAGCGTGCCGACGGCCCGGAGATCGAGGATGACTGGCATAACTTCGAGGCGCTGAATTTCCCGCCGCATCATCCGGCGCGCGCCATGCACGACACCTTCTATTTCGGCGACGGACGCCTGCTGCGCACGCATACCTCGCCGGTGCAGATCCGCGCGATGAAAGATCGGCAGCCGCCGATCCGCATCATTGCACCCGGCAAGGTCTACCGCAGCGATTCGGACCAGACGCATTCGCCGATGTTCCATCAGATCGAAGGCTTGCTGGTGGACGAGACTTCCAGCTTCGCCGATTTGAAAGGCACGCTGGCCGAATTCATCCGCGCGTTCTTCGAGCGCGATTTCGAGATGCGTTTTCGCCCCAGCTACTTTCCCTTTACCGAGCCTTCGGCCGAAGTGGACATTCGCTGGGATGCGGAAGACGGCAGCACGCGCTGGCTGGAAGTGCTTGGCTGCGGGATGGTGCATCCGAACGTGCTGAGAAACTGCGGCATCGATCCGGAGCGCTACACCGGCTTTGCGTTCGGCCTCGGCGTCGAGCGCTTTGCGATGCTGCGCTACGGCGTTTCCGATTTGCGCGCGTTCTTCGAGAACGATCTGCGCTTCCTCAAGCAGTTCGCTTGAGTCGGAAGCGGCGGGTGGCCTCGGTAATGCCGGAGCGAAAGCTTCGAGATAGCCACCGATCCGCCACCTTGCCGATTCCCGCTTTCAGCATTCCCTATTCTCGATATCCCTAATTCCGGATTCAAAGCATGAAATTCTCCGAAAACTGGCTGCGCGAGCTGGTCGAGATCAAGGCCGATCGGGCCCAGCTGGCGCATGCGTTGACCATGGCCGGACTGGAAGTGGAAGAGCTCACGCCGCTGGGTGAAAACCTTGCCGGGGTCGTGGTGGCGCAGATCATCGGTGCGGAAAAACATCCAGAGGCCGACCGCCTGCAAGTGTGCAAGGTCAATGCCGGTTCCGGCGAGCCGCTGCAAATCGTTTGCGGTGCGCCGAACGCGCGCGTTGGCATCAAGGTGCCGCTGGCGACGGTCGGTGCGACGCTTCCTGGCGATATCGCGATCAAGGCGGCCAAGCTGCGCGGCGTCGAATCGTTCGGCATGCTGTGTTCGGCCAAGGAACTGGGTATCGATAACGATGCCTCCGGTTTGCTGGAGCTGCCGGCCGATGCGCCAGTGGGCGCGTTGCTGACCGATTACCTCGGCCTGCCTGACGCCAGCATCGAATTGAAACTCACGCCGAACCGCCCGGATTGCCTTGGCCTGGTGGGTCTGGCGCACGACGTCGCCGCGCTGTTCGGCAGCCAGGTGAAGATGCCTGCGCACGTCGATGCGCCGGTAACCAGCGCTGCGCGTCGCGCCATTCGCCTGGAGGCGGGCAAGGATGCGCCGCGTTATCTTGGCCGCATCGTCGAAGGCATCGACCCTGCCGCGCGTACCCCGCTATGGCTGGCCGAACGCTTGCGTCGCGCTGGATTGCGCCCGATCAGCGCGGTGGTCGACGTCACCAACTATGTGATGCTGGAACTGGGCCAGCCACTGCACGCCTTCGATAACGACACGCTGGAAGGCGACATCGTGGTGCGGCATGCGCGCGAGGGCGAAACACTGAAGCTGCTCGACGGTTCCGAGGCCAGGCTCGATCCCGGGTTCCTGCTGATCGCCGACCAGAACAAGGGGCTGGCCGTGGCCGGGGTGATGGGCGGCCACGATTCGCGCGTTACCGACGCCACCCACACCATCTTCCTGGAATCGGCGCATTTCGCGCCGGCGGCGATCATGGGCCGTGCGCGCAAGCTGGGCATGCATACCGATGCCTCGCACCGTTTCGAGCGCGGCGTCGATCCCGAACTGCCGCGCCGCGCGTTGGAGCGCGCCACCGGACTGTTGCTCGCCATCGCTGGCGGCAACGCCGGTCCGGTGCTGGTGGCCGAACAGCCCGAAGACCTGCCGCAACCTGCCGCCGTAACCTTGCGCCGTGCCCGCCTCAAGCGCGTGCTGGGCGTGGAGGTAGCCGATGCCGAGGTGGCACGCATCTTCGTTGCGTTGGGCATGCAGGTGGACGCTACCACCGATGGCTGGCGCATTACCGCGCCGAGCAGCCGTTTCGATATCGAGCGCGAGGAAGACCTGATCGAGGAAGTTGCCCGCATCTACGGCTACGACCGCATTCCCACGCATACCCCAGGCGGCGCCTTGACGCTGGTCGCGGAGCCGGAAGCGCGCCTCGACGAGCTTGCGGTGCGCGAGCAACTGGCCGCCCGCGGTTATTACGAAGCGGTGAACCTGGCGTTCGTCAGCCAGGCCTCGCTGGCGCGATGGGGGATGCTCGACCGGCTGGTGCCGCTCGCCAATCCGTTGTCTGCCGATCTGGGGGTCATGCGCCCCTCGTTGTTGCCGGGCCTGGTCGACGCGCTCTCGCACAACCGTGCCCGGCAGCAGGAGCGCGTGCGCCTGTTCGAACTGGGCCGGGTATTTGCCGAAGGCAATCCACCCTTGGAAACGCCCAGCCTGGCGATCGTCGCCAGCGGCACGGCGCAGGCCGAGCAGTGGGGGGAAGCCGTGCGACCGGTCGACTTCTACGACCTGAAGGGCGAGCTCGATGCCATCGTCGCCTGGGGGGGCGAGCCGCGGCGCTGGTCGGTACATGCCGATGGCCTGCCTGGCTGGCTCCATCCGGGCCGGGGCGCGCGCGTCGCTCGCGACGGCCAGACCGTCGGCTACCTGGGCGCCTTGCACCCGCAACTGGCCAGGCAGCTTGACCTTGGCCCGGATGTGCATGCGCTGGAGCTGGCCCTCGAGCCGCTGCTCGGCCGCCGCTTGCCCAAGGCGCAGCCAGTGCCGCGTTTTCCTGCCGTGCGCCGCGACATTGCCGTGGACGTGCCCGAACCGGTGAATTGGTCACAGGTTGAACAGGCCGTGCGCAGTAGCCTCGGCGGCGTGCTGGCCGAGCTGCGCCTGTTCGACCGCTACAGCGGCAAGGGGGTCGAAGCGGGCCGAAAGAGTCTCGCTATGGGCTTGATTTTGCAGGACGCTTCACGCACCCTTACCGACGATGACGCGGAGCGCTGCGTTCGAAGTGCGGTGTCTGCGTTGGAGGCGGCATGCGAGGCGAAATGGCGAGGGTAAGATGGCGGCGCTGACAAAGGCGGAGATGGCCGAGCGCCTTTTCCTCGAGGTAGGTCTCAACAAGCGGGAAGCCAAAGAGTTCGTGGACGCCTATTTCGAGGTAGTCCGCGAGGCGTTGGAACGAGGCGAACAGGTGAAGTTGTCAGGATTCGGCAACTTCGATTTGCGGCAGAAGAACCAGCGACCGGGACGCAATCCCAAGACGGGCGAGGAAATTCCGATTTCCGCCCGCCGCGTGGTGACGTTCCGGCCAGGGCAGAAACTCAAGGTGAGAGTCGAGGGCTATGCTGGATCAGGGGAATAACACCGAACTGCCTGCCATCCCGGCCAAGCGCTACTTCACCATCGGTGAAGTCAGCGATTTGTGTGGGGTGAAGCCGCACGTGCTCCGTTACTGGGAGCAGGAGTTTCCTGCGCTCAACCCGGTCAAGCGCCGTGGCAACCGCCGCTACTATCAGCGCCACGACGTGCTGATGATCCGGCAGATCCGCTCGCTGCTGTACGATGAGGGTTTCACCATCACCGGCGCGCGGGCGCGGCTGGAAGGTCCGCAGGCGCGGATGGAAGCCAGCATGTCGCACCAGATCGTGCGCCAGGTGCGCATGGAGCTGGAAGAGGTCCTGACGCTGCTGCGCCGTTGATAGCGCTTCCGGCATCGGCGCTGGAACTGCTACAATTTCTTTCTTTGCCGGACAGTCGGGGCGTAGCGCAGCCTGGTAGCGCATTTGCCTGGGGGGCAAAGGGTCGTGGGTTCGAATCCCGCCGCCCCGACCAATTCGGAAAGCGAACAAAACGGCGCCCAGGGCGCCGTTTTTCGTTTCCAGGGACAGGTATCCCTGTGCATGCGGCAGCCTCGCGCTAGTCTTCACGCCAGTGAACCCACTGCGCAGAACAGGAGATGTCGCCGATGCCGTCCAATACCTGCCATCCGAATGCGCCGCACACCAAGCTGAAGGCGCCGGACTGGTTCATCTCGTCGCTGATGATGGACCGTGCGCTCGACGCCATCCTGCGTCGGGTCAAGAAGCTCGATCGCGAGCACGACATTCCTTATCTTGCCGGCTATAGCCAGGACGGCAAGACCATCTACATCGATCGCCACCTGCCCAGGTCTTTTACTTTCCGCGGCCGCACCATCGACGTAGACCGTTTCCTGATCCTGCACGAGGAAGTGGAAAAGACCCTGATCGACCAGCTCGGCCTGCATTACCTGCACGCGCACCAGATCGCCACGCGCGCCGAAGAGGCCGCGGTGCACGCGCAACGCATCACTTGGCAAGCCTACGACCGTTTCATGCAGAAGTACGTCAAGACCATTGGCGACGAGCGTCTGTGCAAGGTGCCGGCGGATCTCGACCTCAAGCCTTACCGCGATTACCACGACTACGATCTGCTGCGGCAGATGGAGCAGCATCTGGAACGCGGCGCCGGTGCGACGGCCAGGCAAAAGACGGAATTGAAGAATTATGCGGCTGCTTTTCGCGAGCAATTGCGCGTGCAACATCGGCATGAATTACACAGTGATGATGCCGGAAGGCGGCGCAAGCCGGCAGCGAAAAAGTCAGCCGTTGCCAAGACTGTCAAAACGGGAAAGGGGACGGTGAGGCGCCGCGCAGCCACCAAGCCGGCGAAGTAGCAAGCAGCGCGATGCGCCAACTCGCCCAGGCGACAAGGAAAGGCGGCGCAGCAAGCTGGTGATTTCTGTCTGCATTAATCGCGACGATCCGGCGCTTGCGGCAGCGCCAACTGCATGTTGGCGCTGCGAGGCATCTCAATGCCTCGCGGATTGGACGGCGAAGCCTTCGCCATTGACGCGCTTGCGCTGTCAGGCGGCAAGTTGCGGCATCCGAGGCGTGGAGGCAGCCGCCTGCTTCGTGTCGCCTGCGACGTCCACCTTGAAGAACGCCACGCTTTCCACCAGCGACGTCGCCCGCGTCTGCACGGTACTGGCCGCGGCCGCGGCTTCCTCGACCAAGGCGGCATTGCTTTGCGTCACCTCGTCCATCTGGCGCACAGCTTGATTGACCTGCTGGATGCCACTGGCCTGCTCGGTGCTTTGCGTGGCGATGGCGCTGACCGTTTTGACAACCTCATCCACGCTGCCGAGCAGTTTGTCGACCATCGATTCCGCGCGTCCGATCATCTGCGTGCCGCTTTCGATCACGACGACGGATTCCTCGATCAGCGCGCGGATATCGCCAGACGCCGTGCGCGAATTGCGAGCCAGCGCCTGCACTTCGGCGGCAACGATAGTGAAACCCTTGCCCGCCGCTCCGGCGCGTGCCGCTTCCACGGAAGCATTAAGCGCGAGGATATGGGTTTGCGTGGCAATGCGATGCATGGTGTCGGTAATGTCGGTGATGCGACGAGAGACCTCTTGCACCTGCGTCATCGCGCCTACAGCCTGCGCCATGGCGGCGCCGCTCGAGCGCGCGATCTGTGCGGCGGTTTCGGCCAGCCGGCTGGCTTCGTTCGCACGCATGGCGTTGGCGCTTACGCTATGGGTGAACTCCTGCATGGATGCCGCCGTTTCTTCCAGTGCGGCCGCCTGCTCGCTGGTGCGGGCGGACAGGTCCTGATTGCCGGATGCGATCTGCCGCGTCGAGGCAGAGATATCGGTGGAGCCGGCACGGATCGTATTCACCACGGCGCGCAGCTGGACGTTCATGGCGGCAAGCGCGGACAGCAGCTTGCCGGTTTCATCGCGGCTGGTCGCTTCAGGCTGCATGGACAGGTCGCCCTCGGCCACCGCCTGGGCCACTTTCACGGCACGCTTGATCGGTGCGGTGATGCTGTAGGCCAACAGCCAGATCAGTATGGCGCCGGTCGCCATGGCGCATAGCGCCACCGATACCAGCAGCATGCATGCCTGGGTGAAAGCCTTGCCACTTTCTTGGTCGATAAGCCGGGACGCCGCGAGAGCTTCCTGTTTCATACCGGCCACCAGCCCGTCGATGGCGTTGGTGGGTGCGCGGTCTATGCCGGCGACCAGGGCATCGACGACATGCACGCTGTTCAGGTCTTTCGCATCGTAGTGCTGGATAGCGGCGAGGTATTTTGTCCCCAGCTCGGCATGCGTGGCGACTGCCGCATCGACCCCTGCGGTCTTGAGGCCGAGCTCAGCCATTTGCTGTTTCAGCGTCGCCAAATCCCGGTCTACCGCGGCGGACTGCTCGACAAACGCATCATGGTATTTCTTGAAGTTATTCGCATCGCCGCCGCGCAGCAGCAGGTCCTTCCACTCCTGCACCTGCTTCTTGAAATCGACCTGGGCGACGCGCGCCGTATCCACCGCCGCCGCGAATTTGGCGGCGGTCGCGGTCGAACGAATGCCCAGCTCATGGGTGCGAGACAAACCACGCCAGCCGCCAAATCCCACCATGATGGTGGCCGCCAACATGACGGCGCCAAGCAGGGCAAGCCGGGCGGCGATGCGTAGATCGCGGAATCGGAACGTCATAAATAAACCGTACAAAAAAGCGCTGCCGCGTTGATCGTCTATCGGCATGGCGGCGGCTTTACTTGAACCGGCGGGCAGGCCGGAACCGGCCTGCCCGCCGAAGTCGCCGCGGTCGAACGCTCAGTAAAGTACGCGGGTGCGCAGCGTGCCGGATATCGCCGCCAGCTTGTCCTTCAGCATGGCAGCCTGTTGCTCGTCGGCGGCGACGTCGATCACTACGTAGCCCACTTCCGCGTTGGTCTGCAGGAATTGCGCGTCGATATTGATATTGCCGGCGGAAAACAGCTCGTTGATGCGCGACAGCATGCCCGGCACGTTGCGATGGATATGCAGCAGGCGGCGGCTGCGCGGGTGCTCGGGCAACGTCACTTCCGGGAAATTGACCGCCGACAGGGTGGAGCCGTTGTCGCTGTAGCGCACCAGCTTGCTTGCTACTTCGATACCGATGTTGTCTTGCGCTTCGAGCGTGCTGCCGCCGATGTGCGGCGTCAGGATCACGTTATCCATGCCGACCAGCGGCGAAACGAAGGGGTCGTCGTTGCCTTTCGGCTCCACGGGGAATACATCGATGGCCGCGCCGCCGAGATGCTCCTTGCGCAGGGATTCGGCCAGCGCGTCGATGTCCACCACGGTGCCGCGCGACGCATTGATCAGCAAGGCGCCCTGTTTCATCCGGCCCAGTTCGTTGCGTCCCATCATCAGTCTGGTGGAAGGCGTTTCCGGCACGTGCAGGGTCACCACATCGGAACGTTCCAGCAAATCGTCAAGGCTGGCCGCGGCCCGCGCGTTGCCCAGCGAAAGCTTGGATTCAATGTCGTGGAAGATCACGCGCATGCCCAGGCTCTCGGCCAGTACGCCAACCTGGGTGCCGATATGGCCGTAGCCGACGATGCCGATGATTTTGTCGCGCACCTCGAAACTGCCGGCGGCCGACTTGGTCCAGCCGCCGCGATGGCATAGCGCGTTCTTCTGCGGAATGCCGCGCAACAGCATGATGGCCTCGGCGATCACCAGCTCGGCCACGCTGCGCGTATTGGAATAGGGCGCGTTGAACACCGGAACGCCAAGCTTCTCCGCGGCCCCCAGGTCGACCTGGTTGGTGCCGATGCAATAGCAGCCCACCGCGATCAGCCGCTTGGCATGCTCCAGCACGTCGGCGCCAAGGTGCGTGCGCGAACGGATGCCTACGATATGCGCATCGGCGATATGCGCTTTCAGTTCGTTCTCCGGCAGGGATTTGGCGTGGTATTCGATCTGGCTGTAGCCCGCGCGCTGGAACGTTTCCACGGCGGTGCGGCTCACGCCTTCGAGCAACAACACCTTGATCTCTTGCCTGGGGAACGAGGTCTTCATGGCGGCCTGGGATTTGGAAGTCCAAACACTATGCCAGATTTTGCGGCGACGCAGCACTGGACGTGTCCGGTATCGGCTGGCACGCTGGCGGCTGGTTTCGGAGCCGTCATGACCCAACAAGCCCTTGCCGAACTGACCGCCCGCCTGCCTGGGCTGCGCCTGCTCACCGAAGCGGGCGACCTGGAGCACTATGGCCGCGACTGGACCCGCCGCTGGACACCCGCGCCGCTGGCGATCGCCATGCCCGCTTCGATCGAGGAAGTGCAAGGCATCGTGCGCTGGGCCAACGAATGCCAGGTGGCCATCGTACCGTCGGGTGGCCGCACCGGTCTCTCGGGTGGCGCGGTGGCGGCGCGGGGCGAACTGGTGCTGAGCCTGGCGCGCATGAACCGCGTGCTGGGTTTCGATGCGGTGGACCGCATGCTCACCGTACAGCCCGGCATCGCGCTGGAAGCCGTGCAGGAGGCCGCGCGCGGGCAGGGCCTGATCTATCCGGTGGATTTCGCTGCCCGCGGTTCGTGTTCCATCGGCGGCAATATCGCGACCAATGCCGGCGGCATCCGCGTGATCCGGTATGGCAACACGCGCGAATGGATCGGCGGCCTGAAAGTGGTCGCCGGCAATGGCGAACTGTTGGATCTCAACCGCGGCCTGGTCAAGAACTCGAGCGGCTACGACTTCCGCCAACTGATGATCGGCTCGGAAGGCACCCTGGGTATCGTGGTGGAAGCAAGCTTGCGCCTGACCGATCCGCCGCCGGCCGCGCAGGTGATGCTGCTGGCGCTGCCCGACATGCACGCGATGATGCAGGTGTTCGCATTGTTCCGCGCGCGGCTTACGTTGCAGGCGTTCGAATTCTTTACCGAGGTGGCGCTAAAGCATGTGCTGGCACACGGGGCGCAACGGGCGATCGAGGGCAATCATCCGTTCTACGTGGTGACCGAGTTCGAGGCTGCGGACGAGCGCGCGCAGGAAGCGGCGCTGGCCGCCTTCGAGCAGGGTCTGGAGCAAGGATGGATCAGTGATGGTGTGCTGGCGCAGAGCGATGCGCAGGCGGCGGCGCTGTGGCGCTTGCGCGAAGGCATCACCGAAAGCCTGGCGCCGCACAAACCGTACAAGAACGATGTATCTGTGCGCATCGGTGCCCTGCCGGCATTCCTGCAAGAAATTCAGTCGCTGCTGGCGCGCGAATACCCGCAGATCGAAGTAGTCTGGTTTGGACACATCGGCGACGGCAACCTGCACATCAACGTGCTGAAGCCCGAATCGCTTTCCGATGCGGATTTCATTGCGCAATGCGAGCACGTCACCCAGTTGCTGGCGGACACCTTGCAGCGTCACGGCGGCAGCATTTCCGCCGAACATGGCATCGGGCTGGTCAAGCGCGCCTACCTGCAAAGCACGCGCAGCGCGGCGGAGATCGCGCTGATGCGGACGGTAAAGGCAGCGTTTGATCCGAATGGCATCCTCAATCCGGGCAAGCTGTTGATCTGACGCCTGCGTTCCGGCGACCTGGGAGCTTGCCTTCGGATTGGAGCCTGCCACAAGGGCGGCGGTGAAGCCCCGGGCTTGAGGCAGCTTGGGTTGTGCACCGCTCCCCCGTAACATGGGCGCTCCGCACTCCAGGCCGCCAGACCATGTCCCAGCATCGCCGCACCTTGTATCCCGAAATCGAGCCGTATGATGCCGGGCAGCTCAAGGTCTCCGAGTTGCACACGCTTTATTACGAGCAGAGCGGCAACCCGAACGGCAAGCCGGTGGTATTCCTGCATGGCGGTCCGGGCGGTGGCACCAATGCCAAGTGCCGGCGTTTTTTCGATCCGGCGGTGTATCGCATCGTGCTGTTCGATCAGCGCGGCTGCGGCCGGTCCACGCCCCATGCGGAGCTGAGCGACAACACCACCTGGCATCTGGTTTCCGATATCGAACGCCTGCGCGAGCACCTGGGCATCACGCGCTGGCAGGTATTCGGCGGTTCCTGGGGTTCGACGCTGGCGCTGGCCTATGCGCAGGCGCATCCGGACAAGGTGAGCGAACTGGTATTGCGCGGCATCTTCATGCTGCGTCGCTGGGAGCTCGAATGGTTCTACCAGAAAGGTTGCGACGCGCTCTATCCGGATGCCTGGGAAACCTTCCTGGCGGCGATTCCGGAAGTCGAGCGCGGCGACCTGATGAGCGCTTACCACCGTCGCCTCACCAGTGCGGATGCCAAGACCCGCCTGGACGCCGCGCGAGCGTGGTCCGTGTGGGAAGGCGCGACCAGTTTCCTGTATCAGGACGAGGGCTACATCAACAGTAGCGGCGAGGACGAATTCGCGCTGGCTTTCGCGCGCATCGAATGCCATTACTTCGTGCATGGCGGTTTCTTCGAACACGACGATCAATTGCTGCGCCACGTCGAGCGCATCCGCCGCATTCCTGCGGTGATCGTGCAGGGGCGCTACGACGTGGTGTGTCCCATGCGCAGTGCGTGGGACTTGCACCGCGCGTGGCCGGAAGCGGACCTGCGCATCGTGCAGGACGCCGGGCATTCGGCGTTCGAGCCGGGTATCGCGCATGAACTGATCGAGGCGACGGACAGGTTTAGAGCGTAAAAACGGCGCGTTTCCTTACCCCCTTCCCCTGCGGGGAGAGGGCAGGGTGAGGAGTTGAGGTTGGCCTCGAAGTACATTCGGAGCCCGCTCCAGTCGACTTTGCGCAAGGTCGCGCCGTCCGAGCCTGAGCCATCTTCGCCTTAGCGCAAAGCGACGAAATCACTCCGCCGCGGGCAACTGCTTGGTCCCGAAAATCTTGTCCCCGGCATCTCCCAGCCCAGGCAGGATGTAGCCGTGTTCGTTGAGCCGTTCGTCGATCGAAGCGGTGTAGATCTCGATATCCGGATGGCTGGCTTCGATCCGCCTGAGCCCTTCCGGCGCGGCCACCAGGAACAGGCCCTTGATGCGCTTGCAGCCGGCCGCCTTGAGCATGTCCACCGTGGCGACCAGCGTTCCGGCGGTAGCCAGCATCGGATCGACGATCAAGGCAATGCGCTCGTCCATGCGGCCGGTCAGTTTTTCGTAGTAGGCGATCGGCTTCAACGTTTGTTCGTCGCGCTGCAATCCAACCACGCTGACCTTCGCGGACGGAATCAATTCGAGCACGCCCGGCAGCATGCCCAGGCCAGCGCGCAGGATCGGCACGATGGTGATTTTCTTGCCCTTGATCTGCTTCACGTGGACCGGGCCGGCCCAGCCTTCGATCTGCGCCTGGGTGGTTTCCAGGTCTTTGGTGGCTTCGTAGGTCAGCAGCGAGGCGACCTCGGCAGCGAGTTCGCGGAACTCCTTGGTGCTTATGCCGGCCCGGCGCATCAGGCCGAGCTTGTGCTGGATCAGCGGATGGCGGACTTCGACGATCTTCATGCGGCGACCGGTTTGCAGAGCGATGAAGCAAGCATAGCCGTAAACAAAAAGGGCGCCGCCTGCTTGGCGACGCCCTCACGTCGACACGCGCCTTGAAGCGGCGGTCTTTGAATCAGTGATTGCCCTTCATGCAGGCGCTAACGGCATCCTTATAAGCCTGTCCGGTCTTGCCTTTGTTTTCATGATTGCACTCGCCGATGGTCGGCTTCTTGGTGGCTACGCTGGCGGTGCTGCCGCCTTTCATGCAGGCGTCGCGGGCCGCGGTGTAGGCGGCGCCAGTCTTCCCCGCCGCAGCGTGGCTGCACTGGCCCAACTTGGTGGAATGCCCCGTCGCGCTGGACGAGCTCTGCGGTGCGGCGAAAGCGGCGGTGGTCGCCAGGGCCAGGACTGCGCTGGCGGCGAGCAGGCTGAAACGCATGGACATGATGCTTCCTCCTGAAGTTATCACCGGTGATCGTACCGGCCGACGCAGTCTATGCCTATGCCGTGACGCGGAGAAAGGTGCCGTGCTAAAGCCCTCCCCCTTCGGGGAGAGGGTTGGGCGAGGGGGCAATCTTGCAAGAAGCGGTTCGGGGCTCACGCAGCATGGGGACCTTGGCCAGGTCAGCCCCTCACCTCAAGTCCTCTCCCTAAACGGGGGAGGTAAGTAAAAACGCCTCAGGCTGCGCGCGCTTCGCTTTTGCGCGGCCCTTCCAGCAAGGCATGCCGCACGTGCGCGACCACCATGTCCACCTCGGCGCTGGTCACCAGGAAATGCGGCGTGAAGCGCAGCGAATTGACGCCGCCGTGGATCACGCCAAGGCCGCGCTCGCGCAGGTATTCCTCGGTGGAACCGGCGCCATAGCATTTGAATTGCGGAGCCAGTTCGCAGGAAAACAGCAGGCCGGTGCCCTGCACCTTGGTAATCAGGCCGCCCAGTTCGTCTTTCAGCGTATTGAGCTTGTCGACGAACTCCTTGCCGCGTGCGCGGATATTGGCGCGCACCTCGTCGCTGAGCTGGGCGAGCGTCGCCAGCGCCACATCCAGCGCGCGCGGGTTGGCGGTCATGGTGTTGCCGTAGATACCCTTGCGATACAGGCCAGCGACGCGCTCGCCCACCGCCAGCACGGAAAGCGGATACTGGCCGGCGTTGAGGGCCTTGGAGAACGTCTCCATGTCCGGCGCTGCCAGCTTTTCGAAACCGGGGTAGTCGATCAGCGAAAGCACGCCGTGCGCGCGCAGGCCGGCCTGGATCGAGTCGACCAGCAGCAGCGAGCCATGCGATTCGGTCAGCTGGCGCGCAGCCTGGTAGAACGCCGGCGTTACCGCGCGGCCTGGATCGCCTTCGCCCATCACCGGTTCCAGGAACATCGCCTCGATGAACCAGCCGTGCTTGTCGGCATCGGCGAACACCGCTTCCAGTTGCGCGATGTCATAAGGTGCAACGGTGAGCAGGGTGTCCTCATGCCGATAGCTCGCCAGATGCTGCTGATAGGTGCGGCGCGAGGAATCCGAATACAGCGCGGGCTTGTCGGTACGGCCGTGGAACGCGCCTTTTACCGCGATGCGCTTGATCGTGCGTCCGGCATAACGGCCGCCGGCATCGGTCATCAGCTTGGCATTCACGTCGGCGATGCGGCAGGCCAGTCCGACCGATTCGGAACCGGAGTTCAGGCACAGGTAGCGCACGTAGGGATTGTTGCCGCGGTTGCGGCCAAGCTCGCGGTCCATGGCCTGCGTGAAACGCATCTGCGAAACGCTCGGCGTCATTACATTGGCCATCACCTGCGGGCGCGCCAGCGCGGCATCGATCGCGGCATGGTTGTGGCCGAAACCCAGCATGCCGTAGCCACCGTTGTCGTGCACCACCGCGCCTTTGAGCGTGACGATCCATGGGCCGCGCGCGGCAGCTGGCAGGTAAGGATTGATCGCATCGTCCGGATAGAAATTGACGAGCCCCTCCTGGGCCTGCGCCAGCTGCTGCGTCTCGTCCAGCTTCAGGAAATCGCCCAGTTCGGCGCGCAACTCATGATGGTGCGCAACGGCTTGGGCAATCGCCTGCCCGAGTTCCGGATGCAGCGCGGCCATCCGTTCGATGGTGGCGTCGTCCAGGCCGGTGGTACGCGGTTTGCCGCCAAATTCGCGCAGTTCGCGCAGCTGATCGATCACACCCATGACTACTCTCCTCGAACCCTGCCGGCGCCTCGCACCCAGCGCGAAGCAGGCCGACACGATGTGTTGTGTGCGGAACGGCGCTGAAGGCCCGCGGGCAGCGCCCGGTCGCACTCGCCGCGATGGGGAAACCGCCGGCGTACATCCGTGAGGATAACTCGCGGGCAGGGTGCGCCGGTACCCCCGGATGACGCCTGTCATGTCCGGCGGCTGACGCAGGCTACTGGGACCGCGTCCCGGTCTTGCCTACGCTGCAGTGCAAGGAGGAAACACCATGCATCCATCATCTGACGTCGTTGCCCGTCTTTCCGGTGCCGTAAAGCGTTATGGCCAGCTCACTGCGCTCGATGGCGTCGATCTCGTGCTGCACCGCGGCGAACTGCTCGCCGTGCTGGGGCCGAACGGAGCCGGCAAAAGCACCAGCATTGGTCTATTGCTCGGCCTGATCCGCCCGGAGGGTGGCCGTGCGGAATTGTTCGGATTGGATCCGCAGCACCTCGACGCGCGCCGCCGCATCGGCGTCATGCTGCAATCGGCGATGCTGCCGCTCACGCTCCGCGTCGGCGAATTGCTGCGGCTGGTCGCCAGCTACTATCCGAATCCACGGCCGCTCGAAGAAAGCGCAACGCTGGCAGGAGTAGCCGATTTGCTGAAGCGGCCTTACGGCAAGCTGTCGGGCGGCCAGCAGCGGCGCGTGCAGTTCGCGCTGGCCTTGTGCGGTCGGCCCGAGCTGGTATTCCTGGATGAACCGACCGTCGGCATGGATATCGATGCGCGCCAGAAACTGTGGGCCGCGATGCGCATCCTGGTCGCCGAAGGTTGCTCGGTGGTGTTGACCACGCATTACCTGGAAGAAGCCGAGGCGCTCGCGCAACGTGTGGTAGTGATGGGCAAAGGGCGCGTGCTCAGCGAAGGCAGCGTGGATGACTTGCGCTCGCAAGTAGCGCATACGCGCATCCGCTGTATTACCGATCTCGATGCCGCCACGATTGCCGGCTGGCCGAACGTGGTTTCGGTAGAACGCGAGGGAGCGCGCTTGCGCATCAGCACGGCCGAGGCGGAATACGTGCTGCGCCGCATGCTCGATGCCGACCCGACGCTGCGCGAACTCGAAGTGCAGCGCGCGGGATTGGCCGAAGCCTTTATCGAACTGACCCAAGACGACGCCATCCAACAGGAGGCTGCATGATGAACACCGTATCGCTTTCCGCCGCGCCGGAGGTGGCCGCTTCCGTACGCATGAGCGCTCGCCGCGTGGCCGGCGCCTATCTTGCCGAAGCACGCAGCGAATGCGTGCGCTATCTGCGCAATCCAAGTTTCATGCTGCCGATCATGCTGTTTCCCAGCTTGTTCTATTTGCTGTTCGGCATTGTGATGGGCAAGAGCGAGGGCGCGGACGTCGCGCGCTATCTGCTGGCGAGCTATGGCGTGTTCGGCGTGATGAGCCCCGGGCTGTTCGGCTTTGGCGTTTCGCTGGCGCTGGAACGCGATGGCGGATTGCTCACCTACAAGCGTGCCTTGCCGATGCCACCCGGCGCATACCTGCTCGGCAAAATGCTGATGGCGATACTGGCCGCTGCCGCCGTCATCCTGTTGCTGCTGGCGATGGGCGTGGGCCTGGCGCACGTGCCGTTGACGGCAAGGCAAGCCGGCCTGCTGCTGCTTACCGGCACGCTCGGCGTATTGCCGTTCTGCGCGCTGGGCATGCTTATCGGCACCTTGCTCAAGGGACAAGGCGCGCCGGGCATGCTCAACCTGGTCTATTTGCCGATGTCGTTCCTGTCGGGCCTGTGGGTTCCGCTCAACCAATTGCCGAAGGTATTGCAGCAGATCGCGCCGATCTGGCCGAGCTATCACCTGCACCAGCTTGGGCTCGCCGCGTTGGGCCTGGATCAGGCCGATGTAGCCGAACAGGTCGGGATACTGGCCGGCTTCACGGTGCTGTTCTTTGTCATCGCGGCGCGCCGGCTGCGGCGCTACGGTTGAAGTAGGATGGCATGCGAACGGCCGGCAGCACGGGGATGAGCACCATGATCACAGCGATCCGCAACTGGCTTGCGCCAGCGCCCGATTCGGAGGCCGCCGAAAATATCCGTAAAGGCGCCAATCCGTGGGTAGATGCCGTCCATTTGCTATGGTCGATCTGGCTGTTCTTCGATCCGCTGTTCAATAAGGGATTCACGTTTCGCTGGGTTTGGACGATAGCGCTTTCGTATCCGATCTTCCTGTTGCTTTACGCGCTGTGCATTGTGCGGCCGCAGCGCAATCGTCAGCGCTATGCGTGGGGTATTGCGCTGCTGGCAATTGCGATGATGGGGCTGAATTCGGGTGCCGCATGTTGCTACTTCATCTATGGCTGCGTCATGGTTCGCATGTGCGAACGCCGGATGTGGGCCTATCTGTTGCACCTGGTATTGATGTCCGCGCTTTTCGCCGTCGTGGCCGCCGCCGGCCATTTGCCGTGGCAGCTGATCCTGTACTTGATCGTGATGGTGGCGGTGATCAGCGGGGTAATTCATGTCGGCATCAACGCATCCAAAAAGAACGCCGCCCTCAAGCTGTCCCAGGACGAGGTGCGGCGCCTGGCGGCTACCGCCGAGCGGGAGCGCATCGGGCGCGACCTGCACGATCTGCTGGGTCATACCCTTTCCTTGATCACGCTCAAGCTCGAGTTGTCGCGCAAGCTGTTCGATCGTGATCCGGAAGGTGCACGCCGCGAATTGGAGGAAGCCGAAAGCGTGGCGAGGCACGCGCTGGCCGAAGTGCGCTCTGCGGTGACGGGCATTCGCTCCACCGATCTTGCCGCCGAGCTTGCTTCGGCAAGGTTGTTGCTGGATTCCTCGGCGGTCCATCTGGACTACGGCAGCTTGCCCGATTCGCTGCCTGCGGAGGTCGAGCGTGCCCTGGCGCTGGTCATTCGCGAAGCCGTTACCAATATCCATCGCCATGCCGGCGCGACCGAGGCGAGCGTGCGTTTTGCCCGAACCGCGGAGCAACTCGACATGCAGATTCGCGATAACGGCCGCGGCGGCCTTTCCGCGCATGGCAATGGCATCACCGGCATGTGCGAGCGCATCCGTGCGTTGGGTGGCAGCTTGCAGATCGATTCGCCGCCGCATAAAGGCACCTGCCTGCGGGTCAGCGTGCCATGGCGTGCGCAGCGGCGCACGCCAGCCCAGGGCGCTGGGCCATTGCCGCCGCGGTCGGACGACTTTGCCCGGAGCGTCGCATGATCCGTGTGTTGCTGGCCGAAGACCAGGCGATGGTGCGCGGAGCGCTCTCGGCGCTGCTCAACCTGGAGCCGGATATCGAAGTGCTCGGCTCGGTTGCCGATGGCGAAACTGCCTGGCGTGAAGTTCAGCGGCTGAAACCCGACGTGCTGGTCACCGATATCGAAATGCCCGGCATCACCGGCCTCGAACTGGTGCAGCGCATCCGGCGCCACGAACTCCCGGTGAAAACGATCATCGTGACTACCTTTGCGCGTCCTGGCTTCCTGCGCCGCGCGCTGGATGCCGGCGTATCCGGCTATCTGCTGAAGGATGCGCCGGCCGAAAATCTCGCTGAAGCCTTGCGTACCGTACATCGCGGCGGCCGCTCGATCGATCCGCAACTGGCGCTGGAGGCATGGTCGGAGGCCGATCCCCTCAACGATCGCGAACGCCAGGTACTGCGTTTCGCCGGCGAAGGCCAGTCCGCCAGCGAGATCGCCACCAAGCTCAATCTGTCGCATGGCACCGTGCGCAATTACCTGTCCGAGGCGATCGGCAAACTCGGCGCGGCCAATCGCATCGAAGCCTATCGTCTCGCACGCCAGAAGGGTTGGCTGTAGCAGGGACAGTTCGCGCTTCTTGCGGGATAATGTGCCGTTACCGCATGAAGCCTGCCATTTTGAAGAAGTCCGACTTCCATTTCGATCTGCCGCCCGAACTGATCGCGCAGGCGCCGCTGGCCGAACGCAGCGCAAGCCGCCTGCTGGTGCTGGACGTGCCGATGCGTACCTGGCAAGACCGCATGTTCCGCGAGCTGCCCCCGTTCCTGCGCAAGGGCGACCTGCTGGTGTTTAACGACACGCGGGTGTTGCCAGCGCGTTTGCATGGGCACAAGCCGAGCGGCGGAGCGGTGGAGATCCTGATCGAGCGCGTCACCGGCGCGCACGAAGCCACCGTGCAGTTGGGCGTGAGCAAGAAGCCGCGCGAGGGTACCGTGATCGTGCTTGCCGATGGCAGCCACGCCACGGTGCTTGGTCGCGACAACGGCTTTTTCCATCTGCGCTTCGAAGCGCCGGAGCCGTTGGAGCACCTGCTGCTGAAACTGGGTGAGATGCCTTTGCCGCCGTATATTTCGCGGCATGCCGATGCCAGCGACATGGAGCGCTACCAGACGGTGTATGCGCGCGAACCGGGTGCGGTCGCCGCACCCACCGCCGGGCTGCATTTCGACGAAGGCCTGTTGCAGCGGATACGCGCTGAAGGCGTGGACTTCGGTTACGTGACTTTGCATGTTGGCGCCGGCACCTTCCAGCCGGTGCGCAGCGACGATCTGACCCAGCACCAGATGCATCGCGAATGGCTCAATGTGGGCGCCAGGCTGGTCGAGCAGATCCACCGTACCCGCGCGGCAGGCGGCCGCGTGATCGCCGTGGGTACCACGGTGGTGCGGGCGCTGGAAAGTGCGACCGTGGAGGGCGTGCTGCGGCCGTTCGCGGGCGAGACGCAGATCTTTATTTTTCCGGGCTATCGCATCACCAGCATCGATGGACTGATCACCAACTTCCACCTGCCGGAGTCGACCTTGCTGATGCTGGTGTCGGCGCTGGCCGAGCGGCAATTCATCCTCGATGCCTATGCGCATGCCGTACAGCAGCGCTACCGGTTTTTTTCATATGGGGACGCGATGCTGATCCTGCCGCAAGGAAAATGAGGCCGCCGGCCTTTTTCCGCATGCTGGCTTCTTCCTCGGGAAAAAGCAGCGCGTACATCGCCAACACGCGATAATGCGCCGATGACCAACATGCATTTCGATCTTCTTGCCACTGATGGCGCCGCACGCCGCGGCCGCCTCCGCTTCGACCGCGGCAGCGTGGAAACCCCGGCATTCATGCCCGTGGGTACCTATGGGTCGGTCAAGGCCATGACCCCGCGCGACCTGGGCGAGGTGGGGGCCGAGATCATCCTGGGCAATACGTTCCATCTGTTCCTGCGCCCGGGGCTGGAAATCGTGGGGGAGTTCGGCGGCCTGCACCGCTTTATCGGCTGGAACAAGCCGATCCTCACCGATTCGGGCGGTTTCCAGGTGTTTTCGTTGGCGCACAAGCGCAAGATCACCGAGCAGGGGGTGACCTTCGCCTCGCCGGTGGACGGCTCCAAGGTGTTCCTGTCGCCCGAGGAATCGATGCGTATCCAGACCGTGCTGGATTCGGATATCGCGATGATCTTCGACGAATGCACGCCGTATCCGGCCACTGAAAAGGTGGCGGGCGAATCGATGGAACTGAGCCTGCGCTGGGCCGAGCGTTCGCGCGCCGCTTTCGACGAACTGGACAATCCGAACGCGCTGTTTGGCATCGTGCAGGGCGGCGTGCACGAAAACCTGCGCCGGCGCTCGGCCGAGGGGCTGGCGCAGATCGGGTTCGACGGTTACGCGGTGGGCGGCCTGGCGGTGGGCGAGCCGGAAGCGGAGCGCAACCATACGCTGGACGTCACCGTGCCGTTGCTGCCGCGCGAACGGCCGCGTTACCTGATGGGCGTGGGGCGGCCGGAGGATATCGTGGAAGCGGTGCGGCGCGGCATCGACATGTTCGATTGCGTGATGCCTACCCGCAACGCGCGCAACGGATTCCTGTTCACCTCCAAGGGCACGCTGCGCATTCGCAACGCCAAGTTTGCCAACGATACGCGGGTAATCGAGGAAGGCTGCGCATGCTATGCCTGCAGCCAGGGCTTCAGCCGTGCCTATCTGCGGCACCTGGACCGCTGCAACGAGATCCTGGGCAGCCAACTGGCCACCATCCACAATCTGCATCATTACCAGCAGCTGATGGCCGGATTGCGCGAAGCCATCGCGGCGGGGCAGCTGGACGATTTCGTGACCGGGTTCTATGCCCGCCGGCAGGGCGCCGCCTGATCGCCCTCCCGCCTGGGACGGTTGCGGGCGAAGGCGGTCTTGCGAAGGGCCTGGTCCGGGAACCACCGGGCATTTTTCTTTTCCCACCAGTCACCGGTGAATTCCGCGGATTTGCGGCGGCGCTGGCGCGGGTCCCGGACTGCTCCGGATGGAAGCCAGGGACAAACGCAAACGGCCGCACTCATGGCATAATCCAAGGTCTTTTATTGGGCGAGCGGCGAAAATTCCAGTCGCAGCCATAACTTGCGGGACAAGCTAATGAATCTTCCTACGACTATCGTGCTGGCGCAGGCTGCGCCGGGTGCTGCTGGCGGCGGCCTTTCCATGATCATCATGATGATCGTGCTGTTCGGCCTGATGTATTTCATGATGATCCGCCCCCAGATGAAGCGGCAGAAAGAGCACCGCCAGCTGGTGTCGGGCCTGGCCAAGGGCGACGAAGTGGTCAGCAATGGCGGCATCGCCGGCCGGGTCGATGAGGTGGGCGAGACGTTCATCACGGTCGAGATCGCGCCGAACGTGAAGATCAAGCTGCAGAAAAGCGCGGTCCAGCAGGTGCTGCCCAAGGGCACGTTGAAGGCGTCCTGACCGTTCCGGCGCGCCGACCGGTTTTCTTTCCCATGATCCATTCACGCTATTCCGTGGCCTGGCGCCGCGGTTCTTACGGATGCAAGGCATGAGCGATTTTCCACGCTGGAGATACTACCTGGTCGCCGTCGTACTGCTGCTGGGCATCCTGTATGCGCTGCCCAACGTGTACGTGCCGCTGCAGGCAGTGCAGGTCTCGGCCAGCCAGAACGCGGCAGTCGACCAGGCGTTGCAGCAGAAGATCACCGCTGCGTTGCAGGCCGCCAAGATTCCCTACGTCGATGAAAGCCTCAAGCACGACGCGAGCCGCGGCGATTATGTGCTGGTCGGTTTCGCCAACGGCGACCAGCAGAAAAGCGCCGCCGATGCGTTGAAGGCCGCGCTGGGCGACAACTACACCATCGCCTTCAATCTGGAGTCGACCGTGCCGCATTGGCTCAGCGCCATCGGCGGGCGTCCCATGCCCCTGGGCCTGGACCTGCAAGGCGGCGTGCGTTTCCTGATGGCGGTGGACCAGAACGACATCACCGACAAACAGGAAACGCGCTACACGCAAGATATCGCCGCGCTGTTGAAGGACAGGAAGATCTCCTTCGTCTCGGTAGCGCGCAATGCCACGCGCGGGCAGGGCGTCACGGTGATCCTGGGTTCGGCGGCAGACCGGTCGGCGGCCAGCGATGCCATCGCCACCGAGTACACCGACCTCGCCGTCACGGACGGCACCGCCACCGGCGACCGCTACGTGCTCAATGCCGTGATCAAGCCGGACAAGCTGCGTGACCTGCAGACCAGCGCGGTACGCCAGAACCTGGCAACCCTGAGCAACCGCATCAACGCGCTGGGCGTGTCCGAGCCGGTGATCCAGGCGCAGGGCGCCGACCACATCTCGGTCGAACTGGCCGGCGTGCAGGATCCGGCCGAAGCGAAGAAGGTGATCGGCGCCACCGCTACGCTGGAATACGTGGCCGGCCTCGGCGATGCGCGCGATCCGGCCGTGCAGGATGCGGTGAAGAGCGGCAACATTCCGCCGGATGCGCACCTGTACTACGGCAACCACGGCGAGCCCTTCCTGGTCAGCAAGACCATCATCGCCAGCGGCGACGAACTGGTGGATGCTTCCTCGGGCAACGATTCGCAGACCGGTTCGCCGATGGTCAGCGTCACGCTCAATTCGGCCGGCGCCGCGAAGATGCTGGACTTCACCCGCGATAACGTCGGCAAGCCGATGGCCGTGGTGTACGTCGAGCGTACTACCGATACCAAGCTGGTGGACGGCAAGGAAGTGCGCACGCCGAAAACCACTTACCGCGTGATCAACTACGCCACCATCAACGGCGTCTTCAGCAACAAGTTCCAGACCACCGGCCTGGGCAGCAACAAGGAAGCTTCCGAGCTTGCGCTGTTGTTGCGCGGCGGTTCGCTCGCCGCCTCCATGGATATCGTGCAGGAAGGCGTGATCGGTCCCAGCCTGGGCCAGGACAACATCGAAAAAGGCCTGAAGGCGGTGCTGCTGGGCCTGGGCCTGGTGCTGCTCGCGGCCGCCATCTACTACAAGTTGTTCGGGTTGGTGGCTGACGTCGCGCTGTTCTTCAACCTGGTGATCCTGGTGGCGGTGATGTCGATGATCGGCGTCACGCTCACCATGCCGGGCATCGCCGGTATCGTGCTGACGCTGGGCATGGCGATCGACGCCAACGTGCTGATCTGCGAGCGTGTGCGCGAGGAATTGCGCAACGGCTCCACGCCGCTGGCGGCGATCCGCGCCGGCTACGAAAAAGCCTGGGCGACCATTCTCGATGCCAACGTTACCCACCTTATCGCCGCGCTGGCGCTGACCACGATGGGCTCAGGCCCGATCAAGGGCTTCGGCGTCACGCTGCTGATCGGTATCCTGACCTCGATGTTCACCTCGGTCACGGTCACTCACGCGATCACCGCGCTGATTCACGGCGGCCGCAAGCTCAAGACGCTGTCGGTCTGAGGAACGCACATGGAAATTTTCAGCCATAACAGCAACGTTCACTTCCTCGGCCTGCGCAAGGTCAGCATCGGCATTGCCGTCCTGCTGATGGTCGCCTCGATCGCGCTGCTTGCCACGCGCGGCTTGAACTACGGCCTGGACTTCACCGGCGGCGTCAGCATCGGCGTTACCTACGACAAGTCGGTGTCGGTCGAGGACGTGCGCGCCGCGCTGGAAAAGGGCGGCATCGAGAACGCCGTGGTGCAGAGCGTGGGCGGCACGCGGCAGGTGGCGATCCGCTTCCAGCCCAAGGACGACAAGCACTATGCCGTGCAGGAGGGCAAGTCGCCCAACCTGGATGTGATCGCCGATGACGTCGGCAAGGCGCTGAAGGCCGCGCGTCCTGATGCCACGATTGCCGGCCGCGACTACGTCGGCCCGCAGGTGGGCGAAGAGTTGCGCAGCGACGGCGTCACTGCCGCGATCTTCGTGATCATCGGCATCGGCATCTATCTGTGGATCCGTTTCGAGCGCCGCTTTGCCATCGCTGCGCTCGCCACCGAAGTGCATGACGTGCTGGTCACGCTCGGCGTGATCTCGCTGGTGCAGCGTGAGTTCGATCTCACCGTGCTGGCCTCGGTGCTGGCGGTGATCGGTTATTCGATCAACGACAAGGTGGTAGTGTTCGACCGTATCCGCGAGCTGTTCCGCTCTTCGCGCAAGGCTGATCCGGAAGAGGTCCTCAACCGCTCGATCAACAGTACGCTGTCGCGAACCATCATCACCTCGCTGTTTACCGGCATTGCCATGGCGGCGCTGTTTTTCTTCGGCGGTCCGACGGTGCATGGCTTCGCGGTGACCATGCTGATCGGCATCCTGGTGGGTACCTTGTCCTCGATCTTCGTGGCCAGTCCGATCCTGTTGTGGCTGGGCGTGTCGAAGAAGGACCTGATGCCGGTGACCAAGGAAAATCCGGAATTGGCGCGTCGTCCCTGAGCGCTTTGCACCTATGCGGCAAAAACAAACGGCCCGATGATTCGGGCCGTTTGTTTTTGCGCGGCAAGTGCCTGCGCATATGACATGCAGCGTCACATGCGGGCAAAAAAATGCACCTGCGGTGTCGCAAACAGAGCGAACGCTCGCAAGCCTCAATTTCACGGCAGGCCGGTCGATAAGTTGGGCTGGGACATGGTGTCCCGATGGAGTCCGCATGCTTGTCCTGGTCGGTTCCCTGGTGGTGCTGTCTTGTGTATTGGGCGGCTATCTGCTTGCGCACGGCCATATCCTTGCGCTCTGGCAACCGTGCGAGCTGATGATTATCGGCGGCGGTTCGATCGGCGCGTTCTTGTCGGCCAATCCATCCAAGATCGTGAAGGAAGCGCTGCGCAGCATCGTCGCTTTGTTCAAAGGGCCGAAATACCGCAAGCAGGATTACGTTGATCTGCTCGCGCTGCTGTATGACCTTTTCGGCGTGATACGCAAGCAGGGATTGCTTGGACTCGAATCGCATATCGAAGATCCGCAGGCGAGCCCGGTATTCAGCGCTTATCCGCGTTTGGTGAAAGAGCACGACTTGATCGAGTTCATCACCGATTGCCTGCGGCTGATGGTCGGCGGCAACATGAATCCGCACGAGCTGGAGCAGTTGCTCGAAGTGGAATTGGAAACGCATCAGCACGAAGCCGAAGCGCCGGCGCTGGCCGTGCTGAAGATGGCCGACGCGCTGCCAGGCTTCGGTATTGTCGCGGCTGTGCTCGGTATCGTGACCACGATGTCGCAGCTGGGTGGGGATACCTCGCAGATCGGCGAGCACATCGCCGGGGCGCTGGTCGGTACGTTCCTTGGAATTCTGCTTTGCTACGGCTTCGTTGGCCCGCTCGGCGCGGCGATGGAAAGCCGCGTGCATGAAGACGGTCGCGCGTTCGAGTGCGTGAAAGTGGCGCTGTTGGCGAGTCTGCGCGGTTATAACCCGAAAGTGTCGGTCGAGTTCGCGCGCAAGACGTTGTCGCCCCAGACACGCCCGAATTTCCAGGATTTCGAGGAACATCTCAAAGGTGCCCGCGCCGGTGCCCCGGCGTGAGCGAGAGCGACAGTGAAATGCTGATCGTGGTGCGTCGTTCGCGGCGCAAGAAACACGGTCACCACGGCGGCGCATGGAAAGTGGCCTATGCCGACTTCGTGACCGCCATGATGGCGTTCTTCCTGGTGATGTGGCTGATCGGTGTTGGCACCAAGCAGCAGCGGGCCGCCATCGCCGAGTATTTCAAGAATCCCAGCATGACACCCGGTACGGCCTCCATGGCGCCGCCCGGCAAGATGGGTCCGGGCGGCGCAAGCGACAGTGCGATCAAGTTGGGTGGTGCGATGGATATGCCGCATGGTCCGGGCAAGGATCGTCGCGCGGCATCCCGCCCGGATGCCGCGAACGTGGAAAAGCTGGCGCGCGAGCAAGAGCAGGCGCGGCTCGAAAACCTGATGCAGCAAATGCATGCCGCGATCGAAAAAAGCCAGGCATTGGCGCCGTTCAAGGACCAGCTGCTGCTCGACATCACGCCGGAAGGCCTGCGCATCCAGATTGTCGATAAGCAGAACCGCCCGATGTTCGATACCGGCAGCGCCACGCTCGAACCCTATACCGTCGCGATTCTTCATGAGTTGGCCGGTTTTATCGGCGAGGCTCCGAACAAAGTCAGCATCTCCGGCCATACCGATGATGCGCCTTACAGTGGCGCGGCCAGCTACAGCAATTGGGAACTCTCCGCCGATCGTGCCAATGCCGCGCGGCGTGCCTTGCTGGAGGGGGGACTGGTGGAGGACAAGATCGCCCGCGTCGTCGGGCTGGCCGCTTCTGTGCCGTTCGACAAGGCTGATCCAGGCGACCCGATCAATCGGCGCATCAGCATCATCATGATGACCAAGCAGGCGCAGGACGCGGCGCTGTCGCAGGAACAGGCGGATGGTGCGCAAGTCGTCAAGCCGGTAACGGATCCCTCGGTTTCCGTTGTAAAACTCATCTCGCCAAGCGCGCCGTAGCGTCGCAGTGCCTGCTTCGTGGTTCTTTCGGAACGGGAGCGGCGTCATCGCAACTGCTTTCCCTCCCAGTTGAAGGCGGCGCTAAGGATGGGCGTTCAGCATTGCAAGTCGTTCCGGTGTGCCGACGTCGGTCCACTGTCCCCGATGATGGCTGCCGCTGACGCCATCGCGTGCCATGGCGGTCTGCAATAGCGGCCTTAGCTTGAAGCGCGGGGGTTGTACCTCGGGATCGGCGATGGATGGCCATCCATCCAGCAATTCGCGCCGGAACACGCCAATACCGCTGTAGGTCAGGAGTTTCGTGCCCGCATCGTGCAGCAGGCCGTTATCGTCGAGCGCAAAATCGCCTTCGGGGTGATGCGGCGGATTGTCCACCATCAACAAATGCGCAACACCGGGTGGCTCGGCCGGCAATGCGCCGAAATCGGCATCGGTCCATATATCGCCGCTGACGGCGATGAACGGTTCCGGCCCGAGCAACGACAGCGCGTTGAGTATCCCGCCACCCGTTTCCAGCGGAGCGGGGCCTTCGTAGGCATAGCGGATGCGCAAGCCCCAGCGCGAGCCGTCGCCCAGTGCTTCGGGAAACTGTTCGGCGAGGTGCGAGGTGTTGATCACCACGTCATGCACGCCCATCGCGGCGAGCTTTTCCAGGTGCCATGCGATCAGCGGTTTGCCGCGGGCGACCAATAAAGGTTTTGGGATGTGATCGGTCAGCGGGCGCATGCGTTCGCCCAGTCCCGCCGCAAAGATCAGCGCGTGCCTCATGCGTTGGCAACCCTGGTCAGGTCGATGCCATGGGCATGCCGTTCGAGCAATGCGACGAAGCCGGCCAGTTCGGGATAGCCGCGGGCGACGGAGGTCACGTAGTGATAGATGCGCGGCACATCGGCGAGGTAACCCGGTTTTCCGTCGCGGTACCACAGTCGATAGAACTGCCCCAGGACGCGGATGTGACGATGCAGGCCCGTCAGGTCGAACCAGCGCTGGAAACGTTCGCGGCCGATGTGATGGCCGATCAGGCCGGCGTCTTTCAATCGCAGTCGGTACGACTCCACCCACGCCTCGACGCGCTCGCGTTCCCACGCGATGTAGGCGTCGCGCAGCAGCGAAGCGAGATCATAGGTGAGGGGACCGGCGAGCGCGCCCTGGAAATCGATGATGCCCGGATTGTTGCGCTCGACGATCAGCAGATTGCGGCTGTGGAAATCGCGATGCACGAAGCAGCGCGGCTGTTCCAGCGCATTGTCGATGATGCGTTCGAAAGCATCGTGCAATATCTGTTGTTCTGATGGAGTGGGGACATGGCCCAAGTGCCGGTCCAGGAACCACTCCGGCATCACCGCCAGGCCGGTTTGCAACAGGGTGCGATCGAACGGCGGCAGGTCGCTGCAATCCATGCGGGTTTGCATGCGCAGCAGTGCGTCCATGGCGTCGCTGTAGAGCGCGTCGGCGTTGTCATCGCGAAGCTCCGGCAGGTACAGCCGCGTACCGAGATCCTCGATCAGCAGGAAACCCTGCACGAGATCATGTGCGTGCACGGCTGGCACGTGCAGGCCGGCGGCGGCAAGTTGCTGGCCGATCGCCAGCCACGGGCGCGGATCTTCCTGCGCCGGCGGCGAATCCATCACGATCCAGCTGCGGCCATCGTGGCGGGTGCGCCAGTAGCTGCGGAAACTTGCATCGGATGACGCCGGTTCCAGCTCCAGCGAAGCGTCGCCAAGAGCCGTGCGCGTCCAGGCGAGTCGGGCGACGCTGCGGTGGGAGGTGTGATCCATGAGGAGCAAGGGCGAGTAAAGAGGAGAGTGGCAAGCATGCTGCAACCGCAGCGCGCTATCTTCTCATCCCTTTCTACGATTTTCCCGCCTCACGAGAGGTTGTACGCGCGCTCCTCGTGTTCGGCGATATCCAGGCCGACTTGTTCCTGTTCCGCGGTGACGCGCAGTCCGATGGTCAGGTCGACCAGCTTCAACAGCACCCAGCTCGTCACGGCGCTCCACGCGATGGTGAAACCCACGCCTTTGGCCTGGATCCACAGCTGCGCGAGTGGCGAGGTCACGCTGCCGTCGAAGCCGCCCCATGCCGGCGCGGCAAACACGCCGGTCAGCAGGGCGCCGACGATGCCGGCGATGGCATGCACGCCGAACACGTCCAGCGTGTCGTCGTAACCCAGTTTGTGTTTCAGGCGCGTGGCGGTAAAAAAGCACACCGCGCCGGCTGCGAAGCCAAGGATCAGCGCGCCGCCGGGGCCAGCGGTTCCGGCGGCGGGGGTGACCGCGACCAGGCCGGCGACCGCGCCGGAGGCAATGCCGAGCACGCTGGCGCGCTTGTGCACGTACCACTCCACGGCAACCCAGCCAATCGCCGCCGCCGCCGTCGCGATCTGCGTGACCAGCATCGCCATGCCTGCGCTGCCATTGGCCGCCACCGCCGAACCGGCGTTGAAGCCGAACCAGCCCAGCCATAGCAGGCTGGCGCCGATCACCGTGTAGCCCAGGTTATGCGGCGGCATATGCGTATGCGGATAGCCACGGCGCTTGCCCAGCATCAGGCAGGCGACCAGTCCGGCAATGCCGGCATTGATATGCACCACGGTGCCGCCGGCGAAATCGAGCACGCCCAGGTCGCCCAGCAGCGAACCCGGTCCGCTCCACACCATATGGGCCATCGGCAGGTAGGCGAAGGTAAGCCACAGGCCGCTGAACCACAGCATGGCGCTGAATTTCATGCGCTCGGCATAAGCGCCCACGATCAATACCGGCGTGATGATCGCGAAGGTCAGCTGGAACATCACGTACACGCTTTCCGGCACGGTCTGGTAAAGCGATGACGGCGTCAGCCCGGCCAGCATCACGCGATCGAAGCCGCCGATAAGCGAGTGCCAGTTGGTGACCGCCGCGTGCATGCCTTCGGTACTGAAGGCCATGGAATAGCCATAGACCAGCCACAGCACGGTCACCAGCGAAGTGATCGCCAGGCACTGCATCATCACCGACAGCAGATTCTTGGCCCGCACCATGCCGCCGTAGAACAAGGCGGCACCGGGAATCGTCATCATCAGCACGAAAGTGCTGGCGACGATCATCCATGCGGTATCGCCGCTGTCGAGCCTGGCCGCCGCGGCGGTTTGCGCCGTGGCGGAGAGCGGCAGGCCCAGGCCCGTTGCCGCGATGGCGAGACGGCGCAGGCTCCGGCCGCTGGCCCGCCCCGATGCCCATTGCGTGATTCCCGGCCTAGAGCGCATCGGCGTCGACCTCCTGCGTGCGGATGCGGACGACTTGCTCCAGCTCGCTCACGAAGATCTTGCCGTCGCCGACTTTGCCGGTGCGGGCGGCCCGGGTGATCGCCTCGATCACCAGCTCGACCTGATCCTCGGCGACCGCCAGTTCGATTTTCAGCTTGGGCAGGAAGTCGACGACGTACTCCGCGCCACGGTATAGCTCCGTATGCCCGCGCTGGCGGCCGAAACCCTTGACCTCGGTGACGGTCATGCCCTGTACGCCAGCCTCGCCGAGCGCCTCGCGCACATCGTCCAGGGTGAAGGGCTTGATGATCGCGGTGATCCATTTCATGCGCGGCGGTTCTCCCAGCGGTTTGTTGCAACACAGCAGATTGCGTGCCAGCAAACCGGGGGAGGCGAAAAGCCGATAGTTACGCGGTTTCACGGCCAGGGCCGGACGAAGGGAAGGTGTCTGGTGCTGCGTTATGGTGCGTCGGTTGTCCATAATGGTGCGCACGATACCTGCCGGGTCCGTCTCGTTGACCGTATGGCGCTCAATCTGTACCATTTTAGTCTGGATTACGCGATGACCCTCCCCCATGTTTCGTGTCAGCCGACTGACGGACTACGCCACCGTGGTGATGACTTGCATCGCCGCGCATCCCGGCAATGTCCTCAGCACCGCCCAGATTGCCGAGGAAACCCATCTGGAATTGCCCACCGTCAGCAAATTGCTGAAGTCGCTGGGACACGCCGGACTGGTGGATTCCTTCCGCGGCGTCAACGGCGGCTATCGCCTGGCGCGACCGCCGGTCGAGATCAGCCTGGCCGAGATCGTGGAGGCGATGGAAGGGCCGCTGGGCATGACCGAATGCAGCATCGGCGACGGCCACTGCGAGCGCGAAGCGCAATGTGGCGTGCGCGGCAGCTGGCAACGTATCAACCACGTACTGGATAACGCATTGCGCACGATGAGCCTGGCGGACATGTTGCGTCCGATCGCCTCCGCCCCTCCGGCCACGATCGCGCTTACCGAATTGAAAGGCAGGACCGCATCATGACCATTGAGAGCAGGACCCTCCAAGCCGATAGCCCCGCGGTGCTGCGCGACAACGCCGACGTCGCAGCCGCGCTTGGCCGCCGCTACGAAGCCGGCTTCGTCACCGAGATCGAAACCGACAGCCTGCCGCCGGGCCTGTCCGAGGACGTCGTGCGCCAGCTTTCCGCGCTGAAAGGCGAGCCGGAATGGATGACCGAATGGCGGCTCAAGGCCTATCGCCACTGGCTGACGATGCCGACGCCGCACTGGGCCAAGCTCAACATCGCGCCGATCGATTTCCAGGCGATCAGCTATTACGCCTCGCCGAAGAACCGTCCCAAATCGCTCGACGAGGTCGATCCCAAGCTGCTGGAAGCCTATGACAAGCTCGGCGTGCCATTGCACGAGCGGGCCAAGCTGGCTGGCGTGGCGGTGGACGCGGTGTTCGATTCGGTGTCCGTAGGCACCACTTTCCGCAAGGAGCTGGCCGAAGTCGGCGTGATCTTCTGCTCGATGAGCGAGGCGATCCGCGAATACCCGGAGCTGGTGCAGCGATACCTCGGCAGCGTGGTACCGACGGGCGATAACTACTTCGCCGCGCTGAACTCGGCGGTGTTTTCCGACGGCTCGTTCGTGTTCATTCCCAAGGGCGTGCGCTGCCCGATGGAGCTGTCCACCTATTTCCGTATCAATGCCGGCCATACCGGCCAGTTCGAGCGCACGCTGATCATCGCCGAAGAAGGCGCATCGGTGTCCTACCTCGAAGGCTGCACCGCGCCGATGCGCGACGAGAACCAGTTGCATGCCGCGGTAGTGGAACTGGTCGCGCTGGAACAGGCCAACATCAAGTATTCGACCGTGCAGAACTGGTACCCGGGCGATGAAGAAGGACGTGGCGGTATCTATAACTTCGTGACCAAGCGCGGCGACTGCCGCGGCGATGATTCCAAGATTTCCTGGACCCAGGTGGAAACCGGCTCCGCGATCACCTGGAAATATCCCAGCTGCGTGTTGCGCGGCGACCGTTCGGTAGGCGAGTTCTACTCGGTGGCGCTCACCCATCACCGCCAGCAGGCCGATACCGGTACCAAGATGATCCATATCGGCAAAGGCACCAAATCCAAGATCGTGTCCAAGGGCATCAGCGCGGGACGCAGTTCCAACAGCTATCGCGGCCTGGTGAAAGTGGAGAAGGGCGCCGAGGGCGCGCGCAACTATACCCAGTGCGATTCGCTGCTGATCGGCAAGCAATGCGGCGCGCACACCTTCCCGTATATGGAAGTGAAGAACCCCGGCGCGATCGTCGAACACGAGGCGACCACCTCGAAGATTTCCGACGATCAGCTGTTTTACTGCCGTTCGCGCGGCATCGGCGAAGAAGACGCGGTATCGATGATCGTCGACGGCTTCTGCAAGCAAGTGTTTCGCGAACTGCCGATGGAGTTTGCGGTGGAAGCCAAAAAGCTGCTGGAGATTTCGCTGGAAGGCGCGGTGGGTTGAGCATGCCGAATCTGCCGACCAACTATGTTGGGGCCATGTGGCTGACTGCCCTGGCATTAAGCGGTACATCCATGGCCGCCGCCACGCCGGCAGCGGCTCCGGGCGCCGCATGCATGGACAACGCCTCATCGCAATCGGCAATGACCGGCTGCGCCATCAAGGGCCTGGATGCCGCAGACCAGGAGCTCAACCAGGTCTATCGGCAGGTGTTGCACAAGTACGCCGGTGATCCGGAGTTCGTGGCCCGGCTGAAGGTCGCGCAGAAAGCGTGGCTGGCCTTTCGCGATGCCGAATTGGCGGCGCGCTTTCCGCACAGCGACAAGAGCGACTACGGCAGCGTGTATCCCATGTGTGCCGATAACGAACTCGAAGCGATGACCCGCAAGCGTACCGACGCATTGCGCGCATGGCTCAAGGGTGCCGCAGAAGGCGACGTTTGCGCCGGTTCCTACCGGCACCCATGAGCGGCATCTGGCAAAACCATTCGGCCTGAAGCGGCCGGCAACGGAATAGTGGATTTATGTTGAAGATCGAAAACCTGCACGCCCGGGTCGAGGGCAAGGACATCCTCAAGGGACTCACGCTCACCGTGAAGCCGGGCGAGGTGCACGCCATCATGGGGCCCAATGGCGCCGGCAAGTCGACGCTCGGCAATGTGTTGTCCGGTCGCGACGGCTATGAAGTCACCGCAGGTTCCGTGCTGTTCGAAGGCCACGACCTGCTGGCGCTGGAACCGGAGGAACGTGCCGCGATGGGTGTGTTCCTGGCATTCCAGTACCCGGTGGAAATTCCCGGCGTGAACAACACTTATTTCCTGCGTGCCGCGCTCAATGCGCAGCGCAAGCGGCGTGGCGAAGCGGAGCTGGATTCCATGCAGTTCCTCAAGCTGGTGCGCGAAAAGCTCAAAATCATGCAGATCTCCGATGAGTTGCTGCACCGCGCCGTCAACGAAGGCTTCTCGGGCGGTGAAAAGAAGCGCAACGAGATTTTCCAGATGGCCGTGCTGGAGCCGAAACTGGCGATCCTCGACGAAACCGATTCTGGCCTGGATATCGACGCGCTCAAACAGGTGGCGCAAGGCGTGAACGCCTTGCGCTCGCCGGAACGCGCCTTCCTGATGATCACGCATTACCAGCGCCTGCTCGATTACATCGAACCGGATGTCGTGCATGTGCTGGCCGATGGCCGGATTGTTGAAAGCGGCGACAAGTCGCTGGCGCTGAAGCTGGAGGAACATGGTTATGCATGGATCACCGAGCGCGATCCCGCGCTGGCTTCCGAGGTGCGCGCATGAGCCAGTCGCCGGCATCCGTGCCCTTTATCGACGGATTGCGCGGCGCCGCCGGCCTGCGCCTGCCCGGCAGCGGCCTTGCCTGGCTGGATGCCGCGCGCCGCGAAAACCTGGAGGCGTTCGTGGCGGCCGGCCTGCCGGATACGCGCGCGGAAGCCTGGAAGTACACCGCATTGCGGGCCCTGGGCCAGCGCCGATTCGCGCTGGGCGATCCGGAGGCGGGCACACGTGCGATCGATCCTCATGCGCTGGCGCTTCCCGGTATCGATGGTCCGCGCCTGGTGTTCGTCAACGGGGTATTCCGTTCCGATCTGTCGCGGCTTGAAGCATTGCCGCCCGGACTGACCCTGCAGCCGCTGTCGCGGGTGCTGGAGCAGGATCCCGAACCATTGCGCTTCGCGCTCAGCCGCCACTATCGCGAAAACAGTGATGCCTTCGCGCGGCTCAATGCGGCGCTGGCCGGCGACGGCGTGGTACTGCGTGTCGCTGCCGGCGTGCGGATCGGCAAGCCGGTGCAATTGTGTTTCGTCGGCGCGCCGGCTGCGGGCGATCTCGCGTGGCATGTGCGTAACGTGATCGAACTGGGCGAGGGCGCCGAACTTCATCTTGTCGAACACCATCTGGCTACCGCGCAGCATCGGCACCTGGGTACGCTGGTCAGCGATATCCTGGTCCAGGATGGCGCGGCCTTGCAGCATACGCTGCTGCAGAATGCAGCCGAAGACAGCAGCCTGGTCCGGCGCGGCAGCGTGCGCCTGGGCGCGCGCGCGCGCGCCACGATGCATGTGCTCGAACTGGGCGGCGCGCTGGTCCGGCACGACTTGCAGGCCGAACTGCGTGGCGATGAGGCGCGCCTGGATACGCGCGGCGTGTTCGTGCTGCGTGGTCGCCAGCATGTCGATACCCAACTTTCTATTCACCACCAGGCCTTGAATACGGCCTCCGAATCCATCTGGCGCGGTGTCGCCGATGAGCGTTCGCGCGGCGTGTTTCGTGGGGCGATCGTGGTGGCGGAGGGTGCGGACGGCAGCGACGCCAGCCTCAGCAACAAGAACCTGTTGCTCTCGGCGCTGGCCGAGATCGATACCAAGCCGGAGCTGGAAATCTACGCGGACGAGGTCAAGGCCGCGCACGGTGCCACGGTCGGACAGCTCGACGAACGCGCGTTGTTCTACCTGCGTTCGCGCGGCCTGCCGCATGGCGAGGCGCGCGGGTTGCTTACGGCGGCGTTCTGCCGTGCCGTCTTCGCGGCACTGCCGAACGACACCTTGCGCGAGTATTTTTCCGACGCGCTGCTTGCGCACCTGCCCTGAACATCCTTATGAACGCCAAGCCCAGCCAACCCTCCGGCGACTTCGACGTGCAGCGCGTGCGCGCGGATTTTCCGTTGCTGTCGCGCACGATGCACGGCAAGCCGCTGGTGTATTTCGACAACGCCAATACCAGCCAGAAGCCATGGCAGGTGATCGAGGCGGTCGATCGTCATTATCGCGAGCACAACGCCAATGTCGCGCGCGCCGTGCATCAGCTGGGCGAGGAGGCGACGGCGGCTTACGAAAGCGCGCGCGACAAGTTGGCTGCGTTCATCCATGCCGGTTCGCGCGATGAGCTGGTGCTTACGTCGGGCACGACCCAGTCGATCAACCTGGTGGCTTACAGTTATGCGTTGCCACACCTGCAGCCGGGCGATGCGATCGTTACCACGGTGATGGAACACCACGCCAACATCGTGCCATGGCAACTGGTTGCCGCGCGTGCCGGCGCCACCGTGAAGGCCGCACCGATCGACCAGCGCGGCGAATTGATCCTGGAAAAGTTTTTCGAACTGCTGACCCCGGAAGTAAAGCTTGCCTGCGTCACGCATGTCTCCAACGTGCTCGGTACAGTCAATCCCGTGCGCGAGATCGCGCGCGAGTGCCGCCGGCGCGGCATTCCCTTGCTGGTGGACGGATCGCAGGCGGTGCCGCATCGCCCGGTCGATGTGCAGGCCTTGGGCTGCGATTTCTACGCCCTGACCGGCCATAAGATGCTGGCTCCCACCGGCACCGGCGCCTTGTGGGCAAAACGCGAACACCTGCAGGCCATGCCGCCGTTCTTCGGTGGCGGCGAGATGATCCGTGAAGTGCGCTTCGACGGCACCACCTTCGCCGAGCCGCCGCACAAGTTCGAGGCAGGCACGCCGAACATTGCCGGTTTCGCCGGCGTGGGCGCGGCGATCGATTACGTGCAATCGACCGGCTTTGATGCGATCCGCGCGTGGGAGCATGAACTGTTGGCCTATGCCACCGCGCGCCTGCACGAGATTCCCGGCGTGCGCATCGTCGGCGAGGCGCTAGACAAAGAGCCGGTGATCTCGTTCCTGCTCGAAGGTGCGCAGGCCACCGATATGGCGACGCTGCTCGACCTGGAAGGCGTGGCGGTGCGCTCAGGCCATCACTGCGCGCATCCGTTGATGCAGTTCTACGGCGTGCCGGCCACGCTGCGCGCATCGTTGGCGTTCTATAACACGCGCGAGGAAATCGATATTTTCATCGCCGCGCTGTTGAAGGTGCGCAAGCTGCTGCTCTGATGGGCTTTGGCGCCCTCTTCCCTTACGGGGTGAGAGCCATCTCGCGAGCAAGCTATTTTTTTCGCCAAGGCAAAAAGGCAGCCGTTCGCGTCAGCGATAAATAGCGCGGCAAGCCTGGCCCCTCACCCCGGCCCCTCTCCCCGAAGAGGAGAGGGAGCAGGGACGCCTGGCACTCTCTCCTGCGAGAGAGGTGCAGAACTGGCGCATCGCTTCATGCTTCTTTCCGGCGAAGGGCCTGTTCCAGCGCAACAGGCAACGCCACTGCGACTGTCAACGCGATCAGCCATGGATTGGTCATCGCGCGCAGCGGTAGCGCAGGGCGAAGCAGGGACAGCCAGGCACCGCCATAAACCGCCATGAGCACAAGCAGCAGCGCGATCCACACGCCGAGCATGGCCCAGCTCAGCCAGAGTTCGAGCCGCATGCCGCTCGTCGCGTGGCGATGGGCCTGCAAGGCGGTCCGGCAAGCGAAATCGGTGGGCAGATTTTCATCCAGCGGTCGACGTAGCGCGCGTGCTACCAGGCGATAGCGGTGCAACGCATCGTCACCGCGAGCGTCGAGGTTGAGCCGCTCGGCCTGGAGCGCCTGTTCCTGCAGCATCCATTCGTGTTCCACATCCTCGTCGCGAGGGGCTGGCGGTTGCTGGTTCATGGCGATACTCCGTGCTCGAGTTCGAGCAGTTCACGCAAGCGCAGGCGTGTGCGAAACAGGTGACTCTTGATAGTGCCGGTGGCGAGGCCGGTGATAACGGCAATCTCGCCGATAGGCAGTTCATCCAGGTGATAAAGCGTGAGCAGGGTGCGTTGCAGCGGCGGCAAGGCTTCGATGGCGGCATGCAGATGCGCCGCCGCTTCGGTATCGGCGTAGGCGGCTTGCAGGTCGAAGCCGTCGCTGATGTTCTCGACCCCTTCGAAACCATCGTCCCCAGCGGGTTCAAGCAGCGCAATGCGCTTGCGCTCCAGGTGCCGCAGGGCGACGTGATAGGCAATGCGTCCGATCCACGATTTCAGGGCGCTTTCGTAGCGATACTGGCGCAGGTTCTGGTGCACGCGCAGGAACGTGTCCTGGCAGAGCTCGCGCGCATCTTCCGGATGGCGCACCATGCGATGGATGATGTGCCAGCACAATCCCTGATGCTCGCGCACCAGCCGCTCGAACGCGCCGGGCGCGTTCGCGAGTACGGCCTGGACGAGCGGGCGATCCGTGGAATGGCTCATGTGGCGCAGGGTTCCTTGATCTTTTGATAGATGCAACCAGCGACCTTCCGGTTGCAGCTGCTGCAACCATGGGCTGCCTTCGCGTATCTTGGTATCCGTCGGCGACGGTGCGCCCCTTTCTTGGAGTAGATCATGGACAAGCACGTAATAGTGCCGCTGGTGCTGTTCCTTGGTGTCACCTTCGCCGTCGCCTACGTCATCCAGCTGCTGGTCCATGCGCGGATCCGCATCAAGACGCTGCAGACCTGCGATTCGAAGGAGCTGGTCGAATCGATCGTGCAGGGTGAAGACCACCGTAGGCGGATGGCCTCGTTGCGTTGGGGCCTCGTGCTGGTGCTTGAGGCATTGGCCTTCGGGATCATCCAATGGCTGGGCTGGACCACCATTACACCCGGCGTGGTCGCCGTGCTGATAGGAGCTTTCGGGCTGGCTTCGCTTATCTTCTTTGCGCTGGCGCGGCGGATGGGCTGACTGGCGGTCTGGCAATCCGACTGCCCCTATGGCGGGGATGGCGCGCGGATTATCATTTGGCGATGACTTCCGATATCGCTCCTGTTTTCCGCGCCGCCGTTGCAGCGGACATTGCCGCCATCGTCGCCCTGGTGGAGTCCGCCTATCGCGGTGAAGCCGGCCGCCGTGGCTGGACCACCGAATCCGATCTGCTCGACGGCCGCCGCACCGATGCCGAAAGTGTCGCCGAGCTGCTGGGTTCTCCCGACAGCGCGGTATTGCTGGCGCTGGTCGACGACACGATGCTGGCGTGCTGCCATCTCCAACGCCATGGCGATTCGGCCTATTTCGGCATGTTCGCCGTCGATCCCGCGCGACAAGGTGGCGGGCTGGGGCGGCAGGTGCTGGCGGAGGCGGAGCGTTTCGCGCGGGAAGCGTGGCGCTGTCGCGCGATGCACATGAAAGTGATCGACCTGCGCAGCGAATTGATCGCCTGGTACGAACGCCGCGGTTATCGGCGCACCGGCGACTATTCGCCGTTTCCCTACGGCGATGAACGCTTTGGCATACCGCGCCGCGATGACCTGCGCTTTGAACGGATGGTCAAGGATTTCCCCGGGGTGCTGGCATGAGCGAAGCCTGGGTGGAAGTGTGCACCCGCTCGGAGCTGTTGCCCGGCGAATACAAGGTGGTATGGGATGGCGATACGGCCATCGCCGTATTCAACGTCGACGGCGATCTCTATGCGGTGGAAGATGTCTGCACCCACGACGGTGGCGAACTGGCGGGCGGCGAAGTGATCGGTTTCGAAGTGGAGTGCCCACGGCATGGCGCACGCTTCGACGTCCGCACGGGTGAACCGACTTGCCCGCCCGCCTACGAACCGATCGCGCGCTTCCCGGTGCGCGAAGCGGATGGCTTGATCTGGACGCGCGACGACCGCTGAAATAGCGCGGGTCGGGCATCGGCCCTGCGTTGAAAGGCTGCTTCTAACCTTTGGTCGCGCCGAACTTCACCATTACCCGCTGTCCGATGCGCAGCGGTGTCGCGGGTGGCTGGTCCAAGGTGAGCACGCATTCCACCGAGCGGGTGTTGGCGCGCACCTGTGGGTCGTCTTCCAGTGTGCTGGCGCCGAATACCTCGCCGACGCGCAAGACGTGCGCCTGCAAGGGCGATGCACCGCTGCCGCTGTCGTCGTCCACTTCGGCGGCCATGCCGTCGTGCACGACGCCGACGAAAGATTCATTGAGTTCGGCGCGCACGATGCGCGGTGCATCCGGCAACAGCACGAAGATCGGACCGGTCGCGGGCGAAACGGAAGCGCCGGGCTGGACCGAGCGCTGCACGATCTGGCCATCGACCGGTGCGTGCAGGCTGCGCAGGCCCAGCTGATAACGGGCGCCGGCGACTTTCTGCGCAGCCAGGGCGGCGCCGGCCCGTGCATTATCCAATTCGGCCTGTGCCTGTTGTGCTGCTTCGCGGGCATCGTCCGCGCTCTGTACGTCGCCGGCGCCGGCCTTGGCCGCCTGTTCCAGTCGCGTCGCGCGCAAGCGAGTGGACGTCACGCGCGCTTCCAGGGCGTGCGCTTGCGCGGTCGCCTGCTGTTGTTCGGCCAGCGCCGAATCCAGCGCCAGCTTGGCCGGTTCGGGATCGGTCGCGGCGAGCAATTGGCCCTTTTGCACGTGTTCGCCTTCATGTACAGCGACGCTGGTCACCACGCCTGCGCTGGGCATGGTCAGCTTTAGCAGGCCGCCTTCGATATCGATGCGCCCACGCGCCACCGCCGCGTAGGCCGGAACAGCAGCCTTGCTGGTCGTCGCCGCATCATCGTGCGAGCAGCCGGCCAACAGCGCGACGGCAAGGGCAAGCGGGAGCCGAAGGTGGCGCAGATTCATGCAGAGGGCTCCTTGGCCTCGGATGCGACGGGTGATGCGAGCGGGACATGGTCGCTCAGAATCCGGCCATCTTCCATGGCCAGTACGCGGTCGGCATGGCCCACCAGGCGCGGATCATGACTGACGCACAGCACCGTGGTGCCATGCGCGCGGGCGATGCGATGCAGGATATCGATCACGACCTGCCCATTGGCCGCATCCAGCGCGCTGGTCGGCTCATCGGCGAACAGCAGTTCCGGTTGCTTGGCCAGCGCACGGGCAATCGCCACGCGCTGTTTCTCGCCGCCGGACAGTTCGGCCGGCCGCAATCGCATACGCGGACCCAATCCAACTTCCTCCAGCGATTCCACTGCGCGCTTGCGCGCCAGGCCTTTGGTCAAACCCATATAGCTCAGCGGCAGTTCCACTTGTTCCAGAGCGGTCAGCGCAGGAAACAGGTTGAAGCCCTGGAAGACGAAGCCGGTGTGCTGCAGGCGGAAGGTTTCCAGTGCGCGCATGCTCAGTCCGTTGAGCTCGTGTCCCAAGGCGCGCACCTGGCCGGCATCGGCCGGCTGCAGGCCGCTGAGAATCGCCAGCAGCGTGCTCTTGCCGCAGCCGGACGGACCGGAGATCAAGGTCAGCTCGCTGGCGCGCACCTCTAGTGTCAGGTCGTGCAGCACGGTGCTCTGCACGCGGCCGGACACGAACGACTTGCGTACCCCGCGAGCCTGCAGTGCCGGTGTCGAAACAGATGCATGGGGCGCGATAGGCATGGCTATCTCAACAGGCTGGCCGGATCGGCGCGGCGCAGGCTGCGCATGGCCGCCAGGCCGGATACGATCGCCAGCGCCATGCTCAGCGCCAGGCAGATCGATGCGGTGACCGGATGCAATTCCATCGGAACGCTACGATTGCGCGCGATAGCCAACATCGCCGCGCCAACCACGATGCTGCACAGGAGTCCCAGCGCTCCGACCCAGAACGCTTGCTCCATGACCACCTTGCGCAACGATCCGCGGCCGACGCCGAGCGCATTCAAGGTGGCGTATTCGCGAATGGAGCCGACGACCGCGGCGACCAGGGTCTGGCTGGTGATCACCGCGCCGACCAGGAAGACGATGCCGGCAAGGAACAACACGCCCGCGCCGGCACCCGTGTCGAGCATCCAATACAGCTGCGACTGGCGCGCGAATGCCTTGGCCGTCCAAACCGTATAGGGCCCGAACGCACTCGATCCGCGCAGCCGCTGGACGATCGACATGGCCTTGGAGGGATCGCGCAGTTTGGCCACGAAGTACGTCATCATGCCGGCATCTTCGGGCGCGATGTCGAGCACGCGCGCCGTTTCCAGTGAAGCGACGATGTTGACGCCGCCCAGCGCGCGCAGTCCGCTGCTGACGCCGACCACCCGCACGCGCTGTCCGTTGATCGCGGCGGTGTCGCCGATGTTCACGCCCAGGCTGTCGAGGTCCGCCTTGTCGACGATCACCGCGCCGGGTTCGTTCAATCTGGCGCGCAAGGCCGGCGGCAGGGCGTGCGAGAACATCATGCCGTCGGGGCGCGGATCGATGCCGGAGACGAATACCGATACGCCACCGGTGTCGCGCGGTCCGCGCCAGTCGGCATCCACCCAGCGGAAGGGTTCGACCTTGCTGACATCCGGATCCATGCGAAGGCGCATCGCGACATCTTCGCTGATCGGGCGGCCGAGGTTCACGCTCTGCGTGCCGGGATAGCCTGCCCACACGTCTGCGGAGGAACCCGTGATGTAGACGCTGGCGCTGCCGAAGATGCCAAGTACCAGCGCCGCCTGCAGCAGTTGCAGCAGGCCGGCGAAACCTACTGCGAGAATGGCCGGCAGGAAACGGCGCCATTCATGGATCAGCGTCTTGCGCGCCAGGGCGACCATCAGCGGGCAGCCTTTTCACGCGGGCCGTCGTAGTCGGCGGTTACATTCACCGGCGGCATGGGCGCGCCGCCCAGCGCCTTGTATAGCGAGATATAGGCAAGATCGCGTTGCGCACGCGCGGAAAGCAGGTCCAGTTGCGCACTGTGCCGGGCGATCAAGGCATCTTGCAGTTCGAGCGTGCTGCTCAGGCCCAGGCCGCGGCGCCGGTCAAGCGCGACAGCGTTGTCTGCCAGTGCCCGGGCGGCTTGCTCGGCGGCGGCTTCGCGCGCATGCGACTGTTGCAGGTCGCCCATTGCGGTCTCGGATTCGGCCACACCTTGCAACACGGCTTGCCGGTAGGCATAGACCGCCGCGCGCAGTTCGTGGTCTTTCGCGTGAGCCTGCGCCATGCGCATGCCCCAATCGAACAAGGGCATGTCCACGACCGGACCGACCGAGAAGATCCCTTCGCTGGAGTGGATGAGGCGATGGTGATGCAGGATGTTCAGCGACCAGTCCAGCGAGCTGCCCAGGCCGATATGCGGATAGACGTCTGCACGGCTGATGCCCGCGTCGCCAGCGGCGCGCAGCACTTCGGCTTCCGCACTGGCGATTTCCGGGCGCGTGCGCAACAGGTCGGCGGGTGCGCTGGTCAATTGCCAATCGCCCAGTTGCGGCTGGCTGCCGCTTTCATCCAGCCACGCGGCGTCGGGTTCGCTCTGCCCGAGCAGCACGGCGAGCTGTTGTGCGTTGGCGTCGATGGCGCGTTGCGGTTCGGCGAGCGCCATCTCGGCGCGGGCCAGTTCGGCCTGCCCGGTGCCCACCGCCATCGGCGATACCAATTGCAGGTGCGCGCGAACCTGCAGCAGGCGCAGTTTCTCGCGGTCCGCATCGCGAATGGCGGCGAGCAACCGCGCCTGTTGCTGGGCCGTGCGCAATTCGATCCAGCAACGCGCCACGTCAGCGACCAGTGTCACGTAGGTGCCTTGCAACTGTGCGCGGGCCAGATCGAAATTGCCGTTGGCCAGGCGATGCGTGCTCTTGAGCGCGCCAAACAGCGGCGCTTCCCACAGGGCATCGAAACCGGCGATGAAATACGAAGCGCTGGCGTCGGGCTGGATGACCTGGTTGGTATCGGCGCGCAGGCTGGGCAGGTAGGTGTCGTTGGCGTGCTTGTAGCGCGCGCGCGCGGCGGCCAGGCGCTCGACGGCGGCGGCGACATCCAGATTGCCAGCCAGTGCGCGGTCCACCAGGGCGTTCAGCTGCGGATCGTCGAAGGCCCGCCACCAATCATGCAGATCCGGTTGCCGGGTCGTAGCCGCGGTAGTGGAAGCATTGCGCCAGGCTTGCGGTACCGGTGGCTTCAGCGCAGGCAGCGGCGCGGCGGAGCAACCGGCCAAGGTCGCCAGGACCAGCACGGGAAGCATGCGCAACCCGGCCATCGGCAGGCAGCCCATACGAAAGAAGTTGCGCAAGGCGGATTGATGCACGGGCTGGAATAGTCTGGGATGCGCGCGGAGCGTAAGCATAACGGGTCGAAACCCCGTTTTGGCTTAGGGCTCGATCACACAACTCACGCGCGGCGTCGATAGTGCGAACAGGTCCCCGCTGCCGAAGGCTTGCGCGCACCTTTCCGAGCGTTTTGGCGGTCCCCGACGGGGATCCGATCCGCGGGAACGCCAGCTCGCACTCCTGGACAAGCAGGCCACGCTGCGCGCCGGCTTTCCAGAAAGGGGACCGAAAGGGGTTACTCGTCAAGATGCTGCATACCCGATGCTGGAGTGGCGTGCACGTGACTGCCTGGAACATCCTCTGCGACTTCGATGGCACCATTTCCGTCGAGGACGTGATCGACTCGCTGCTGGATCGTTTCGGACGTCCCGGATGGGAAGCGCTGGAACAGGACTGGCGCGCGGGCCGCATCGGTTCACGCGAATGCATGAGCGGGCAGGTCGCCTTGCTGGACATGCGCCGCGAGGACCTGGATACGCATCTGGACGGCTTGTGGATCGACCACGCCTTCCCGGCGTTCGTGGCACGCGCGGCGGCGTTGAAAACGCCGATCCGCGTAGTGAGCGATGGCCTCGACTATGCCATCCACCGCATTCTCGGCCGCTATGGACTGGACCATCTTCCGCTGGCCGCCAATCACCTGGCGCCGGCTACGCCACCACGCCAGTGGCAGCTCACCTCGCCGTTCCAGGCCGAAGGCTGCCGCAGTGGTACCTGCAAGTGCGCCTGCGTGGCGCAAGCGCGCCAGGGCGGCAACAAGACCTTGCTGATCGGCGATGGCGCCTCGGACTTCTGCGCTGCTGACCAGGTCGATTTCGTGTTCGCCAAGCATCGCCTGATCGAGCACTGCCGCGCGGCAGGGATTCCCTACGTGCCGATCACTGGTTTCGAGGATGCGCTCGAACTGCTGCCGCGCTTGCTCGATGGCAGCCTGCTGGCCGAGCACGAGCAGCCCGTGTTGCCGGCGGTTTCCAACTTCTAGTTGTAGCGTGCAGCGCTGAACGCAACGGTCAATCGTGCGGCCATCGTGGCCGCCTTCCCCCATAGATCAGATCCAGGTTTTTTTCCTATGAATGCTTTTGATCCGAACGCCGTGGTCGGCGTGATTCCTGACGCCCAGCTGCTGGCCGACGAAGCCGAATGGAGCTCCTTCGGCGATACCGTGCATTACGTCGATCCGCCGAAGATCTTCCGCCATGGCGAAGGCAGCTGGATGTACGACACCGCCGGCGTGCCGTTCCTCGATCTTCAAATGTGGTACTCCGCAGTCAATTTCGGCTATGGCAACAAGCGTCTCAACGACACGCTCAAGCGCCAGATCGACGTGCTGCCGCAGGTGGCCAGCCAGTATCTGCACCAGACGCGCATCGAATTGGCCAAGACCATCGCGGTCGACGCGCAGCAGAAATTCGGGCTGAAGGGCCGCGTGCATTTCAACGTGGGCGGCGCGCAGGCGGTGGAGGATTCGCTCAAGCTGGTGCGCAACTACAAGAACGGCAAAAGCCTGATGTTCGCCTTCGAGGGCGGTTATCACGGGCGCACGCTGGGCGCTTCGTCGATTACTTCCAGCTATCGCTATCGCCGTCGCTTCGGCCATTTCGGCGAGCGCGCGATGTTCATTCCGTTCCCCTATCCGTTCCGCCGTCCGAAAGGCATGACGCCGGAAGAATATTCCGACGCCTGTGTGCGCCAATTCGAGCGACTGTTCGAAACCGAATACAACGGTGTGTGGGATCCCAAGGTCAATCAGGCCGAATACGCCGCTTTCTACGTGGAGCCGATCCAGGGTACCGGCGGCTATGTCATCCCGCCGAAGAATTTCTTCAAGGACCTGAAGAAGGTGCTGGACAAGTACGGCATCCTGATGGTGGTCGACGAAATCCAGATGGGTTTCTGGCGTACCGGCAAGCTGTGGTCGATCGAGCACTTCGGCGTGACCCCGGACGTGATCGTGTTCGGCAAGGCGCTCACCAACGGCCTCAATCCGTTGTCGGGTTTGTGGGCGCGCGAGGAAATGATCAATCCGACCATTTTCCCGCCAGGCTCGACCCATTCCACCTTCAACTCCAATCCGCTCGGCACCTCGCTCGGCCTGGAAGTGATCAAGATGGGCTACGAACTCGATTACGAGAAGAGCGTGGCCGAGAAGGGCGCGCATTTCCTCGATGCGTTGAAGGACCTGCAAAAGCGCCACAAGGAAATCGGCGATGTCGACGGCCTTGGCCTCGCCTTGCGTGCGGAGATTTGCACGGACGATGGTTTCACGCCCAACAAGGCGCTGTTGGACAAGATGGTCGATATCGGCCTGGCGGGGGACCTCACGCATAACGGCAAGAAGATCGGCCTCGTGCTGGACGTGGGCGGCTGGTACAAGAACGTAATCACGTTCGCGCCGTCGCTGGACATCAGTCACGAAGAGATCGATCTGGCCGTTGCATTGCTCGACCAACTGTTGACCAAGGCAAAGAAGGCGATGTGATGCCATCCGCGATGGACGTCTGGACGTCCATCGCGATAAGGGTTTATTGTCGATTTTCCCATGCAGGGGAAGCTGGCAAGCAAGGCGGCGCCCAGGCGCCGCCTTTTTTTACTGTGACGGCCGTTTGCGAAGAAGCTATGCCGAAGCTGGCTTGGCTGATGGAAAAGCGATCTCCACGCGCAGGCCGCCTTTTCCGCTGGCCGCGAAATAGCGTACCTTGGCTCCATGCCATTCCGCGATGCGCTGCACGATCGCCAATCCCAGGCCGCTGCCTTCTTCCTCGCTACCGGGGACGCGGAAGAAACGTTCGCCCAGGCGCTCGAACCATGCTGGCGGTACGCCGGGACCGTTATCCTCGACCGCCATGCAGATATCGGTGCCCTCGCGGGTCAGCATCACGGTCATCAACTTGCCGCGCCCGGCATAGCGCAGGCCGTTATCGATCAGGTTGTCGAGCATTTCCTGCAGGCGATGGCGATCGCCTTCGATCCATAGCGGACCGGCGGGACCGTCATAACCCAGGTCGATGCCGGCGGCCAACGCCTCGTGCACGCGCTGGCCGACCAGCTCGGGGATGAGCATGGCCAGGTCAAGCTGTTCGGTATCGCCCGTCTCGTGTTCCGCAGTCTGCGCGCGGGTGAGCGCAAGCAATTGGCTGGATGTGCGGTTGGCGCGGTGGATCAGTCGCTGGATATGGTTCAAGGCATCGGCAATCGTTTCGGGATCGGAACTGGCCTGGGCGCGTTCGGCGTGCACGCTCAGGCCGGCCAGCGGCGTGCGCAACTGGTGCGCGGCGTCGGCGATGAAGCGTTCGTGCAGGGCAAGCATGCTGCGCAAGCGTGCGAACAGGCCGTCGATGGTGCGCGTCAGCGGCAGAATTTCCACCGGTACATTCGCGTCGCCGATGGGCGCCAGATCATGCTCGCGATTGGCGATCTGTGCGGTGAGCGGATCCAGTTGGCGCAGGCCGGTGCGCACGCCCATCCATACGAGCAGGAACGCGGCGAAGATCAACAGTGTCTGCGCGGGAATGCTGAGCAGAAGGATCTGGCGCGCTTCCTGATGACGGTCGCGCAGGGTTTCTCCGACAGTGACCTCGAGCTGGTCGCCCGGATCGCGCGGATTGGTCATCTGGATGCTGGCCGCGCGCAGCGCGTGCTGTTCGATCTGGATGTCGTAAAGCTGGGGTTCGTCGCCGTCGGCGAACAGCCCGCCTGGCGGGCGCAGTGCGGGATTGCCGGCGACCAGGCCGCGCCTGGCGCTGAACACACTGAAGTAGTTATGGCCTTCCGGTTCGTATTCCAGCAGGAATTGCGCTTGCGGTGCGACGCGGCCGTCCGGGCTTTCGGTGGCCATCATCTGCACCAGGATCAACGTATCGTCGATGAGGTTTTCATCGTGCACGTGATTGGCGTAGATCAGCGCGCCGACATAGGTGATGAGGCTGTTCAACAGCAGCAGCACCATCAACGGTACCAGCAAGGTAGTGAGCAGGCGCCTGCGCAGGCTCTGGCGTCCCACGCCCCACAGCAGGCGCTGGTTCATGCCTCCTTGACCTCTTCCAGCAGGTAGCCGAGTCCGCGGATGGTGCGCACTTGCGTACCGGAATCGAGCAGCTTGCGGCGCAGGCGGTAGATGGCGATGTCCAGGCCATTGTCGGTCAGTTCTTCGTCCCAGCTGCACAGTGCTTCGATCAGTTGCGCGCGGCTGGTGACGCGGTCGGGGCGGGCGGCCAATGCCTCCAGCAGGCCGAATTCGCGCGCGGTCAATTCGAGCGGCGTATCGCCAACCCAGGCGCGATGGCCGGGAAGATCCAGGCGCAGCCGACCGAGCGTCAGCTCGGGCGCGCCTTGCGTGGTGTAGCGCCGCAACAGGGCACGCACGCGCGCCTCGAACTCGGCCAGCGCGAAGGGTTTTACCAGGTAATCGTCGGCGCCGAGATCGAGCACGCGCACGCGCTCGCGCAAGCCTTCGCGTGCCGTAATCACCAGCACCGGCAGGCCGCTGCCGCGGCGGCGCACGCGCTGCAGCACCTCGCTGCCGTCCAGTGCGGGCAGGCCAAGATCGAGTACCAGCAGGTCATAGGGGGTGTCCTTCAGCGCCGCGTCGGCGCGGGCACCATCCGCGACGTGGTCCACGGCATGCCCGCCCTGGCGCAGCGCCGCACTGACGCCGGCGGCAATGGAAGGATCGTCTTCGGCAATCAGGATACGCATGGTCGACTGGCTCCGTCAGGCCGGGGGAAGAGCGGTAATGCCATGTATTTGAGCGGGATTTCTTGGGATGTTTAACCCGGTGCGGACAGCTTAGCGCCTGCACCAGGGAAGGCCCAGCTGGAGATATCGAAGCATAGGACAGGCGAACCGGACGCTTGTTCACCGTTGGCGCGGTGGCGTGCGCACCGGTATGGGGTCATGACCTATGGCGGATGCCCAGTCGGTATGCTTGCCTCAGGCTCAGTCATCGTCGCGAGGGGAGATCATGATGAGGTTTGCAATGAGTAGAGGCGGGCCATGGCTCGCAGCATGCGTGATGTTGTGGACGTGTCGGGCGGGAGCCCAGGCGGCGATGCCGGCCGGGCATGCGCAGCCGGCTGCGGCGGCATCCGTGGCAACCGCGGAAGATATTCCGTTCGCGCCAGCGCATGACACCATCATTACCACGCAGAGCGCGCCCGGCGCGTGGGGCGGCGAGCGCAGCGGCAACGAGCCGACGCTGTCCGACCGGGTGGTGAGCTACACCATTGATGCGAACCTGGACGCCGCCAGGCACGCCGTTGCCGGCAAGGAACACATGACCTGGCGCAATCGCAGCGATCGCGACGTGCGCAGCGTTTACTTCCATCTTTATCTCAACGCCTTCCAGAATCAGGGCAGCACATTCTTCACCGAACGGGACGTGCAGACTGCGCATGGCCGATCGCGCGGTAACGCGGTGCTGGAAAAAGGTCAGTGGGGTTGGATCCGCCTGCAGCAGGTCAAGCAGGACGGTCGCGATGTGACCTGGCGCTTCGTGCATCCCGATGGCGGACCGCAGACCGATCAGACTGTGGTGCGTATCGATCTGGCGCAGCCGGTGCCGGCTGGCGGCACGCTCGCGCTGGATATCGATTTCCTCAGCCAGTTGCCGCGCGTGGTCGAACGCACCGGTTGGTGGGGCGACTTTAATCTGGTCGGCCAGTGGTTTCCCAAGATCGGCGTCTTGGAACTGCCGGGCGAACGCGGCGCGACGCAGGTGCGCTGGAACGTGCACGAGTTTCACTTCAGCAGCGAGTTCTATGCCGATTTCGGCCTGTTCGACGTGCATCTGACGGTTCCCAGCGATTACACGGTCGGTGCGGTCGGCCAGTTGCAGGGCACGCCGGAACAGAAGGATGGCAAGACCACCTACCACTTCGTGCAGGGCGACGTGCACGATTTCGCCTGGGTCGCCGCCAAGGGTTTCAAGACGCTGGATGGCAGCTATGCCGGGCCGGGCAGCCCCAAGGTGGCGGTGCGCGTGATCTACCCGCCCGAATACGCGGCCAGCGCGGCGCCAACGCTGAAATCGAGCATCGATGCCATCGGCTATTTTTCCAAAACCCTGGGACCGTATCCCTACAACACGCTTACCGCCGTGATCCCGCCCTACAACGCAGAAGAAGCGGGCGGTATGGAGTACCCCACGTTCTTCACTTCCGAGGGCTACAAGGAAGTCGAGCCCGATACGATGAACCAGATGCTCAGCGATTTCGTGAACATCCACGAATTCGGCCACGGCTATTTTTACGGCATCCTGGCTTCGAACGAATTTGAAGAGCCGATGCTGGACGAAGGGCTTAACGAGTATTGGGACAATCGCATGTTGCGCGAACGCCGCCAAGACCTCGTGCTCGCCACGCCATTCACGAAGTGGCTGGGCATCACTCCGCACATCAGCGGTTTCGAGTTCGAACGCATGACGGCGATGTTGCGCCATCCGCGCGATCCGCTGGCGCAGAACAGCTGGGACCGCGTTTCCGGCACCAGTTACGGCACGGTGTATTCGCGCACGGCTACCGCCATGCACGATCTGGAAGAGCGGCTGGGCCGGCCCGCGCTTGAAAAAGCGTTCCGTCTTTACTACCAGCGCTGGCGCTTCCGGCATCCCTCGGTAGCGGATTTTCGCGCGGCGCTGGTCGATGGTTCGGGCAACGCCAGGGAAGTGGACGCGATCTTTAACGCATACGTCTACGGTACGGACGTGATGAACGACAGCGTGAGCGCTATCGATACCGAAGAAGTGCTGCCGCAAGCTGGCGTGAGCTGGAAGGACGGCACGCGGTCCGAAGTGGTCGCCACCGAGCTTGACCAGCAAATCAAAAAGCAGCGCAGCGATTGGCAAAAGGCTCATCCCGATGCCAAGCCCGGCGAAGGTCCATTCCCTTGGCACAGCACGGTGACGGTGGAACGCGATGGCGCATCGGCGCCGGAACTGCTGCGCGTCACCTTCGAGGACGGCACGCATCAAGACGTCAGCTGGAATGACGATCGCCGCTGGGCGCGCTTCGAGTTCACCAAACCCAGCAAAGTGATATCGGCCGAACTTGATCCGGATCGCCACAATTATCTGGATGACGACCGGCTTAACAACAGCCTGGCGACGCAGCCCAATGGTGCGGCCTCGCGGCGCTGGACCGCCGATGTGGCGGCGTTGCTGCAGACTTTCTACTCCATGCTGGGGACACTGTGATGGCCTATGACACCTCCCGTTCCGCGGGCCTCGGTGCCCTGTTGTCCAGCATGATCGCCGCCGTGCAATGGCGTCTGCTGCTGGTCTGGTTGCTGGTAATGCTGATTCCCGTCACCCTCGTTGCCTTGCCTTTGTGGCACATGCTTGGTGGTTTGCTGGATACCTCCGTACACGCCAGCGAGTGGGCGCAGCATTTCAGCGCCCTCATGTTTGGCGATGTGCTCATGACGCTCGCCGATCATTCCGAATGGTTCGGCACGGCAGTGCTGATGGGGCTGCTGTCGACCTTGCTGTTATCGCCGTTTCTCAACGGCATGATCGTCGGCAGCGGGCGCGCAGGACGCGCGCTGGGATTCGCTGCGCTGCTGCAGAACGGCTTGATCGAATACGGACGCCTGTTTCGCTTGATGCTGTGGTCGCTGCTGCCCTATGCAGTGGTGGCCGGGGTGGCGGCCGCCGGTTCGCACCTTGCCGATAAGCATGCGGAGCAGGCGGTGCTGGAATCGCAAGCCGACATGGCTGCGAGCGTGGCGCGGTGGATCGTGCTGATCGTGTTCGTGCTGATGCAGTCCATCGTCGAATCGGCACGCGCGGCGTTCATCGCCGACGTCACGCTGCGTTCGGCGACGCGCGCCTTGTGGCGCGGCATCCGGCAATTGTTCCGGCGGCCCCTCAAGACTTTGTTGTTCTACATCGTGGTAACGCTGGCCGGCTTGATCCTGGCATCGATCTTCGGCGTGGCGCGCTTGCACGTGACGGCATTCGGCGTGTCCGGCTTGTTGCTGGCATTGCTGCTCGGGAAGCTGATCGTGCTGGCAATCGGCTGGATGCGCACGGCACGCCTGTTCGCATTGGCGGAGTTGGCTCGCTCCATCCTGCCCACGCAAAGGCCCCAGGCGGAGTATCGATAGGCCGCGCAGTCGCCGGGTCAGGCGGCGAGCTGGACCAGTACCAGCTCGCCGCCGCCTTCGATGCGTGCCATGCCGCCATGCGTTGCATCGATCCACAGGTTCGATCCGGCCGTCAGGGCCATGCGTTGCTCATCCGCTTGCACGTGGGCATGGCCGCCGAGCAGGTGCACGAACCATCGCGACGCTGCGCGCAGCGGCAAGCTCATATGGCCGTTCAAGGGGCGCGCCAGCAGCGTGCCTTCTGCGGCGCCACGCAACATCAGGTTGAAGGCCCGGGTCGGACCATCCAGAAGCAAGGCGTGCGGCGCCTGGGCGCCGTCGAAGCAGGTTACCGACAGACGCAGCAAGGAAAGCTCCCGCCCGGCGTCGAAACGCAAGCGTAGCGGCGCATCCAATGGGACGAAGTGCCGGCGGGTGCCGGGAAAGGACGAGAAATCGCAGTCCTGCGCGATATCGGCGATGCTCAGCCGCCATGCCCAATGGGCTTCATCCGGTCCGCTATCGATGACCGTGGTGGTGCCGGCGCCATTGGCCCATGCCTGGATTCGCAGGGCGTCGGCCGGCACCAGGCGCAGGCTGCTCATGCGTAGGCGCGGCGAAACTCGCGGTGGGGCGGATAATAGGCGAAGACATGATTGTCGCTACCGAAGAAATCGATATCTTCGATGTGTTCTCCGCCCAGGCGTTCGGCCACGCGATCCGATGCATCGTTGCCGACGCGCACCAGGCTGATCACGCGCCGCATATGCAATTGCTCCCACGCAAATTCCAGCACGGCGGTGCCCGCTTCGGTAGCGTAGCCATGGTGGCGGTGCTCGGGTTTGAGCATCCAGCCCATTTCGATGTCCGGCCAGCCTTCGGGATGCAGCAGGCCGGCGCGGCCGATGAATTCACCCGTGGACTTCAGCTCCAGCGCCCACATGCCATAGCCGCGCAACGACCAATGCCCGATCAGCATGGCCAGCGAGCGCCAGGCATTGGTGCGGTCCAGCGGCAGGCCATCGCCGATCCAGCGCGTGCTATCCGGATCGGCGAGCATCGCGGCGTAGTCGTCGAAGTGGCGTTCGGTGAGCGCGGTCAGGCGCAGGCGCGCGGTTTCAAGAGTGGGGATATCGATCATCGGATCAATCGCTGAGGCTTGCGTTGTCCAGCACACGGGCCAGTGCGCGGGTCGTGGTCGTCAGGCTCTCGTGCCAGGGCAGACCTATGATTCTCTCACCAGTGGCGGTGTCGATAAAGTCTTCGGCCTGGCCGGGGGGCAGCAGGTGCCGATAATCGACGGTGATTTCGGTGCCCGCGGGCAAGTCGCGCGAGGCGAACACGAAGCCCAGGTGCCACAGCCCGGTAGGCTCGAAACTGTGATTGATGTAGCACTCGTCCGGCCAGTCCGGCGACATGGTGTACTGGTTCTCGAACCAGCGCGCACTGGCGTACATATGTTCGGGCTTGGCCAGCAGTTCGTCGAGGTTGTACGTCTGGTCGATGGCGTCGGGCGCGGTAATGATGCGTCCGGCGTTGATGGATTCTTCCACATACAGACCGTTGCCCGCCCCCTGGATCGTGGAAGCATCAATGCGATAGCGTGGAAGGATCATGATGATTGGCAATGGTTGCGTAGGCGGCGCGCGGAGTGTAGCGCAAGCGATACGGCCCGCGAGGGGCCGTATCCGGTGATCAAAGCTTGATCAATCCTGCGGGGTGTCTTCGGCCGGCGCGGCCTTTTTCTTGGCATGCCTGGGTTTGGCCGGCGCATCTGCAGGCTTCGCACTTTCGCCGCTAAGCAGGATGGCATCGTGGTTGCGCTGCAAGGTGGCAGCGCCAATACCCTTCACCTGGGTCAGGTCGTCGGCGCTCTTGAACGGACCGTGTTCTTCACGGTAGGCGACGATCGCCTTGGCTTTGGCCAGGCCCACGCCATCCAGCGCATTGGCGATAGTGGCAGCGTCCGCGGTATTGACGTTGACTGGCGTGGCGGCGAAAGCGGGCAGGGTGAGCGTTAGCGCCAAAGCGGCGATGGCAATGATTTTCTTGAACATGGAATTGATTTCTCCCTGGGTAACGTGGAAAGGCGGCGTTTCCGCGCCGCGTTACCACTTTGCGCCGCGCTCCATGCGGCGGCAAAGTCGGTGCAGTGCGTGCGAGTGTTGCGAGCAAACCCAACGCCGGCAGTCGGCGATAACTGCCAACGTTGTCGGCCGTAGCCAGTAGGCGGCCCGTGAAAAGGAAACTGGCCCTAGAATGTCGTTCTCACCTTATTTGATGGAGTCCGCATGGATACCGCGCGCATGACCCGCCACATCAGCGATTTGTGGGATGCCGAAATTGTCCCGCAGTTGATGGATTACATCCGGATTCCCAACAAGTCGCCGATGTTCGACAAGGATTGGGCGGCGCACGGTCACATGGATGCCGCAGTAACGCTGATGGAAACGTGGGCGCGCGGCAAATTGCCCCTGCTTCCCGGCGCCACGCTCGAAGTGGTGCGGCTGCAAGGACGCACGCCCCTGATTTATATCGAGGTGCCAGGACAAAGCGACGATACCGTCGTGCTGTACGGCCATCTCGACAAGCAGCCGGAAATGACCGGCTGGTCCGAAGGCCTGGGGCCTTGGACACCCGTGCTCAAGGGCGACAAGCTCTACGGTCGCGGCGGTGCGGATGACGGCTATGCGATCTTCGGTTCCCTCGCCGCGCTGCTGGTCTTGCAGGAGCAGGGCATTGCGCGCGCGCGCTGCGTGATCATGATCGAGGCTTGCGAGGAATCGGGCAGCTATGACTTGCCGTATTACGTGGACCACCTCGCCGCGCGCATCGGCAACCCGTCGCTGGTGGTATGCCTGGATTCGGGTTGCGGCAACTACGACCAGCTATGGCTGACCACTTCGCTGCGCGGCCTGACCGGCGGCGAACTCACCGTGCAGGTGCTGGAAGAGGGCGTGCACTCGGGTGATGCGTCCGGCGTGGTGCCTTCCAGCTTCCGGATCCTGCGCGAGTTGCTGTCGCGCCTGGAAGATCCGCAAACCGGCAAGATCAAGCCGCAGGAATTGTATGTAGAGATCCCATCGCAACGTGTCGAACAGGCCAAGGCGGCGGCGAAGGTGCTGGGCAAGGCGATCTACGAAAAATTCCCCTTCGTCGATGGCATGCAACCGGTTACGGACGATCTCGCCGAGCTGGTGCTCAATCGTACCTGGCGGCCGCAGCTGGCGGTGACCGGCGTCGACGGCATGCCGCCACTGGAAAGCGCGGGCAACGTACTGCGCCCGAAAACCTCGGTGAAGCTCAGCCTGCGCGTGCCGCCTACGCTGGATGGCGCCAAGGCAGGCGAACTCGTGAAGGAGTTGCTGGAGAAGGATCCTCCCTACGGCGCCAAGGTGAGTTTCAAGCTGGAAAAAGACGGCAGCGGCTGGCACGCGCCGCAGTTGTCGCCGTGGCTGGAACAAGCGGTTACCGATGCCTCGCAGCATTTTTTTGGTGCGCCCGCCGCCTACATGGGCGAGGGCGGATCGATTCCTTTCATGGGCATGCTCGGCAGCAAGTTCCCGCAGGCGCAGTTCCTGATCACCGGTGTGCTCGGACCGCACTCCAATGCGCATGGTCCCAACGAATTCATCCACATTCCCACCGGCAAGAAAGTCTCGATGGTGGTGGCCGAAGTAGTAGCCCGCCATTTCGAACAAAGCCAGCGGAGCTGATGCGTTGATCGGCGCGCAGCTGGCTGCAAACTGGGCCGACGTTCGCCGCAAAGTCGATGCGGCCTGCCGTGCCGCCGGCCGCGATCCGGCGGCGGTGACCATATTGCCGGTGAGCAAGACGTTCGACGCCGAGGTGGTCAGGGCGGCATTGGCACTTGGCTTGTGCCGCTTTGGCGAAAACCGGGTGCAAGAGATCCGCGACAAGGCGGCCGCGCTGTCGGGGCAGGCGATCGAATGGGTGGTGATCGGCCACCTGCAGACCAACAAGGCCAAGGACGTGGCGCGGCTTGCCAGCGAAGTGCAGTCGCTGGACCGGCTGGACCTAGCCCAGGCGCTGGACCGCAGGCTGCAGGCCGAAGGCCGCTGCCTGGACGTGCTGGTGCAGGTAAAAACGGCACGCGAGGAAACCAAGTACGGCCTGCCGGGCGAACAGCTGCCGCGCTTCCTGCAGCAATTGCGGGATTATCCCAGCCTTCGCGTCCGCGGCCTGATGACCCTGGCGACATTGTCGCAAGACCCGTCGGAGGTCGCCGCCTGTTTCCGGCAGCTGCGCCAATGGCGCGAGCGTTGCGTTGCCGAAGGGCACGACTTGCCCAGGCTGTCCATGGGCATGAGTGGCGATTTCCCGTTGGCGATTGCCGAAGGGGCGACCGAAGTGCGCATTGGGACGGCCATTTTTGGCCGTCGCGAACAGCCGGTTGCCCACTAAGTTGCCATGGAACGTGACGGAATCGGCTGATTTCACATCAGGCAATTCTGATTCGCTGTGAGAGTTTATTCATAACCTGCTGTTTTACTGGAAGTTAGTCGGTTTTCCTGATTTTTCGAACGATAGGGTTCAGTTAACTTCATCCGAACATGCGGGTGACGTGGCTTTGTTACCTTCACTGCTTCGTCACGGTCGCCGCAGGGGGCGACGATCGGACTGGTAACCGCCCAGAGATCCACCTGATGCCAAAAACGCGACTTGTACTCGCCGCGCTTGCCTCGGCCGTGTGCTTTTCCGGCCCAGTACTGGCTGCCGCCGCCGATGGTGGTATCCAGGCCCAGGTTTCCGCCAAGTTGTCCTCTTCCCTGCTGAGTCCCCTGGCCGCGTTCACTCCCGCGCCTTCCCTTGGCCAATCCATACTTCCCACGCAACTGCCGATCGCCGCCCTGGCGTCTGCCAAGGCCGACCCGGCGGACGCCACGCAGGATGGCGATGACGCCGCCCAGTTCAGCGATGCGAAGACCGGGCAGGATCTGCGCGACATGCTGATCGGTCTTGCCATGCAACTGCGCCATGTGCGCTACGTGCGCGGTGGCCGCGATCCTTCCACCGGCTTCGATTGCAGCGGTTTCGTGCGCTACGTGTTCGAGCGCGCGCTCGGCCTGCAGCTGCCCACCAACTCGGCGTCGCAATACCTGATTGGCCACATCGTTCGCCGCAAGGACATGCAGCCTGGCGACCTGGTGTTCTTCCGCACCGCCGATCGCCATGGCAGGGGCCGCGTGTCGCACGTCGGCATCTACCTTAGCGATGGCCGCTTCATTCATTCTCCACGCCGCGGCGAATCCGTGCGCGTGGACAACCTTGATGACAGCTACTGGTCCAAGCGCTTCGCAGGCGCTCGCCGGCCGGATGCGATGGCCGAGATCGACTCGACCCAGCACAGCGGCTGATTACGCTCCGCTGCCATCGCAGTTACTCACAAAATAGGCCACCCCCAGGGGTCAATGCCGCTCAGTTAAGCCTGAGCGGCATTTTTGCTTTTGATGGGGTATCGAGTTTTGCTCATGCAAACAGCGCGCGGATAACGCCGCTCCGAACGCCGTGGTGGAAGGATGAAGCGGCGGATGTTCTGACGCATGGCG
>NZ_JADIKJ010000099.1:0-281 GCF_044904675.1 Dyella jejuensis | reverse complement strand
CGCTGGCGGTGTTGCCGCCCATCAGGCCCACCAGGGTGGCGAGGCTTTCGGTGCCGGTCAGGGCACTGCATTGCGTGCTGGTCAACGCGGTGGCGTAGCGGGTCGTGGTCGTGGTGTCGGTGGTCTGGTCGTAGGCCGTGATGGTGAGGTAGCCGTCGGCATCGATCTGGGCGACCACGCGACCGGCGCCATCGTAGTACGTGCGCGTGGTCTGGTCCTGCGCACTGCTCGTGAGGTCGGCCTGCAGTGCGTCCAGCGTGGGTGTGTCGCCCAGGCTGCTG
>NZ_JADIKJ010000098.1:0-281 GCF_044904675.1 Dyella jejuensis | reverse complement strand
CGGCGGTGAGCGCCGACCTCACCCCCGGCGGCAGCGACAGCTACCAGCAAAGCGTGTACGACGCCGACGGCCAGGTGGTCTACGCGATCGACGGACTGGGCCTCAACGTCACGCAATACACCTACAACGCCGGCGGGCAGATGACGCAGACGCGCCAGTACGCCACGGCACTGTCCACCGGCAGCCTGAGCCCCACCGCCACACCGGCCACGGTGGCCGGTTATCTCACCGCCAGCAGCAGCGACGTGATCACCACCACCGTCTACAACGCCGACGGCGAG
>NZ_JADIKJ010000097.1:0-281 GCF_044904675.1 Dyella jejuensis | reverse complement strand
GCATTTTTGCTTTTGATGGGGTATCGAGTTTTGCTCATGCAAACAGCGCGCGGATAACGCCGCTCCGAACGCCGTGGTGGAAGGATGAAGCGGCGGATGTTCTGACGCATGGCGCGAAGCTTGGCCGGCACACTACCCGGCGAGCGGGTGGTGGAGGTCCATAACCATTCGTCGATGATGTAGCGCAACGCCGTGGTGAAGCTGATGCGGCAAGGCGGCACCTTGGCTTCTTCAGCGATGCGGGTGATTTCCAGCCGGATCAAGTTGTACATCAACAGCGT
>NZ_JADIKJ010000096.1:0-281 GCF_044904675.1 Dyella jejuensis | reverse complement strand
TCCAGGACGTACCGCCCGGGCAGAGCACGGCGGTGACGCGCCAGGCGGTGAGCTACCGCTACGACGCCCAAGGACGCCTGAGCGGTGTCACCACCACACTGGCCTCGGATACAGACAGCACCGGCACCAGCTACACCACCGCCTATACCTATCAGGGCACGACCGACCTGGTCGCCTCGGTCACCCAGAGCGACGGCACCACGGTCAGCTATACCTATACGCAAGATGCGCAGGGGAACGAGCAGGTCACCGGTGTGACGACCGGCAGCGGAGCGGCGGCG
>NZ_JADIKJ010000095.1:0-294 GCF_044904675.1 Dyella jejuensis | reverse complement strand
TCGATCACCCCGCACACCCAGTTCGAAGCCGAAGTGTACGTGCTGTCGAAGGAAGAGGGCGGTCGTCATACCCCGTTCTTCAAGGGCTATCGTCCGCAGTTCTACTTCCGCACGACCGACGTGACGGGTGCGTGCCAGCTGCCGGAAGGCGTGGAAATGGTGATGCCGGGCGACAACATCAAAATGGTGGTGGAGCTGATTGCCCCGATCGCCATGACGGAAGGCCTGCGCTTCGCGATCCGCGAAGGCGGTCGTACCGTGGGTGCCGGCGTCGTCGCCAAGATCGTCAAGTAA
>NZ_JADIKJ010000094.1:0-308 GCF_044904675.1 Dyella jejuensis | reverse complement strand
AGTGCTTCCAGCACGTGCGTGCGCACGGTGCCCAGCAGATCACTGAAGGTCGGGTCGCCTGACAAGTCCGAACGCAAGGCCAGCGTATTGACGAACATGCCCACCATCGGCTCGAGTTCCCGCCGCGAGCGTCCGTCGACAGGCATGCCGACGACGACGTCGTCCTGGCCCGTGCAGCGGGCCAGCAAGATCTTGAAAGCCGTCAGGCAGACCATGAACAGCGATGCCCCTGCCGCGTTGCCGACCCGCTTCAATCCCTCGCGCAGCGATGCAGGAAATGCCTCGCTACCGAGATTGACCGCATCGAG
>NZ_JADIKJ010000093.1:0-320 GCF_044904675.1 Dyella jejuensis | reverse complement strand
GCCGCGCAGGCTGGCGTGGGTATCTCCAAGTCGATCACGGATAGCGCGGACTTCCGCGTGGAAGCGGCTTACCGCTACGACTGGGACGACAAGACCCAGCCGGCGCGCAACGGTTACGGTGACTGGTACCTGGGCTTCAGTCTGGTGGCAAAGATCGGCGCCGTGCCGGCCGCTGCTGCCCCGGCCGCTCCGCCGCCGCCGCCGGCGCAGCCGGACTGCTCCAAGCAGTTCCGCAACGGCGTGAACCTGTGCGACAACAAGTGCCCGGACCTGCCGGAAGGCACGATCGTGGGCCCGGATGGCTGCCCGCAGAAGGTGGT
>NZ_JADIKJ010000092.1:0-321 GCF_044904675.1 Dyella jejuensis | reverse complement strand
CCGGTACACCGGCATCACCCTGCTTAAGAATCGAGACGATCTGCGCCTCGCTGAATTTCGATTTCTTCATGGAACCTCCTGGCGGAAAAGATGCCAGAAAGTTCTACTTTCTGTATGTCCAGGAACTGGGGGAGCTTACGCAAGCCCAGCGGGGTCTGCGTAACCTAATCCCCACAACAGATCGGCAAAATTAAGCGCACCCCCTTGGTGAGGTGCGGGATGCCGCGCAATACGAAGTATGGGGGCCTGAAGTAGCGGAAAGTCGTCGGCTGAGAAGAAGAATCGGGTCGCCGCGTTCAAGTCGCTGACAGCCAAAACCAC
>NZ_JADIKJ010000091.1:0-329 GCF_044904675.1 Dyella jejuensis | reverse complement strand
TGCGTGATCGGCCATGAAGCCCTGCTGCAAGGGTTGCACGCGGCGATCCCGCTGGCGTTGGACACGGCGGCGCTGCGCGCGGAGCTGGCGGCGGCGCCGGCGCACGATCCGGTGCGGAGCGAGCCGACGCCGTCGGATCGGCTGGCCTACATCCTGTTCACGTCGGGCTCGAGCGGTCGCCCGAAAGGTGTGCGGGTCGAGCACGGCAGCGTGATGAACCTCGCCGCGGGATTGGATGCGGCCCTGACGGACATCGGGGTGAGCGGTCCGGTGCGCTGGGCGTGGAATGCCTCCTACGGTTTCGATGCATCGCTGCAAGCGCTGGTGCA
>NZ_JADIKJ010000090.1:0-336 GCF_044904675.1 Dyella jejuensis | reverse complement strand
AGCTGGTTCACAAGGTAGTCGCTGCCCAGGAAGCCGCTCATCGTGGCGAAGCGCGGATCGGTCTCGACCAGGTACGGGCTGCCGCTGCCGGGGTGGATCGTATACAGGCCATTGCCGGGGAGTTGAAGGGGGCCCAGCGGAGCGGTGCGGTCGCCGACGGTGGGTGCGCCGGGGCCGGGCTGGCCGGTGAGCGGCACGCCGCCGGCGTTGGCGCCGAGTCTCACGCCGGTCACGGGTTGGCCGTCGGCGCCCACGACCGTGTTGTGGATGGTTGGCGCGCTGATGTCGAGGGCGTGGCCGGCGCTCAGGTGCGCATCGGCACCGGGGCCGACGGCG
>NZ_JADIKJ010000008.1:0-159641 GCF_044904675.1 Dyella jejuensis | reverse complement strand
AAGCGTTGACGCGCCTGGCTTAATGCACTGGAGCTGATGCCTTCTCCTGGCAACGCTATCTCCAGCGCATCGGCCACATGCAGGATCGAGCGATCGCGCAACAGGGCGATCCCCAACACTAGCCACACCGCTTGCTCCATTGGCAATCGACGTTTTCGCAGCGTCGCCACACCCGTCGCCTGCAGGGCTTCCTCCACCCACGTCTGCGGCAGGCTATCGCGCACGACCTTCCACTGGTCTGGCGTGGCCAGCTCATGGGTATCTTGCAGGTAGGCTTCCAGTAGCATCGGTCTGCCTTCGGCATCGCGTGCCGCTCTATCAACAGACTCATACTCTACAAAACAGCAAAGGCCCCGCAGGGCCTTTGCTTAACTGAGCGGCATTGCCCCCAGGGGTGGCCTTTTTTACTGAGCGGTCGCGATACTAGCGCCTCGTTTCGCGAGATCTTCCATGCCTACCCGCCTGCCGCCCGTTACCCGCAACCTGCTTATCGCCAATTTCGTGGTGTTCCTGTTGCAACAGGTCATGGGCGATGTGCTGCTGGCGCATTTCGCGCTATGGCCGTGGGGGCCTGACCAGCTGGCGCAGGCCGCGGACGGCAGCGTGGTATCGATCGGCTTCCGTCCCTGGCAACTGGTTACCTACGCCTTCATGCATGGCGGCTACATGCATATCTTCTTCAACATGTTCGCGTTGTACATGTTCGGCGGGGCGATCGAGCGGACATTCGGCTCGCGCAACTTCACGCTGTACTACTTCGTGTGCCTGCTGACGGCTGCGCTGGCGCAATTGTTGGTGGTGAAGTACTTCACGCATGGCTTCGAGCCTACGCTGGGCGCATCGGGCGCCATCTTTGGATTACTGCTGGCATTTGGCATGCTTTACCCGCAAGAGAAGCTGATGCTGATCTTCCTGCCGATTCCCATTCCGGCATGGCTGTTCGTGCTCGGCTATGGCGCGGTGGAACTGGTGCTGGGCGTGACCGGGCGACAGGCGGACGTGGCGCACTTCGCCCATCTTGGCGGTATGCTGGGCGGCTTCCTGATGATCCAGTACTGGCGCGGCACATTCCCGGTCAAACCAAAGCGCCGCCTGATGCGCTGAACTCCTTTACCAACAGGCCACATCCATGACGCAACACCTGCAGCGCCGGCTCACGCCGCGCCACATCACCTTCATGGCGCTGGGCATGGCCATCGGTACCGGCCTGTTCCTGGGTTCGGCCAGCGCCATCAACCTGGCCGGCCCGTCGGTTCTGTTCGCTTATCTGTTCGGCGGCATCATGATCTACATCATCATGCGCGCACTGGGCGAAATGGCGGTGCACGACCCCGTCGCCGGCTCGTTCAGCAGCTATGCGCATCGCTACCTCGGCCCTTTCGCCGGCTACGTGACCGGCTGGAACTACTGGCTGCTGATGGTAGGCGTGGGCATGGCCGAGAGCACGGGCGTCGGCATCTATATGAAGCAGTGGTATCCCGAGCTGCCGCAGTGGATATGGGTGTTCGGCAGCGTGGTGATGATCGGCGGCCTGAACCTGATGGCGGTGAAGGTCTACGGCGAAATGGAATTCTGGTTCACCATGATCAAAGTGGTGACCGTGGTGCTGATGATCCTGGGTGGCGCCGGCATGATCTGGCTCGGCTGGGGTAACGGCGGCCACGCGGTGGGCCTGGGCAATCTATGGCATCACGGTGGCTGGTTTCCCCATGGCTTCACCGGCATGGTGCTCGCGTTGCCCGTGGTGGTGTTCGCCTTCGGCGGCATCGAAACCATCGGCATGGCGGCGGGCGAAGCCGCGCAGCCGGAGCGCACCATTCCGCGCGCAGTGAATTCGGTGCTGTGGCGCATCCTGATCTTCTATGTCGGCGCGCTGTTCGTGATCATGGCCATCTACCCCTGGAACCAGCTGGGAACGCAGGGCAGTCCGTTCGTCACCACGTTCGCGAAACTGGGTATTTCCCAGGCTGCCGGATTGATCAATTTCGTGGTTATCACGGCGGCATTGTCCGGATTCAACAGCACTACCTTCAGCGGCAGCCGCATGCTCTACAGCCTTGCCAACAAGGGGCAGGCGCCGGCCGCGCTGGCCAAGGTGAGCGCGCATGGCGTGCCGATCCGTGGCGTGCTGGTGTCGCTGGCATGCCTGATTGTCGGCGTGGTACTGAACTACCTGCTGCCCGAGCGCATCTTCGAAATGATGATGTCGATCCTGTCGTTCAATACGGTTTGGACATGGTCGATGGTGCTGATTGCGCATTTCAGTTTCCGGCGCCAGCATGGCAAGACCGCCTTTCCGTTGCGCGGCTGGCCGCTGACCAGCGCGGTATGCCTGGCCTTCCTGATGTTCGTGCTGGTGATGCTCGGCTACAGTCCGGATACGCGCGTGGCGCTATACGTCGGCGTGGCGTGGATGGTGTTGTTGAGCATTGCCTATAAGGCGTTCGGCGTCGGACGGAAAATGAGTATCGTGGCTGCTGACGCAAACGCCGCCTGATGGCGGCGTGGATGTGGCTCGCTACACGGCCTGCGACCGTGGCGTCGTGAGATACGACGCCACACTCGGTCCAGAACGCGCCATCAGCGCAATGCCAGGAAATCCGGACTCACCACGAAGCGCACCGCGTCCAGGCGCAGGCGTGCCTGCGGCAACACGGCAAGCAGGTCCGCGCGTTCCTGTTCGACGCCAGCGATCTCCGTTTCACTGATCGACGGATTGACTGCGCGCAGCGCACGCAGGCGCGACAGTTCGGCATCGATAGCATCCCTGGCTTCGTTTACTGCGGCGGCCATGCTGCCTTGCGCACGCAAAGCGGCGGCGGCCTCGGCTTTTTCCAGCATCGGCGGTACCAGCTTGGCGAGAAACTTGCGATAGCGTGGTACCTCGATGTTGCGCTCACTCGCTTTGCGCAGGGCCGCTTCGCTAGGCTGGAAGCCGGGGCGTTCCGCCAATTTGGTATCGATGGTGGCAACGATCGGTTGCGTCGGCAGAAAACGTTCTACGTCCAGGCTGCGTTCGGCCACGCATTCGAGTACATACACCGCCTGCAACAGCGCGCTGCGTGGCGCAAGCGCATCGTCCACCATGAAGGCGGCGTTGCCGCGCTCGCTGGACAACGCAAGGTCGAGTGCGCCCTGGATGATGGGATGATCCAGCCGCAGCAGCGGCAAATCTTCGCGTGCGAGCGCCACTTCGCGCTCGAACGTAACCGAGAGCGGTCCTTCGCTGAAGCCGGGCAGCGCGTCGGTGGAAAGGTATTGCGGATCGAGCAACCATACTTTGCCGCCGAGTTCATCGGCATGGATGCCGAATGATTCGAGCAGGCGCTGCTGGAAAGCGTCGCGCGAAGGATCGTCGTCTTCGCGACGGAACGCCTGCGACAACTCGTCGGCATGCAAGTCGCGGCTGGCTGCCAGTTCAAGCAGGTGGTCGCGGCCGGCGCGGATCAGTTCGGCCATCTGCTCATGGCTGGCGCGTGTTTCGGCCAGCAGCACATCCAGTTCCTGGTCGCGCTGGTCGCTGCCGCGCGCGTGTTCGTCGGCCAGCCTTGCCAGCGTCTCGCCGAAGCGGCGCAGCAGTTCGCGGCCGTCGGCCGGGCTGGTGCGGAATGCGTCGATGCCTTCGTCGTACCAGCGTGCCAGCACGTGTTGCGCGCTGCCGGCGGCAGCAATGATGTGAATGTGGATGTCGTGTTTTTGTCCGATGCGATCGAGTCGTCCAATGCGCTGTTCGAGCAGATCGGGATCGAGCGGCAGGTCCCACAGCACCAAGCGGTGCGCGAACTGGAAGTTGCGGCCTTCCGAGCCGATTTCCGAACAAATCAGCAGGCGTGCGCCATCGGCTTGCGCAAAGTACGCCGCGTTGCGATCGCGTTGCACGATGCCCAGGCCTTCGTGGAAGCGGGCAATGCCTGCCCCAGTGCGTGTGCGCAGCGCTTCTTCCAGCGCCAGTACCTTGGCCTGGCTGCGGCAGATCAACAGGAACTTGTCATGCGGATGGCGTTCGAGCAGCGCGACCAGCGTATCCATGCGTGGATCGTTGGCGTAATCGAGCTCCAGCGCGGGCGTGGGTTGCTGGATATCGGCATGGAATTCGGCCAGCAAGGCTTGCCGCACGGCGTCGTCCAGACGCTCGGCATCGATCAAATCCCACTCGGGCACGCGCTTGGGAAAACCGCCGATACCGGCGCGGCGATTACGGAACATCGAGCGCCCGGTACCGTGCCGATCTATCAGCGCCGACAACAACTCGCGGCTATGTTCCGGCTTGGCCGGATCGGCCAGGCATGCCTGCAGGGCGGCGTCGCCTTCGAATGCCTGACGCAACGACTCGGCTTGGGCCGCATCGAGCGGTGCGTGCGCCAGCAAGGTGTCGGCAATTCGTGAAAGCGCCTGGAATTGCTCGGCTTCGCCCAGGTAGCTGGGCAGATCGTGATAACGCTGCGGATCGAGCAGGCGCAGGCGCGCGAAGTGGCCGCTGCGGCCAAGTTGCTCCGGTGTCGCAGTCAGCAGGATGGTGCCGGGCGTTACCGCGGCGAGCTGCTCCACCAGCGTGTAGCGCGGGCTGGCGGCTTCCGGTGTCCACGCGAGATGATGCGCCTCGTCCACCACCAGCAGGTCCCAGCGCGCGTCCAGCAGCTGTGCCGCGCGCTTGGCGTTATGTTCGAGAAAGCTGAAATCGGCGATGACCAGCTGTTCATCTTCGAACGGATTGTGGCTGCCGTCGGATTGTTCCACGGCCTCGCAGCGTTCCTCATCGTAGATGGCGAAGCTCAGGTTGAAGCGTCGCAGCAATTCGACGAACCATTGGTAGACCAAGGTATCCGGCAACAGCACGAGCACGCGCGAGGCGCGGCCCGTGGCAATCTGCCGGGCGATGATCATGCCCGCTTCGATGGTTTTACCCAGGCCCACCTCGTCGGCCAATAGCACGCGGGGAGGGCGGCGCGATGCTGCGATGCCTGCGACGCGCAACTGATGCGGGACCAATCCGATGCGCGCGGCACCCAGGCCCCAGCTGGGCGAACGCCGCGCATCCGCGCGCCGCTTCAAGCCTTCAAGGCGTAATTCGAAGTGATGGACAGGATCGGTGCGCCCGCCGATCAAGCGGTCATCCGCCTGGCTGACGCTCTGCTCGTCGTCCAACTGGCCTTCGTGCAGTTCGCGCCCTTCGCCGCGATAGACCAGCAACCCCTCGCGTTCCTCGATCCGCTCCACCAGGAAAGCTATGCCCTTGCCGGCTACCCGCTGCCCGGCGCGGAACTCTGCCCGCACCAATGGCGCCGAATCCACCGCATAGGGTCGCAGCACACCGGATTTGGCAAACAACACCTGTACCCCGCGTCCTTCGACGCGCAGCACGGTGCCGAGACCGAGTTCGGGTTCGGCGGTGGAGATCCAGCGTTGACCGGGTACGTACATGGCACAGCCGCGAGGTTTCGAGGGGTGTCGATTATCCGCGCAATGCCAGGAACTGGCTATGCCCTTTGAACAGCCAGGGGCACGGGGCCGTACTTATTGGGCAACTGGTGACGATTAGCCGCCTGCGATTTTCATCTTGTTACGCGAAATCACCTGGCGGCCGCCGTAGACCTCGAGTTTTTCGATCATTGCAGAACATCCAGGCCCAACGCTTCACCAGCATCCCGATTGTTGCGAAGCACCCGGGTTGGTCTGCACTCCCAGATCAGTGAGGCTATAAGTGCCGCACTGATCGTTGGCCTGGGGGCCGCCAGCGACTGGCACAGCCTGAACGGTATAGGTCGAACTGGAGGACGCAGGGCTGAACTGTATCGTGTAAAAGTTCTGGCCGTTACCAGGGACTGACAGGGTGTTATTGGTAACGGTGCTATAGCCGAGGGTGCTGAATTCTGTCGCGTAGTTGTTGGTGGTGGAGTAATACCTTTCCTCGCGGCTGGCCACGTCGAACAGGGCCGATTTCGCCGCCGTCCGTCGCGATCTCATCACTTGCTGCTGATAGATCGGCAAGGCAATGGCCGTCAGGATGGCGATGATCGCCACCACGACCATCAGCTCGATCAGCGTAAAGCCGCGCGCGTCCGGCCAGCGATTCTTTTGCCGCAGAACGGATTCGCGCAGCTTCGTCATGTCTGACATGGACTTCCTCGACTCTTCCAGGACTACTTGCAAGTTGCTGGTTGTGTGCATGGTGGCCCTTTCCGATCAATGCAATTGGAGCCAGGTCAGGCGGCTGCCAGTCGCCATGTCCTGCGGGTTGACTAGCGTCGACTGCGGCTGGGGTTGCCCCTGCGTGATATAGCTGGTCTTGCCTTGGTAAGTCACGAAGCTGCCGCTGCCGGTGCCGCCCAATCCATAACCGCTGATGGCCTGGCCCTGGTACAGAGCAAACTGGCCGGAAGCACCAGAACCAGTGCTACCGGTGCCAGTGCCAGTGCCAGATGAAGATGCGCCAGGATTCGGGAAGAACGATTCCGCAAATGCGCCGCCCGTGGCGGGATTGAGCGCCATGGTAAAGCCGGTATTGTCCGCCGTGGTACAGGTAAGCGGTGAATCGTTCGAAGGAATCGTAGTGTTAACCACAAACGCGCCCACTTCTTCGATCGGGTTGTAGATCACTTGTTCGGTTTGCGTAGGCAAGCCTGTTGCGTCGACGCCAAGGCTGACGCCGGTGGCATTGGTGAGCGGCAGATACCAGCCATACATGGTGCCGGCGGCGGTCTTTCCGCTGGAGTTGTTGCAGCTCTGGCCGACGAAGCAGATGGTGTTGGCTGTCAGGGTTTCGAAGGATTGCGTGGTGCCACCGGAGGTTGTAGCCGAATACGTGGTGGCCGTCTGTAGTTGCAACGTGGTGGTAGTGATGGGCGTGTTTTTGCCCGGCGCCAAGCTGCTGCTGAGGCCAGCATAGTTGGCGCCGGGACCGGATGAACCCATCATCCAATCCCAAATGCCATACAGCGATTGCGGACCGGCGGCGTACACCGCGGTCGACGTCACGCTTTGCGGCTGCACTGCGCCGGTGCCGAATTCAATCAGGATGCGGGCGGAGCTGTTGCCGGTGGAAGGGGCCACCGAAAGGGCGAGCACCTGAGTAGTGATCGGCTGATAGGAAGTGGCCTTGACCGTGTTCGTGCCCACTTTCGTGGAGTAGGCCGTTGACGGCGTACTGAATAGCGCACCATTGCTGGTATTCGGATACGTAGTCACGCCCCAGCTGCCGGCCGTACTGCTGGTGAGATCGAAACGCCAGACATTGCCATAGTAATCGCCGGCATAGACGTAATCGGTAATGTGATCGCCATCGAGGTCGACCGGCGTGACATAGGCGATGCCGTTGGGCCCTTGCGCGTTGGAGGGCGTGCCTACACCGGTGCTCAGGTAATAGGTCTTGTCGATGGAGCCGTCGCTGGCAATGGTCATCACGTAGATACCGGCATCGCCGACCGAGTTGTTGAAGCCGTTGCCGAAGATGATTCCCCATTCACCATTGTGCAGGCGGCGGATCTGCGGCGTACCGAAGGTCTGGCCCAAATGGTTCATGCACGGATTGGCAGTTGTATCGCCGGAGCAAGTCAGCGGACTGTTGCTGGAATTGGACCATTCACCAAGGATGTTGCTCGTACCTATGGTGGTGGACGGGTCGGTGATATCGATGGCGAAGATGGCGTTACCGCCACTGCCAAGGCCGCTGACCAGCCAGGTATGCCAGGCACTGTTATAGAACAGGTCGCCGGTGCCCGGCGTTGCATCCACGAAATAGTTGTGCGCGTAGTTCTGTGACGAATAGTCCAGCGAAGCCGTGGCCGAATGAATGGTCTGCAGCACGGCCTGTGGCATGTAGGCCATCAATTCCTGGCCATTGTTGCCGCTGGTTAGATAGTTCCCGTTCTTGTCGTATGCGCCGGCCGAGAAAGCATGCAGGAAACCGTCGTTGGCGCCTTCGTACACGACGTTCGGGCGCGTGGCTTCCGTGCTTACGAACTTCGAATAGGCCTGCACGCCGCTTACGTTTTCGTTGAGGCTGTCCTTGGAGTTGCTCAGATCCTGCCAGGTGTCCGGATAATCGGTGGAAGGCGGACCGACCCATACCGGGCTGGAGTCGATGACATCGCCCAGCACGCTGGTACGCGCGCGGAATTCGCCCTGGCCCTGGAAGTTGATCTCGTTGGTGCGATCGCCCTGCAGATATGCAACGCGGTCGCTACCCAGGTTGTCGCCGGCGTTGAGCCAGGCCTTTTCGGTGGTGGTGAGATTTGCCCACGCGAAAGTAATGCCCGCGCTGCCACTCCAGGTAAGCAGATTGCGTGAACTCGGGCCTTGTACTGCAACGTTGGATGCACCGGTCGACGTACAAGCACCGCCGGTCAGTACACAGGATGCATCCCAATTGACCGTGCCGAACGACACGCTGCCATCCGAATTGCCGTTCAATTCGACGGCTTGGACCTGTCCCCACCAGTTGGTGGTGTGATAGTAGGCTAGGTAAACCTGGGTGCCTGAACTTACCTGTGCGCCCTGCTGCACGTTGATGCCCGCGGAACTCGCGGTTTCCGTGGCGGGTATGGCCTGGAAGCAGGTGATTTCGTGGACATTGTCGCTGCCGCCGGTGGAGCCGCCGAAACCGAACAGGAAACTGGCCGGCATGGTGCCGTTCGATTGCTGGATGCTCTGGTTGGTAATCACCGGTTGATAGTTGCCGCCATTCCAGCTGTACGCAAGGCTGAGCATGCCATCCTCGGTTACGGTCAACTTGTACGACACCGGTGTGGCGCCGGAGCGACTGGTCGCGTTTTCATTGGCCAGCGGCGTGGTTGAAGGCAAGTTGACGTAAGCGTTGGGGATGGCCGCATAGTCCGGGAAGGTCGCCGTGGCCGTAATGGGAGTCTGGGTGGTGACTGTATTGGGCGTGATGGTGATGGCGACGTAGGAGCTGTTGCCATTATTACCAGAAATCTTTCCGTAGGCTTGGCCCGTTCCGGTATAACCATCGCTGCTCGAGCTGGTAGAGCCGGCCTTGGTATAGCTGTTTCCCGATTTCGAATACAGCGATCCGGAATAGGTGACGGTAGTAGTTCCGCCACCGCCACCGCCACCAAAGCCAAAACCGCCGCCGCCGCCGCCGTTGCTTTGTTGATAGGTATAGCTATAGGTGGTAGTGCTCGTCGTGTTGTATTTTCCGGTGTTGTAGGTATACGTGCCGCCGTTCTTGCAAGTGTTCAGCACGTCGCTGGAAGTGGCTGTCGAATTGACCGCCTGCAGCGACAGTAGATTGATGTTGCCGTAGCCGCGCAGGCCGATACGACCGGGTTGGTATTCAGGGCCCCCACTACCGGTCAGGCCAGATACGGAACCGGTGGTCACGCCGGTGCTGCCGGTGGCATTGGCGGCATTCAACGCACCGGAGTAGGTGTTGTCGCCGGCATTGAGGAAGTTGCCGTATTCATCCATACCCAGGCCGAGATACGCATCGGTCATGCCGTCATAGGGCGTGTTGCTGTTGGAACAGCTGTAACCCAGGCTGCCGCCCCATGCACCCAGCGTCCATTGGTTGGTCTTGCCGCTATTGCTGGGATTGGCCGAGGCCGCAATCACGTTGGCGGCATCGGCGCCGTTCAACAGATAAAAGCCGATACCGTCCGCACCGTGGCCGCCGGAATTATCGCCACCGTAAGTGTAAGTAGTGAAGGTGACCTGGATGCCTGCGCTTGATGAGAACGGCGAGGTGGAGATGATGGCGCCGTTTTCGTCGTCGGCGGCGTTGGTCAGGCGTAGCGCGCCATAATTGACCGAATCAGCATTGTTGGTCAGGCCCTTCTGCGTCTGGGAGCCGTAGTAGGACAGGCCGGCACACGCAGGGATCGAGCCGGTGTTGTTGCCTGCGGTAAGGCAGGCGCCATTGAACGGTGCCCAGGTCAGCTTGGCGGATGTGCCGGTAAAACCGTCCTGCACCACGTTATTTGTCGCTGTCGTGGTTGAGGATGTCTGCGCGCGTGTCGCGCCGCAAACCGCCAAGCAAAATGCGAGAGTGCTTGCGGTGACGAGTCGGATCGCTTTCATCAAGCATTCCCCAGGTTGCAGACGGTGGGTGTGAGTTCGTAGTTGCTCTGGACTACGGCGACCGTGCCGGAAGTGCCGCCGTAACCGAGCGCGGTGATCTGGAAAATCTTGGCCTGGCAAGTGGATTTGGGGTCATAGCCCAGGTAGGTCACAAAATATTGCGGCGGCCCGTAATAAAGGCCGGCGCCACCGGAACTGGAAAACTGGATGCTGGCGTCATCCACGCTGGGGTTATAGGTCACGCCATTGGTGATCTGCATGGGATGGCTGCCATTCGCATTCGCCAGCTGGATTTGCGAATTGAGCGTGCCGGATGGATCGTTGGGGCAGATCGTGAAGGTATAAATTGGATTCGGAGGCGCACTGCAGGACGTGGCGACTGCCACGTTCAAGCCACTCATCAGCAACTGGTATTCGGCGTACTGCAGCGTGCTCATCGCCATCTGGAACGCGCGGCCCTTTTCCTTGGTGTTGGCCGACATGTTCTCCTGCACCGTGAAATTGTGGTACAGGCTGACCGCCATGAAGGTCAGCACGACCAGCATCAACAGCGCGGCGATCAGTACAAAACCACCTTGCTTGCCACGAGCTGTTTGGGAAAGAGTGTTCATAGGCATATAGGTTTTGAGTTTGTCGTCAGGCAATCAGATTCCCGCCGTCGTCTGCGTCACTGCGACGATGCGGGTAATCGGATTAAGCGTGCCGGGCTGACCGGGCTGGTTGGCTAGCGGATTGGCAAATTGCAGTTGTATCTTCAGCGACCTGACGGAACCCCAATAAGCGTTGGAGTTGACCGTGGCCGCCGTCATGTACTGGGTGACCGAGCCGGTGTTGCCCGGATCGACGCCGTATGAAATCAGCATCTGATAGACACCCGATTGCGTGTTGCCGCCGCCGGTCGTGATGGGATTGATGATGGGCTGCTTGTTGGAAACCGTGACTGCGCCGGCAGGGGAGACGGCGGTCACCTGGCAGTCCAGTTCGGCGGTCGTCGAATTGACCGAATACACATTCGTGATCAGCGTCTGGTCGGCATGCGATTGACCCAGGCAATCCAGTGCATTGGAAGCGGGGCCAGCCATGAAGCGGACATAGAGCGTATCGCTGGGGTTGGCGGTTGCGCCCGAAGTCCCGACCGTGCCGTAAATATATTGCCCGGCCGTGGCGAATTTGCCCGCGGTGTTCGATACCGTGAACACGTTCGCCGGCGTCAGCAACGGACTCGGCGGGAGGGTCGCGTAATTGTCGGCCAATGGATAGAAGCCGCCGCTCTGCACGATGGTCGCCATGTTGGTCAGCGCTACGCGCTCGTTATCCTGCAACTGCGCCAGCGAGCCTTGCGCATTGAAGGTGTTGCGCGTCTGCAGCCACAGGTCGAACAGGCCGGCGAGCAGGAATATGCCGATGGTCAGCGCGATCAACAGCGAGATCAGGCTCAGGCCGCGTTGTTTGGCACGTATCGTCGTCATCATGGCGCTCAGAACTGATTGACCAGCGTGTATGTCACCGTGGTCGGCGTGGCAGCGCTTTGCGTGCCGGCATTGGTCCCGACGGTGGCCTTTTGCGTCCAGATCAGCTGGATGGTGCACACCGGTGGATTAGTGGTGTTGCAGCTGACGGCGGCTTTTGTGGCGTTAGGCACTTGCTGGAAATATTCCGTGGCCCAATTCCTCAGGTCAAAGGCGGCCATGTCCGAAGGGGAACAGTTGTTGCCTGAAGCGCAGGCGGGGTTGGCAGCAAGCGCAGTGCTGCCGGTGATGGTGGGGCCCGCAGTGACGAAGACGGACGAAGTCGGCGCGGGGCCGCCGTCCCAGAACGCGGGATTGGCCAGCATGGCATCGGCCAGGCTGCGCGCTTCGTTCGCGGCGATCGATTCGGTCTGCGAAGTATGCGTGCCGGCCAGCGCGGCAGCCTGCATCGCGGCGATGCCGATCACGCCTATGGAAATGATCACCAGCGCGACCAGTACTTCGAGCAGGCTGTAACCGCCGGATCCGATACGAAGTGGGGATGTCATGGACATGAATTTTGTTTCCCGGCCTGGGGCGAGTACACCGCGATGGTTCCTGAGAGGCCGATTTCGAGGCAGCGCACCATGGCGGTGTCGTTGTTGGCATCGTTCAGCAGCAGCCAGCCATCGACGGTCGCGCTTTCCGAGCCGCCTAAACTCATGGCGCCGCCCATGCGGTTGAAGGTCAGCGAAGAAACGGTCGTGCTCGTATCCGAGGATGACGAAACAAGCGTGTCGCCGGTTTGCAGCGGACCGTGAATGCGCAGCAAGACATCGCCACTGGCAGGCAGGTAGTTCTGCTCGTCGACCGTGCCTGATGTGTCGGTAAAGATGATCCAGCCGGTGTTCCATTGCGTGTTGGTGGCATCACTGCAAGTGGGCACGCTGGCCGTCGGCGCCGGCGAGGGGCACATGGTGACGTTGGCGCCTTCGCGAACGGCCGAGGAACGCGCCAGCTCGACATCGGTTTGCAGGTCATTGAGCTCGCCGGCCATCCGGTACTGCGTGACCATGCTCTTGTAGGAGGGAATGGCGTAAAACAGCACGATGGCCATGATGACCAACACCACCAACATCTCGATCAGCGTAAAGCCGGCTATGGCCCTGCGATGCATACGCATCGTGCTCATGCTTCCCCCGTGTGACATTGAAGCCGAGTTGGATGGCGTTGCCGAATGATGCCGGCCGCCCCCTTGTTCCCCTCTGGAAAGACCGGCCAGCACGGCTTGCCCTGGACACCGCTGGCTGACTGATCCTCTGGATGCCTCATTATCTTGTAGGGGATTTCCTATTCAAAGAGCCGTTTGTCGGAGGAACATCGCCGTCCGTCGTCGGAAAGTTGATGGCCGTCAAGAAATGGCAGGCAGGCAACCTTGCCGGCGAAGCGGATCGGCCGGCCGCGAGGAACGCGGCCAGGAGGGCTCAAAGTTCCGACCACATCCTCAACAGGTTGTGATAGACGCCGGTAAGCCTGATCCGCGCGGCTGCGTCCGCGCCTGTGGCGGCAAGTCCCTGGACGGCATTATCCAGATCGAACAGCACCGTCCGTTGCGCATCGTCGCGCACCATGCTCTGCACCCAGAAGAAACATGCCAGCCGCGCGCCGCGGGTGACGGGATTGACGCGGTGCAGGCTGCTGGCGGGGTAGAGGATCACGTCGCCGGCGGGGAGCTTGGCGGTCTGGGTGCCGTAGGTATCTTCGATCAGCAGTTCGCCGCCGTCATAGCTTTCCGGGGCGGCCAGGAACAGCGTGGCGGAGAGATCGGTGCGGATTTTCTGGCCGGTCCCCGGTAGCAGGCGTACCGATCCGTCGACGTGGCTGCCGAAGTGCATGCCGCCCTGGTAGCGGTTGAACATCGGCGGGTAGACGCGGTTGGGCAAAGCCGCGCTGATGAAAAGTGGGTGGCGCTCAAGTGCGGCGAGCACGACATCGCCCAGTTCGACGGCCAGCGCGGAGCCCTCGGCAAGCTGCTGGTTCTGCTTGACGTGCACGCCCTGGTGTCCGGCGGTGACGCGCCCATCCACCCAGGGTGCGTTGTCGGCGCTGAGTCGCTGGCGGAAGTGCGCCAGCTGATCGGGGGTAAGCAGGGCGGGAATGTGCACCAGCATGGAGAACCTCGGATGGCACAGTGTCTGGCCGGGCAATTCGTCGCGGAGAAGCCTGGGCATGCGTGCGCGACAACGCAAGGCGAAGCGGGTCGCGCACGCACGTTTTACCGGATTCCGGCGTTTGCCGGAATGACGGTTAGCCGGCTCATTGGAACTTATAGGTGAAGGTCACCATTTCCGTGCGGCCGATGCCCGGTACCGAACGGCCGCCATCCGATTGGATCAGCGCATCGAAGTAGCGTTTATTGGTGAGGTTGAGCACGTTGAGGCGGATGTCGTAGCTGGGCTGGTGATACGCCAGCGTGGCGTCCCAGCGGGTGTAGCCGCCTACGCTGACCAGGTCGGTATTGGCGGCGTAGCGCTGCGACATGTAGGTGGGGCCGCCGCCGGCTTCCCAATGGTCGGCGAAGGTATAGGTGGTCCAGGTGGTGACGGTGTTGCGGGGCGTGTTGGCGGGAACATTGCCCTGGGTGCCATCGACCGCCTTGACGATCCTGCCATCCATGTAGCTATAGCCGGAGAATATCTGCCAGTTCCTGGTCAGGTGGCCGGTCGCGCCAAGTTCCGCGCCGCGCACGCGGATATTGCCGTCCAGCGTGTATTCGCCGGCCGAGGTTTCGCTGCGGGCGTTGGTTTGCTCCAGGTTGTAGAGCGCGGCATTGATCGCCAGCATGTCGTCCAGCAGGTTCCATTTGCCGCCGATCTCGTAGGAACGGTTTTTTTCCGGCGCCAGGTCCTGTGTGCCATTGGTCAGCGTGAGCTGTTCCAGCGAGGGATCGAACGAGGTGCCATACGACACGTAGTAAGACTGCTTTTCGCTCGGCTGGTAGATCACGCCGCCGCGCACGCTGGTGAAGTACACGGTCTGCTGCGCGTAGGCCGGCAGCGATACGGTATTGCTGATGTGCGCATCGAATTCATCGCGGCGCACACCGGCCACCACCATCCACTGATCGTTGAGCTTGATCGTGTCATTGGCGTATACCGCGGCGGTCTTGCCGACCGATTGGGCATAGTTGCCGGTCGTCGTGGTGACGTTGGCCGGGGTCGATTCCTGCACCGGATCCAGCAAGGAAAGCAGCGGCAAGCCGTTACGTGTGTAGCTTTGGTTGTTATACGTTTCGCGCGCCAGTTCCACGCCCGTGATCAGGGTATGTTGCAGGCTGCCGGTATCGAACTTGGTCACCAGGTCGGTCTGGCTGTCGAGCGTCTTGTCGTGGATGACGCGATCATGGCTGGCCAGCTGGACATACAAGTCCTGTAGCGGCAGGTCGGTGGGGTTGCCGGCGTTCTTGTTGAGCGTGACGCCGGCGGCGGTCACTACGCTGTTGGCGGCCGTCTCGCGTGCGTCGGTGGTGTAGTCGCTGTATTCGAGCTGGGTGCGCAGCGTCACGTTGTCCGAGAACACGTGCTCCAGGCGGCCATTGAATTCGTTGACGCTCTGGTTGGTGCGGTCGTCGGTAAGGCCATACCAGTTCTTATAGCTGACATCGGCCGGACGGCCGTTGATCGGCGGCAGGCCGTAGTCGGGCATATCGTGGTTGCGCTGGATCAGTGCCGACAGGGTGATCTGGGTGGGCGTGCCGATGCCGAAACGGATCGAGGGCGCGATGCCGGCATCCTGGTTCTTCGTCACGTCGCGGGTGGAGTGCATATCTTGCCCATACACGTTCAGGCGCACGGCCGCGGTGTCGGACAAGGGCTGGTTGAAGTCGGCCGTCATGCGATAGCGATCGCTGCTGCCCGCGGTGGCGGTGACTTCGCCGAACGGTTTCAGCTCCGGTTCTTTGGTTACCTGGTTGATCACGCCACCGGTGGAACCGCGGCCGAACAGCATGGAGGAGGGGCCCTTCAGCACCTCGATCGCGTTCAGGTCGAACACATCGCGGTAGTACTGGCCCGGATCGCGGAAACCATCCAGGTAGATATCGGTGCGCGCGGTGAAGCCGCGCAGGTTGATGTTGTTGCCGATCTGCCCGCCTTCCGCACCGCCGATGGTGATGCCCGGCACATTGCGTAGCGCATCCTGCAATGAAGTGGCGCCTTGCGCGTCCATCAGGTCGCGATTCACCACCACCACGGTTTGCGGGATATCGCGCAGCGATGTGGGTACTTTCGCGCCTACGCTGGAAACATCCGTATCGTAGTCATTGCCCACTACGCTGCCGGTGACGTGTACTGAATCCAGCGTTCTCGGTTTGCTGTCCGAGCTGGTTTGCGTAGTGCCGGAGGTATCGGCGGGGGCAGTGGACTGTGCGTAGGACGCCGCCGGAAGGGATACGGCAACCAGCAAGGCGGCATGCAAGGGCGAAACGCGAAAATGGGCAGGCATATGAGGGCTCGGCAAGAGGTGGGAGACCGAAGCCAGGGGTTGGCTTGCTTGAGCGTCCAGCTGGCGCGTGCCAGCCCGCTTGGCAATCCTGTTGCTGCCCCTTCCTGGATTCGGGTAAATGCGAATCGTTTCTATTATCACATGCTGTTACGTTGTTGTGAAGCGGTTGGTCCGAGGATGAGTTCGCCGGATTGCCGTTAGCCGGTAATGCAAATGAAAAAGGCCCCGCATCGCTGCGGGGCCTTTGCTTGACGATCGCGGTCTTGGCTGCCGCGATGAGCGCCTTACCAGATCTTCACTTGCTTGTCGCCCGCGCGAACCATCGGGTCGGTTGCTTTGCACTGGAATGCCTGCGCAAAGGCGGGCATGTTCGAAGGCGCCCCGATCGCACGCAGCGAAGCCGGCGCGTGCGGATCGATGTTGAGGTACAGCTCGGCCTGCTTCTCGCGGATGTTGTTGCGCCATACGCGAGCCCAGCTGAGGAAGAAGCGCTGGTCTTCGGTGTAGCCGTCGATTTTTTCCTGCGCTTCGGCCGGGTTCTTCTTCAGCGCGTCCTGCAAGGCGTCGTAGGCTACGTTCAGGCCACCGAGGTCGGCGATGTTTTCGCCCAGGGTGAGCTGGCCGTTGACGTGCAGGTCCGGCTTGTCCTTGATCGGCGCATAGCCGTTGAACTGGTCGACCAGCTTGCCGGTGCGGTCCTTGAACTGCGACTTGTCCTGCGCTGTCCACCAGTCGGCCTTGTTGCCGTCGCCGTCGAACTGCGCGCCCTGGTCGTCGAAACCATGGCTGGATTCGTGACCGATCACCGCGCCGATACCGCCGTAGTTGATCGCGTCGTCGCCGTTGGCATAGAAGAACGGCGGCTGCAGGATCGCGGCCGGGAAGTTGATGGTGTTGGTGCTCGGGTCGTAATAGGCGTTGACGGTCTGCGGCGTCATGCCCCACTCGGTGCGATCGGTCGGCTTGCCGATGTGGCCGATGTCGTAGTCATAGTTGAACTTGGCGGCGGCCATGACATCGCCGTAGTAATCGCCCTGCTTGATATCCAGGCCATCCCAACTGCGCCAATGGTCGGGATAGCCGATCTTGGGCAGGAACTTGTTCCACTTGTCGATCGCCTTCTGCTTGGTGGCGTCGCTCATCCAGTCCAGGTGCTCGATGCGATCTTTCAACGCCTCGCGCACGTTGGTCACCAGCTCCTGCGCGCGCTGCTTGGCTTCGGGCGTGAATTCCTTATCCACATACAGCTGGCCCAGCGCTTCGCCCATCGACGCATTCACTGCACCCAGTACGCGCTTCCACAACGGCTTCTGCTCCGGCTGGCCGGAAAGCGTCTTGCCGTAGAAATCGAAGCGGTTGTCCTGGAAGGCCGTGCTCAGGAACGGCGACGCATCGTCGATGGCGTGGAAGCGCAGGTATGCCTGCCATTGCGAGATCGGTGCGGTCGCCAGCAGCTTGTCGAACTCGGCGAAGAACTTCGGCTGCGACAGCGAGAAGCCCTTGTCGATGGTGACGCCCTGGGCCTTGAAGAAATCCTGCCAGTTGAAGTGTGGCGTGATCTTGTCCGCCTCGCCGACGCTTACGAAGTGATACTGGTTGTCCAGGTCGCGCAACTGGGTCGGCGCCAGCGATGCCTTGGCCAGTTCGGTTTCAAACGCCAGCACCTCATCGGCCTGCTTCTTCGCGTCGGCGTCGGACACGCCGGTCAGCGCCAGCGACTTGGCGATGTAGCCCTTATAGGCCTCGCGCAGGTCGGCGTACTTGGCGTCGGTGTAATAGTCGCGCGTGGGCAGGCCCAGGCCGGACTGGTTGGCGTAGCCGATCTGCAGCTTGGCATCCTTGAAGTCGGCGCCGGAGCCAAACTGGAACACCTGCTGGTCGCCATCGACGAAGCGGTCGGTGATGAACTTGCTGATATCGGCCGGCGTCTTCAGCGCGGCGATCTGCTCCAGCTTCGGCTTGATCGGGTCGTAGCCGAGCTTGTTGACGGCATCCTGGTCCATGCCGGCCTGGTACAGCCAGCCGATCTTCTGGTCGATCGAACCGGGCTTGGCCTGCGTGGCATTCTTGGCTGCGTTCTCGGCGATATCGTGCTGCGTATTGAGGCTCTTCTCGGCCAGCTGGTCGAAGGCGCCCCAGCGCGTGCGATCCTGCGGAATGGGGTTGGCGGCGATCCATTTGGCGTTGACGAAGCCGTTGAAATCCTGGCAGGCATTGATGCCGCTATCGAGCTCGCTCACGTCGAAAATGCTGGCCGGCTTGGCGGCGCTGGCCGTAGTGGCCGCGGTAGCGGGCGCACTCGCCGGGGCTGCCGGAGCGGGGGCCGGGGCTTGCTCCTGTTTGCCGCAGGCGGCGAGCGCGAAGGTGACGCTTGCGGCGAGCAGCAGCGGCTTCAAATGCTTGTAGGTCATAGGTATCCCTCTGAAGGTGTCAATGGATCGCCCGCTGGGCGCTTCCGTTCATGCTGGCCGGTTCTGCGGACTCTCCCCGTTTCGCGGCCATGACCCTCCACGCTAGGTCAAAGGTCATGGTGGACACAGTGTCAAAGGTCAGGGGTGGGTTGTAGGCGTCTCTTGCGTCTGCGTGTGGTCGCAGACGCCGCGGGCTCGTCGCCTGGCGGTGCCGGTAAATATCCCGGCCAGCAGGCCGCGAACCCGCGCGGGTGCATGAAGCGAACGAGAGACCGCGACCCGCTTCCCGCCAAGCCATGGGAGAAAAGCGCAAGCTATTTCGTTTCCAGGTTCGCCAGCTGCGCAGCGTCCAGTCGCAGCACCGGGTAGGCGCCGACGCTCTGTACGGTGTACCAGGGCGAGCGCTCGAAGAAAAACTCCAGTCGGGCGCGGCTATCGGCGGCGAAGGCCGGGTCGTCGCGCAGCTTCTGCTCGAACGCGGCCTTCAGCGCCGGATCCTTCGCCAGCATGTCGCGCGCCAGCTTTTCGAGCACGCGCGGCTCGCCGTATTCCTTGGGCTCGAAGATCGCGTTGAGATAACCCCAGTGCAACAAGGAATCGGGCGCTTGCGGTTCAAGCAATGCGATGGCGACGTTCGCGGCGCGCTGGTTCATCGGAACGATGACCGAGCCCGCGGGCAGGCTGACCTCGGCCGGCGCTGCGCGCAGTGCGAAGCTGCGCAGCATCAGGTGGCCTTCGAACGGTTTGCCGGCCCAGGTCGGCTGGCTCAGCTGATAAGCCTCCGCGGCGACGTCTTTCAGCGGATGGCCAAGGCGGCGATAGGCGATGCCATGCGCATCCAGCTTGTCGATGATGGTTTGCCACTCGCCAGGTACCACGTAAGCGGCGGGCGGAGTGATCGACAGGTCCGGCAGCAGGCCATTCCAGTTATCGATGCGATACGTCTGCGGATGCGTCGGGTCGTACTGGATCCAGATGTCGTTGGAGATATCGCTGTGCGTTTGCGTGAACGCATAGCCCTTCAGTTCGAACGGCGTCGGCGTGGGATCGAGCTTGAAGGTCAGCGGCACCTGTGCGCTGGCATCCTGTGCGCGGGCGATGGTATCGGCATCGGCTTGGGCGGTCGCGGCCAGCAACGCGGCCGGATCATGGTTGATGTCGTCGAGCAACACGCGCAGCAGGTCATAAACCGCGTACACGCGCACCGCATACGATTTGAGCATGTGGGTTTCGACCAGCAACGCAGGGCGGTTTTGCAAGGCGGCGTAGCCGGTGGAGAAGCGTGGTCCGGAACCGAAGTTTTCGATGCCCTTGCGCGGGTCGCGGCCATCCTTGAATTCAAGGTAGATGGAAGCCAGGTGACCGAGCTTTTCGTATTGCGGTATCGCCTCGTCGGCAATGGCCTTGTGCTGCCAGGCGGCGATGGCGGGATCGAGCTTGTGCGGATCTTCGGTGTACCAGGTGAGGTCGTATTGATAATCCGCGCCATCGGTGGTGTGCACGTCGACCAGGAAATCCGGCAGCCATGCTTGCCATAGCTTCAGCCAGGCCAGCATTTCCGGCGCATCGGCCTTGATGTAATCGCGGTTGAGGTTGAGGTACTGGGATTGGCCGCGAAAGCCCATGCTGTCCGGGCCGTTCTGGTTGATGCGGTTGTACGGCGAACTGTGTTCGTGCCCGTCCACACTGAAGACGGGAATGTAGACCAGCACCAGATGATCAAGCAGATGCGGATACTTGCCGGTGACGGCGATATCGCGCAGCAGCATCAGGCCCGCATCCTTGCCTTCGATCTCGCCCGGGTGGATGCCGGCCTGCAGCAAGATGACAGGCTTGCGCGCGGCACGCGCGGCGGCCGGCGTGAAGGTGCCATCGCTGCTGGCGATCACTACTGTCATCGGGCGGCCTTCCGGCGTGATGCCGAAGGTTTCCAGCTTGAGCCTGGTTGGCGCGGCCTGTTGCAGCCGTTGCAGGTAGGCCAGCGTTTGCGCATAGCTGGGCGTGCTGCGGAAATGCGCAGCTTCCGCAGGTGTCGTCCAGTCGGTGTCGCGAGGTTCGGCGGCGTGCACGCTCATTGCCAGGGCTCCCAGTAACAGGGGCAGCCATACACGGTATCGAATCATGCGTGCCTCTCGGAAGAACGCGCCGGCGGCAGCGCCGAAGGCGACGCGGGCAACGTATCGGGTGCCACCGCGCCGCCGGAAATGATGAAAGCCATGGCCTGATCCATGGTCCAGTCGGTCGGCGTGAGTTCGTCCAGCGGCACCACTTCCAGGTAACCGCCGGTCGGGTTGGGCGTAGTGGGGATGTACACGGCGGCCATTTCGCGTCCGCTGCCTTCCTCGATCATCACGCGGGTGACGAAGCCGACCACCTTCATGCCTTTGCGCGGGAAATCCACCAGCACGACACGCTGCACACCGCTGGGCTTGTTCTGCAAGACCGCCATCAGTTTCTTGGTGCCGCCATAGATGGTCTGCACCAGCGGAATGCGTTGCAGCAAGGTGTCAAAAGCGTTCAGCAGCCGCTGGCCGATCACGCGGTTGGCAAGGAAGCCGAGCAGGTACAGTGCGAGCAGGGTCAATACCAGGGCAAGCAGATAGGTCAGCCAGCTCTGGTTGAATCGATCGGCCGCGTGCGGCGACACCAAGCCCAGCGCGCCTACGAACGCGGCCACCAGGGGCGCGCCCAGTCCGGCGAGGAAGCCGACAATGAATTTGAAGACCAGCCAGGTCACCCATAGTGGCAAAAACGTTAGCAGGCCGGTAATCAGATACCGCTTGAAGCGCAATGGCTGCATGGGGAGGACTGTAGGGAATGGGGTAGGTCATTGTAGGGGAGCATTCCTAGGGATGCTCTGATCAATGCTACGTAGGCGTCACCAGCTCTGTCTGTTCGCAGACCATAGGTTCGTCGGTGCACGCGGGGAGGGTACATGGATGTACCCGGCTTTGAGGAGCGAGGAAGGCAGACTGGCTGTCTGTCGAGACGACGGACCGCACGCGGGGAGAGTGCATNGAGTGCATGGATGCACTCGGCTTTGAGGAGCGAGGAAGGGATGCGGACAGACAGAGCTGGCCCCAACATGTTGAATTTAAAGCGATGGGGTGATGTCCAGAAGGCACGCAGAGTGCGCCGCGCGGCTTGGCAAGACGGCCAGTCTTCCCGGCGCCGCACAACACACTCTGCGTGCCTTCTGGACATCATGCCGCCTGCGTAGCATTGATCAGAGTATCCCTAGTTCTGGCGCGCCCGCGGTTTCTGGCGTATGTAGATCTGCTTGCGCACGACAGCGATCACGTCGCCGCCCGCGGTTTTGACCTGCACTTCAAACCAGCGCAGCACTTTGTCGCCATGCGCTGCGGCGGCGCGCAGTTCTTCCAGCACCCCCGGCTCCAGCTTGAAGTGAGCGTAGACGTCCGCGCGTCCCGGTGCGACGAAGTCGATCGTGCCGGCCTTGTCCCATACGACATGATCGTTGCCCAGGTGGTGCAGGATCAGCAGCATCCAGAACGGATCGGTCATCGCGAACAGATTGCCGCCGAACTGCGTGCGCACGTAGTTGCGGTTCCACAGCCGCAAGCGCAGCACCACACGCGCCTCGGTGTAATGCTCGTCCAGGCTCAGCACGCGAATGCTGTTGCACAGAAACGGCGGCCACAGGTTCAGGAGGCGGCGGAAGGTGGAGGCGCGCATGGCTGGGTCACGCAGGGAAAACGGCCTTCAATCTACCATACTCATGAGTATGGAGATGCGCGCCCAACTTGGGGGAAATCTCGGCGCGATGGCCTCCTCGCCTTAACCGCAGGAGGTCACCGATGCGGCGATCAAAACAACAATGACGCCATCCGGCGGCGGTAGCGGCCCACCAGTTCTGCATCGTCGAGGGTATTGAACGCGGCCAGCAGGCGTTTCTTCGCCTGGCCGTCGTTCCAGTCGCGCGCTTTTTCCAGGATCAGCAACCAGTGCTCGAGGCCGGCGGCGGGATCGTCGCCCAGCAGCAGTCGCACGCCGAGCAGATCGTGCGCTTCCCAATCTTGTGAGTTGGCGTGGATGCGCTGTTGCAAAACCTCAAGCGGCGGCATGCCTTCCAGCGAGCGCGACAGATCGAGCTGGCTGCGCAATCGCACTGCGCGCGCGTCGATGGCGAGGTTGGCGGGCAAGCCGTCGAGTTCGGCTTCCGCGGCGGAGGCATGGCCGGCCTGGGCGAGCGCGATGGCCAAGTCAAGCTTGAGCTCGGAGCGTTCCGGCGCGGCGGCGATGTCCTGCTGCAGGCGGTTGATGGCCTGCTCGGGCGATTCGGCGATGGCGTCGGCGACGGGCTCTTCGATCTCGTCGCCGTCCAGCGGCTGCACGTGGCGCGAGAGGAATTCGCGCAACTGGCCTTCGGGCAGCGCGCCGGCAAAGCCATCGAGGATCTGGCCGTCCTTCACCAGCATCACGGTGGGAATGCTGCGGATACCGAAGACGCCGGCCAGCTCCTGGTTCTTGTCCACGTCGACCTTGCCCAGCCGGAATGCGCCGTTGTATTCGACCGCCAGCTTTTCCAGCAAGGGGCCCAGCGATTTGCAGGGGCCGCACCAGGTTGCCCAGAAATCCACCAGCACCGGCGTTTTGAGCGACGCCTGCAAGACTTCGGTCTCGAAGTTGTCCTGATCCACATCGAACATGTGCGGGGTGACGGCGCTATTCACAAAGACGTGCTCCGGAAAAGATTATCCCCACGCAGATCGGGGCGGCGCGGAGCATATCAAGTACGCGCAGGCTCATGATGGATTTGCGAGAATGCCCGCCATGAACCCGCCGCCCACCCGCATGGAGCTCGCGCCGAAGGCGTCCACCTCGACGTTGCTGATCTGTGAACACTGCGACACGGTGTATCGTCGCCGGCTGCTGCACCGTGGCGACGTAGCGCGTTGTGCCCGCTGCCACGCGGTGCTGGAGCGGCACCAGCGAATCGGCGTGAATGGATTGCTGGCGCTGGTGGTGACGGTGATGGTGGTGTTCGTGCAGGCGAACGTGTGGCCGATCATCACCCTTGGCTTCAACGGCGAGCAGATCCACACCACGTTGTGGGGCATCATCATCATGATGTGGAAGCAGCACTCGCAGGTGGTAGCCGTACTGGCGGCCGGTACGCTGTTCTTCTTTCCGTTGTGCAAGATGCTGGCCCTGGGCTGGCTGCTTGCCTATGGACGAGCAGGGCGGCGCGCGCCAGGCTTCGGCCCGTTGATGGTGGTGCTGCACTACATCGCGCCGTGGACCATGAGCGAAGTGTTCGTGCTGGGCGTGCTGGTATCGGTGGTCAAGGCACACCTGTATTTCAACGTGACGCCGGATGCCGGCGTATTCGCCTACGCCGCGCTGGCGGTGCTGATCACGATCTTCTCGGGTGTCGATATGCGCCAGCTGTGGGAAAAGATTCCGGAGCTTGCGCCGTGAGCGCCTTGCCGCGCGCGCAGGAACTGGGCTTGATCGGCTGCCATGTGTGCGGACTGGTCTGCCGCGATACGCCGGTCGAGCATGCGGCATGCCCGCGCTGCGGCAGCGCGCTGCAGCGGCGCAAGCCCAACAGCTGCGCGCGTACCTGGGCGCTGCTGATCGCTGCTTTCATCTTTTATATACCGGCCAATGTGCTGCCCATCATGCGCACGGTGAGCCTGGGCGACGTGGACGACAACACCATTCTCAGCGGCGTGATCGAGTTATGGGTGAAGGGTTCGCCGGATCTCGCCGTCATCGTATTCACGGCCAGCATCGTGGTACCCATGCTGAAATTCCTGGTGATGGGGACGCTGCTTCTGAGCGTGCATCGCGGCACCAGCTGGGCGCGCACGCAGCGGGCCAAGCTATATCGGCTGGTAGAGTTCATCGGCTATTGGTCCATGCTGGATGTTTTCGTGGTATCGCTGCTCACGGCGCTGGTGCAGTTCGGCTTCTTCAGCCAGGTGGCGCCGCTACCCGGCGTGGTGTACTTCGGGCTGACCGTGGTGCTCACCATGCTGGCCTCGATGAGTTTCGACCCCCGCCTGATATGGGATTGTAAGGACGACGATGACTGACGAGAAAAAGCCAGGCGTGGGCGACGACCTGCCAGAACCGGTGGTGCGGCATCGCCGTGTCAGTGCGTCATGGATCTGGCTGGTGCCGGCGATCGCGGCGCTGGTCGGCCTGTCGCTGGTGATCAATGCGTGGATGCAGCGCGGACCCACCATCACCATCAGCTTCCAGAACGCACAGGGCCTGGAGCCTGGGAAGACGGTAGTCAAATACAAGGACGTGGTCATCGGCAAGGTGAGCACCATCCGCCTGGCGCAGGACCACCACAATGTGATCGTCAAGGTCGACCTGGAAAAAAGCGTCGCCAACATCGCCGTGTCCGACACCCGCTTCTGGGTGGTGCGCCCGCGCATCGGCCTCGGCGGCGTGTCGGGTATCGATACCTTGCTGTCGGGCTCCTTCATCGGCGTGGACGTGGGTAACTCCCCGCAGCCGCAGACCGATTTTGTCGGCCTGGAGAATCCGCCCTCGGTCACCCATGACGCCAAGGGCAAGAGCTTCAACCTGCATGCCGGCGACCTGGGATCGCTGGATATCGGCTCGCCGGTGTATTTCCGCCGCATCCAGGTCGGCCGCGTGGCGTCGTACAAGCTCAATGACGATGGCAAGGGCGTGGCGGTGCAGATTTTCGTGGAAAGTCCCTACGACAAATTCGTAAGCACCGAATCCCGCTTCTGGAATGCCAGTGGCGTGGATGTATCGCTCGGCGCCGATGGCCTCAAGCTCAATACGCAGTCGCTGGCGACGGTACTCGCCGGCGGCGTGGCATTCCTGGATGCGCCCGGCCCGCATCCAGACGAAAAGCCTGCGTCGCAAAACACGACGTTCACCTTGTTCGATACGCAGACCAACGCGATGGCGCCGCCCGATGGCGAGCCGCACTACATCCGCCTGCGCTTCGACCAGCCGCTGCGCGGCCTGGCGGTCAATGCGCCGGTGGAATTCCTGGGCATCAATATCGGCAGCGTGGTGTCCATCCACATGGACTACGACGAAAAGACCGGGCATTTCCCGATCTACGTGGGGGCGGTGGTATATCCGGATCGCCTTGGCCGGGCACACGAAAAATTGGTGTCGATCGCCAAATCCAAGGGCGACAACGACGACCTCTCGCACATGATGGGCACCCTGGTGCAGCATGGCCTGCGCGCACAGGCCAAGATCGGCAACCTGCTTACCGGCCAATTGTTCATCTCGCTGGATTTCGTCAAGAACGCGCCGAAGGTGGCCTACGACCCGAATACACGGCCGCTGGAGCTTCCCACCGCGCCAGGCAACTTCGACAAGCTGCAGGAGCAACTGGCGGATATCGTCGACAAGATCCACAAGATTCCGTTCGACAGCATCGGCAACAATCTCAACCAGTCCCTGGCTTCGCTCAACAAGACGCTCACCCAGGTCAACGGCCAGGTGCTGCCGGATTTGCGCAACACGCTCAAAGGTGCCAATCGCACGCTTGGGGCGGCGGACAGTGCGCTGTCGTCGGATTCGCCACTGCAACAGAACCTCACCGGCACGCTGCAGGAGCTTCAGCGCATGGCCCGTTCGCTGCGCGCGCTTACCGATTACCTGAGCGCCCATCCCAGTGCGCTGATCCGCGGACGCGGAGCGGACGCGGCCCCGTCCAACGCAACGCCCGCCACCACGCCGCAGCAAGGGAGCAAGCCATGATTCGTATGCGACACCTGGTGGCGGCATGTGGCGTGGCCGCGCTGGCCGCCTGCGCCTCGGCGCCCATGCATTACTACACGCTGATTCCGGCATCGGAAGCCGCCACGGCCGCCACGCCGCCGGCGAACTTCCAGTTCGAGCTGTTGCCGGTGGGCATTCCGGCCCAGGACGACGTGCCGCAACTGGTAGTGCGCCAGGGCGGGCAGGCGGTCGCCATGCTCGATAGCGAACGATGGATCGCCCCGCTGGCCGACGAAGTGCGCGGCGCGTTGTCGGTCGACCTTGCGCGGCGCTTGCATGCGCAGGACATCAGCAGCGGGCTGCCGGTGGATGGCAAGCCGGTATTGCGTATCAAGGTGGACCTGCGCCGTTTCGATTCCGCGCCCGGCAACTATGCATTGATCGAGGCAACCTGGACGGTTCGTCCGCTGAAGGGCGATGTCGCGCTGACTTGCAGTAGCCGGCTGAACGAAAGCGTCGGCCAGGGCTACGACGGCCTGGTCGCCGGACACCAGCAGGCGCTATCCGAACTGGCGGCGCGGATCGCCAGCGTGGCGCCGGCGCTGGTGGCGGGAAGCTCCCCCGCATGCCCAGGCGACTGACGGCAGGGCAAGGCGGCAATCGACCGCCGCCCATCCGGCGACGGCCGGTCAGCGGATCGGGGCCACTTCGCCGGTGCTGGCATTCGCCGTAAGCGCCGCAGCGCCGTGGCCGTCCCCTTTCGAAGGAACGGGAGAACGCGCAAGGCGAGCCAAGCCCAAGGTCATTTCTGCTAGTCTGCCGCGTTCAGTGCGGCGCATGGTACGCGCCGCCGAAAACGCATAACGGCCGCCGGATCATGCAGGATATTCAAGACCAGGGTTCTCCCAACGATTACGCCCCGCAGGCGGTGGAATCCGCTGCGCAGCAGTACTGGAATGCGCAACGCGCCTACGAGGTGAAGGAAGACCCTTCCCGGCCCAAGTTCTACTGCCTGGCGATGCTGCCGTATCCCTCCGGCGCACTGCACATGGGCCACGTGCGCAACTACACCATCGGCGACGTGATCAGCCGCTTCCAGCGCATGAACGGCAAGAATGTACTGCAGCCGATGGGCTGGGATGCGTTCGGGCTGCCCGCCGAAAACGCCGCGATCAAGAACCACACCGCGCCGGCCAGGTGGACCTACAAGAACATCGACCACATGCGCGACCAGCTCAAGTCGCTGGGTTATGCCATCGACTGGTCGCGCGAGTTCGCCACCTGCCGTCCGGAGTACTACCGCTGGGAACAGTTGATGTTCACCCGGCTGATGAAGAAAGGCCTGGCCTACCGCAAGAACGCAGTGGTGAACTGGGATCCCGTCGACCAGACCGTGCTGGCCAATGAGCAGGTGATCGACGGACGCGGCTGGCGTTCCGGCGCGCTGGTGGAAAAGCGCGAGATCCCGCAGTGGTTCCTCAAGATCACCGATTACGCGCAGGAGCTGCTGGACGGCCTGGACACGCTGCCCGGCTGGCCGGATGCGGTCAAGACCATGCAGCGCAATTGGATCGGTCGCAGCGAAGGCCTGGAAATCCACTTCGCGGTGGAAAACGAAGCCGAGCCGCTGACCGTGTTTACCACGCGCCCCGATACCTTGATGGGAGTTACCTTCGTCTCGATTGCCGGCGAACATCCGCTGGCGCTGAAGGCGGCGCGCAACGATCCCAAGCTCGCCGCATTCCTGGACGAGCTCAAGCATGGTGGCGTGTCCGAAGCGGAACTGGAAACGCAGGAAAAGCGCGGCATGCCCACCGGGCTATCCGCGATCCACCCGCTTACCGGCGAGAAGGTGCCGGTGTGGGTGGCGAACTTCGTATTGATGGGCTACGGCACCGGCGCGGTCATGGCCGTGCCGGGCCATGACGAGCGCGATTTCGAGTTCGCGCACAAATACCAGCTGCCGATCAAGCAAGTGATCGCGGTCGACGGCGCGGATGCCAACTACGATCCGCAGCACTGGAAGGATTGGTATTCGGACAAGACGCGCCCTGGCATGCGCGTGGTTAACTCCGGCGAACTCGACGGCAAGAGCTATCGCGAAGCGTTCGATTTCCTGGCCGCGAAGCTCCAGGCGAACGGCCAGGGCCTGCACCGCGTCAACTGGCGCCTGCGCGACTGGGGCGTCAGCCGCCAGCGCTACTGGGGCTGCCCGATCCCGGTGATCTACTGCGCCAGCTGCGATGCGGTGCCGGTGCCGGAAGATCAACTACCGGTGGTGTTGCCCGAAGACGTCGCGTTCTCGGGCGTGCAATCGCCGATCAAGGCCGATCCGGCCTGGCGCAAGACCACCTGCCCGCAGTGCGGCGGCCCGGCCGAGCGCGAAACCGATACCTTCGACACCTTCATGGAATCGAGCTGGTACTACGCGCGCTACACCAGTCCCGGCGCAAACGGCCAGGTCGACCAGCGCGCCGACTACTGGCTGCCGGTGGACCAGTACATCGGCGGTATCGAACACGCGATCCTGCACCTGTTGTACTTCCGCTTCTATCACAAGCTGATGCGCGACGCGGGTCTGGTGAAATCGGACGAGCCGGCCACCAACCTGCTATGCCAGGGCATGGTGATCGCCGACACCTTCTATCGCGAGAACGCCGACGGTTCAAAGGATTGGATCAATCCCGCCGAGGTGGACATCCATCGCGACGACAAGGCTCGCGTCGTAGGCGCCGTGTCCAGGTCGGACGGCCAGCCGGTGCAGATCGGCGGCACCGAGAAGATGTCCAAATCCAAGAACAACGGGGTCGACCCGCAAACCATGGTCGAGAAATTCGGTGCCGACACGGTGCGCCTGTTCTCGATGTTCGCCGCGCCGCCGGAACAGTCGCTGGAATGGAGCGAGGCCGGTGTCGAAGGGATGGCGCGCTTCCTGCGCCGCTTCTGGCGCGAAGTCACCACGCATGTCAGCCAGCCGGACCATCCCGAGGTCGAACCCGCCGCACTCGATGCGGGGCAAAAGGCGATGCGCCGCCAATTGCACGAAACCATCCAGAAAGTGAGCGACGACTTCGGCCGGCGGCATGCTTTCAATACCGCGATCGCCGCCCTGATGGAGCTGCTCAACGCGGTGGGCAAATTCAACGACCAGAGCGACCAGGGCCGCGCGGTGCGCCATGAAGTGCTGGAAACCATGGTGCTGCTGCTCAATCCGGTGGTACCGCACGTCAGCCATGCGCTGTGGCAGGCGCTCGGCCATCCGCAGCGGGTGCTGGACGACCAGCCCTGGCCGCAGGTAGACGCCGGTGCGCTGGTGCGCGATACATTGACCCTGGCAGTGCAGGTGAATGGCAAGCTGCGCGGTACCATCGAGGTCGCCGCCAGCGCCTCCAGAGAAGAAGCCGAAGCGCTGGCCCGCGCGAATCCCAACGTGGCGGCCTTCCTGGAAGGGCAGGCCGTGCGCAAGGTGATCGTGGTGCCGGGCAAGATCGTCAATATCGTCGCAGGATGATTTCATGAACCGCATGCTGAAAATCGTTTCGCTGCTGCCCGTGCTCGCCCTCACGGCATGCGGTTTCCACCTGCGCGGAAGCGCCGCGCTGCCCAAGGGCATGGATCGTGTGCACATCACGGTGGGCGGCGGCGGCGATTTCGAGCGCAAGCTGGCGCGTGCGCTGCTCGCCTCGAATGTCGTGGTCGAAGAGGAGAGTGGTCCTGGCATCGCCGAGCTGCGCGTTCCAGCGCAGAACTTCACCATCCAGACGCTCACCGTGAACGGCGTGGCCGAGGTGACCGAGTACGCGGTGCATTACCACGTGGTGTTCACCGCGACGGATGCGAACGGCAAGACCCTCGTCCCGGCCGAATCGATCGACCTGCAACGCGAATACAGCTATGACGCGAGCCAGCCGGTCGGGACCCAGGCGCAGGTCGAACAGATCCAGACCAGCCTGATCGACGATGCCATCCAGGCCCTGCTGTTCCGCCTGCAGGCCGTCGCCAGGCATGGCGAGGCCGCCGCCGCGCAAGCCGCGGGCAATTTGCCGGCGTCGGCCAGCACCGTCCAGCAGCCGCCGCAATATTCGCCTACGCCCGTCGACTGACATGCCGCTCAATCAAGCGCAGTGGCAGAAGGCCCTGGCTGCGGACAGCCTGAGCCCCGTGTACCTGCTGGCTGGCGAGGAATTGCTGGTGCTCGAAGCCGCCGATGCCCTGCGCGCCCAGGCGCGCAAGCTCGGCTACGCCGAACGCGAAATACTCGATGTCGGTGCCCACTTCGACTGGGACGAACTGGCGCGCTCCGCTGCGGGCATGTCGCTGTTCGCCACCCGCCGCCTGCTCGACCTGCGCTTGCCTACCGGACGTCCCGGCAGCGAGGGCGCAAAAGCCATCACGGAATTCTGCGCCCACCCGCCGCCGGACGTGACGCTGCTGATTACCGCGGTGGAATGGAGCAACAAGCACGAAGGCGCCTGGACCCGGCAGGTCGACAGCGCCGGCAGCGTGGTGATCTTCAACGCGCCGCGTCCGAACGAATGGGAAGCCTGGATCGGCGCGCGGCTGGCCTCGCGCAAACTCACCGCCGTACCCGAAGCGATCGCCTTGCTGGCCGAACGTGTGGAAGGCAACCTGCTGGCCGCCGCGCAAGAAATCGACAAGCTGGCAGTACTGCACGGCCAGGGCAAGATCGATGCTGCCGAGATGGAACACCTCGTGGCCGATAGCGCGCGCTACGACGCTTTCAAGCTGTCCGATGCCGCGCTCGGTGGCGACGGTGCGCGGGCGCTGCGCATTCTCGAAGGCTTGCACGCCGAAGGCGAGGAACTGATCGCGCTGATGGGCTGGCTGGTCAACCAATTGCAACTTGCCTTGCGCCTCGCCCATGCGCACGACTTCGCCGCACAGGCGCGCGCCGAACGCCTGTGGCCGGCGCGTGAGCAGTTGTTCCGCAAGGCCCTGCGGCGCGCGCCGCGTGAACACTGGATGCAATGCCTGGCGCGCGCCGCACGTATCGACCGCATCGCCAAGGGACGTGAAGCAGGCGACGCATGGCTGGAAGCACAGCGCCTGATTGCCGCCATGGCCGAACCGCGCGCAGCCCAGGCCCTGGCATGAATGCGATATCGCAGCCCATCCGTCGCCTGTCAGTTGTGCAGGCGCGGGGCGGCATGGAAAAGCAGGACGCTGTGGCATGAAACCGCTGGCCCTTTTCGGTGGCACCTTCGACCCGGTCCATATCGGTCATCTCAGCGTCGCCTGGGAAGCCTCCGAACTGCTCGACGCCGAAGTGCGGCTGATGCCGGCCAGCGTGCCGCCGCATCGCGTGCCACCCACGGCGAGCGCCGCGCAGCGCGTGGACATGTTGCGCGCCGCGTTGCGCGGGCAGTCGCGTCTCACGCTCGATACGCGCGAACTCGATCGCAGCGGCCCTTCCTACACTGTCGACACGCTGGACGAATTCCGCCTCGAATGCGGCGAGCGGCCCTTGATGCTGTTGCTCGGTGCCGATGCATTTGCCGGATTGCGCAGCTGGCATCGCTGGCGCGACCTGTTCGAGGTGGCGCACATCGGCGTGATCAATCGTCCAGGAGTCGAGGCTTCTCTTCCGGTGGAACTGGAACGTGCGGTAGCGGCGCGTCGCACGGACGATCCGGCGATCATTCGCGCGCGTCCCGCCGGACGGGTCATCGAACTGGCGGTGACGCCGTTGGAAGTTTCCGCCACGCATATTCGCCAATTGCTGGCGGCCGGACGCGATCCGCGTTACCTGCTGCCGGCGGGATTATTCGACGATCCGGCGCTGCTGGCGCCTTATCGATCGTCATTTGAAAACGGATGATGTTTGTACCTGTTGGATTGTGACCATCGAGCCTTGTCCTTGCTCAACACGGCGCCAACTTTCTGACACGGTGTTCCAGCATGGTCTCATCGTAAGCGTCCTCGGCTGGCGCTGGTACTGCTCTGCAGAAACTGCGGGGTCATTACAAGACTTCCAAAACGAACCTGATCCCCAGCCGGCCGATTCGAAAGATATCTGGTGGGCCCAGGACTATCACGGAGTGCTCGGTCCCTTGCGCTGAATCTTTTTTATACGCGGATCTTGAAGCTGACGTCGAATAAACTGTAACGCCTAATCATTAAAAAAATGAAGAATTGCGATGATTAATGTTGCTTGGCACAATATAAAATTTATCATCCTCAGAATGAGATAGCTTTTATCTTTAACGCAAATTTTTAAAAACAATAAATTGCCAAAAGCGATGCATAGAAGAAATGTCGAACTATGGAGAATTGATCTATTCGTAAAGAAAATGCTTGGAATCAGGTTGCTTAATATGGCTGTTTGAATAATCGCTGCTAACCATATTAAGGTTCTCGTCGTTTTTTTAGCTATTTCCCACATGCATTTTTTCTATCCTTGTAATGGCTTTGTCAGCTCAATTCGTCATCGCATCGACTATGTGGTCGCGTTCGCTAAGATCTTATAAATGACAGTTGTCAAGAAAGCCAATGAAGTAACACTATTATTGTGACAATTTCAATGCCTATAAAATTAAAAGCTCTTACTGCAAGTAATTTTCCATCCTTAACGCATAGATTAATCAAGATAAGGTATAAGGCAGTCATGACGATAAGAGAAGTTAAAGTGTTAAATTTTGAACCACTGTCAAAAAGTAAATCCGGAATCAAATATGACAATAAAATCATTGGCAAGAATAATGCCATCCATATCGTCCAGCCAAAAAATTCCTTTAAGCTTTTCATTTTTTCCATTTAAGAAAATTCCTCAAATGTATATATGCATGGAGCGTCAAGGATGCCATTGGTGGACCCTGTAAATTCTTGCTTCTTGGCTACATGGCTTTAAGCCATTCTGTGGACCTACATGTGGCATCTCAGATGCATGGCTATTTATTCGGAGTATCCAAAGGCATATCTTTCTATTATTTATTTCTTTATCTATGGGAATAGCCTTTTATGTTCAATCCAGAAATAATAAATAAATCCGAGTCCGAAGCTGATGGTTTTAATGAACGATGCATCAAATTCGCCCGGCGACATTTTAAGACAGGTCTGATATATGCCTGACAACAAAATTAGCGTAGTGGATGAAATTAAAAAACCTTTAGAATTGCTAGAAGGATTGCCTTTGCGTGGACATGCTTCATGGCTTATTTCCACGGTAATTATTCGATTCTGATCGGGTTGCATATTCTATCCATCCACTAGTCAAGCCGAATGTGGGTTTTTGCTTCATGGCTAGATGGCTTTGGCTCATCCTATGAATGCATATATGGACTACCTATTTTATTGTTGGATAAAAACGTTTTGTTCCATCATGGCATGCTCTATTGATTGTAGGGAATCTATCTTTTTATATTAGATATTGTAAAGCGAACGGGCACTCCTATTTTTTTTAAGCCTTCAAGCAAGTCACTTTCAAACTCAAATTCAACGGCATCATTTAGCTGATCGATATCGACCGCTTTTGAATAAAAAAAATCAATATAAGCTTCATCAATGCCTGGCGCATTGGCAAAGAATATCTCTGATCCCTTGATTTTTCTTAGAAAGCTCCTAATACATTCAGAGGGGCTTTCCCTTGAAATAACTCTAATTCCCCATATGCTGGTTTTATAGACTGCAGAATTTTCTCTTCCTGGAACTTTCTTGGTCCCGCAAAGAGCCGTGATGTCGGGTTGAATATTGGTTTTTTCCGTAATTGCTTCTGGAATTAAATTTTTCCCTTTCAAGTACAAAGATACTTGAATCAAAAGGCTGTGCTCAAAATATAAGTTATTCGTTGAGACGTCCATGTATTCCACCTATCTAGATCAAGCGTGCGTCCAACTGCAACTATAGGGCTTATTTGATGATCTGGTGCTATTGCAGCCTTTGCTAAAATTCAGTTATTTTTGGCGCTGAAAATGAAACGATATCCACGATCTCTTCCCCTGCGCTTATAATGAAGTGTTTGGCTTGAGATAGATCTCGGATATGAAGCTCTTCATCTCTTAGCCATTTAAATACATCGCTTTCTTCGATAATCATAATGGTGTCAAGTTCGGTGACGCCACTGTCTTGAAAAAATTTCAGTCGTACCGACTCGTCTGTGACTCGAACGTAAATGGCATTATCAAATTCAATCCTTAAAATTTCTGATCCATTTTTATCGAGCCCGCAAATCGCGACAATTCCATCGTCATAAGTGACTTTCGAAGATATTAACTTCTTTGTGACATTTTTAATGGATTTAATTTTGATTGGTGTTTGCAATTTTAATCCTATGTGGCTGCTGATGGGTATTAAACGCTTTACTTTTTCTTTGCATTGGCTCCAAGGAAAAATATAAGTCGACTTCCTGTGCTGAGGATTTGTATAATTTTCCGTCAAATGCGCCTAGATAAAATCCAAATATTATGCGATGCAGGGAAAAGGTGAATATTAGTTGTGATAACCGCAACGGATATTGCTTTAACGAACAGGCTGGCCGTGTACATTATGTAGCCAACGTCATCTTCTATCCTGCGGCTTGTTTGATGATCCAGTATGGCTGGCGTCTTATCAGTAGTCGCTTGCGTATTAACAATGCTTGTCAGGTGTCGAAGAGGTCCGGTATCGAAAAATGCGCTACCATTAGCGATGGTTAATGTATGCTTGGTTAATAGTGCCCGTTTATATCTTTATAAAGTCATAGATTGCTAGGTATTATTTGTTAGACATTACGAATAAAATAGAAAATGTAATAATGATAAATAATAATATGACGGTAATTATCTTTAAGCGCATGCGTGGATTTCCGGATACGTCATCTATTAGCAGTTCATTTATTTTTAAATATAATCCATAATATATAGTAAAAATGCCAAAAATTATAATAATTCCAAATAAAATTTTTAGCATGCCTTCTTTAAATGCAAGCAACAATAAAAATATAATTCCAGAACACGTAAAAATTAACAGAGCTAATATAATTAAATTAGAAAATTTTACTTCGCTTTTCTTAATATTCATAAGCATACATGCTCTGTTAAAAATCTTAACAATCCAAATCCTCTTGCTCTAGCCTTCAAGGCTTGCGGCCGCATCTAATGTGTCGGGTGGAACTACTTCCGCTCATTTGAGTATGAACTACCCGTTACTAAGTACTGCGATTATTAAGGCTAATCAAGAGTTCAGCGCTGGAATGGGGTGTAGCTGTTTTTGTGCTCAATGAGGTAACGAACATCTGTTTTCAACTTGCACTGAATCTTTTTTTGCGCGCGGATCTTGAAACTGATGTCACATAAATCATATCATCTCTAATCATTTAAAAAATGAAGAATTACGATGATTAATGTTGCTTGACACAATATAAAATTTATTATTCTCCGAATGAGATAACTTTTATCTTTAACGCAAATTTTTAAAAACAATAAATTGCCAAGAGCGATGCATAGAAGGAATGTCAAACCATGGAGAATTGATCCATTCGTAAAGAAAATGCTTGGAATCAGGTTGCCTAATATAGCTGTTTGAGTAATCACTGCCAACCATATTAAGGTTCTTGTCGTTTTTTTAGCTATTTCCCACATGCATTCCTACTATCTTTGTAATGGCTTTGTCAGCTCAATTCGTCATCGCATCAATTATTCGATCACGTTCGACAAGACATTATAAGTGAGCCTTGTCAAGAGAGCCAATGAAACGATGCTATTATTGTGACAAATTCAATGCCTTGAAATTAAAATTTTTTACTGCGAGGGATTCTTGGTCTTTAACGCATAGTTAAATCAAAAGCACATATAAGTCGATCATAACAATAAGATAAAGCAATGCATTAAATTTCAATTCATGTTAAAAATTAAATTTGGAATAAAATTAATAATAAGGTTATTGGTAAAATAATGCTAACCATGCCATTTATCCAAAAGCTGCATTTAGGATATTTTTTTATATAAGTAAATTTTCTAGATATATGCGTGGATTTTCAGAGGCGCTGTTGGCGCATTTGCGCTTTTTGTTTCATGGCTAGATAGGTTAGAACCGTTTTGTGAATGCATATATATGCCTGCTATTGTTGGATAAAAAGTTTTGTTCATCATGGCATATACTATTTATTGTGTAGAATCTATTTTTTTACATTAGATATCGTAAAGCGAACGGGTACTCCAATTTTTTTTAAGCCTTCAAGCAAATCACTTTCAAGCTCAAATTCAACGGCATCATTTAGTTGATCGATATCGACTGTTTTTGTATAAAAAAAATCAATATAAGCTTCGTCAATGCCTGGCGCATTGGCAAAGAATGTTTCTGATCCTTTGATTTTTTTTAGAAAACTCCTAATGCATTTAGAGGGGCTTTCCCTTGAAATAACTCGAACCCCCCATATACTGGTTTTATAGACTGCGGAATTTTCTCTTCCTGGAGCTTTCTTGGTTCCGCAAAGAGCCGTGATGTCGGGTTGAATATTGGTTTTTCCCGTAATTATTTCTGGAATTAAATTTTTTCCTTTCAAGTACAAAGATACTTGGATCAAAAGATTGCACTCAAAATTTAAGTTATTCGTTGAGATTTCCATGTATTTCCCCGTCTGGATCGGACACATCCCCTGTTAGGGGATTTACTCCCCACTTTTGCGTTCCACCTTTATGCGTTGTGTCCCCCTGTTTAATATCATGAAATTTTCGACGTCCTTCCGCAGCACCTACTCCTTGCCGACGCCCCCATTCCTCAGCCCCCTTGTCCCCAGGCCAAAACCCAGGTGACAAGTTGAGCTGCACTGGCGGCAATTCGATGTAAGGAAGTGCACCATAACAATTGGGAGGGCATGTGGAGGTATCTGTCCATCCGTTACTTGGCCAAATTACCGCGGTGACTACAACTAGCCAAGGATTCAACGCTGGAATAGGGCGTATGCGGATTTGTGGTAGCTCTATGAGTTGGGGCGCGGGAATTGCTACAGCGTTAGCCGTTACATTTACAGCCGACTCTGTTGGAATACCGCCACCGCCACCGCCACCGCCACCGCCACCGCCACCGCCACCGCCACCGCCACCGCCACCGCCACCGCCACCGCCACCGCCACCGCCACCGCCACCGCCACCGCCATACGACGGTCCACCACCGCCCCATCCAACGAACGACGGAATCGATCCACCTGGAGAGTTTCCGCTGCCGCCGCCACTGCAGCCTCCGCTGACCTCCCAGACGCCCTCGCTGTTCATCACCATCCCTTGGGTTCCACACGCTTTGGCTGCCATGCCAGTGGGATCGGTGAAGTTCAACGGGTTGTTGTTGGCATAAGCATAGCGGTTGAAGTCGTAGACGTTGCCCGCCGAGGCTGGAATGGGGTCCATGGATATAAAGCGCCCCAGGTCCGCATCGTAGTAACGCGCTTGCATGTAGGTCAGGCCCGTCAGCGGGTCTTCGTAGCTGCCGGCGTAGCCGGGTGCTTCCTGCTTGTTGCTTTGCTGTCCGGCGGCACCGTAGGCCTTGTAGTCGGTCTTGGTGACGGCATTGGCGGCGGCATCGGTCATGATGACATTGCTGCCCAGCCGGTCAGTGTGGATGTAGTAGACCGAATCAGTAACCGCTGGCGCCACGGGTATTGTGTATTCTCCCGAGCCAGGCAACAGCGTGCGCGTGGCATTGTTGCCAAAAGCCGAGCCGTATACGTAGAGGCGTTGCCCGCCATATTGTTGCCGCATGGCAAGGGTAATTCCCACGATGTATCGATTATTGGGATTGTGATTGCCGCATGCGTCCTGTACCGCCTGCTCGCTGGATTGGTCGACGTTGTACGTTCCCAGTTTGACGCCGCCGCTCGCGATTTCACCTCCCGCGTAAATATCAATTTGCGGCGACGATAAGGTCAGAACATAGCCTTTCCAGCAGGCCCATCCTTTTATGACGACCGCCCCGTTGCCGTCCCCAAATACGCCATCAATATTGCCGATAGTGGCATTGGTCTGCGCCCAGGCGGATCGGCCAGGCCACAGCGCGAACAGTGCCATCGAAAGCCACCACCATTTGTTGTTTCCATGCATGGCAAACATTCCTTTCCGTGGTTGCTTATGGGTTGCTTGCTCGATTCGCGTGAGTGGCACTGACGCCGGGTACTGACACGGGGCCTCCTGGCTGGCCTGGTAGATGTGTACTGATGGGTCCCCATTTGCTGAAGTTCGAGCAGCCATCCTCGTTGCATGCGCGTACTCCGATGACCCAGGTGCCATAGCCGGGTAATGCTGCGGTGTATGAAGTGGCGCCTGTGGCTGCTGCCGGGCTATCGTTGATGCTTATCTCGTATCGGCTTGCGCGTGCGACGGCATCCCAGGACAAATTGATGTTTACCGGATACTTGGAGACGGGATAATCGAATGGCGGCTTAGGCGTCGTAATAGGCGGCATTTCCGGTGGTCCGGAAGGTATCAGTTCCACCTGCACATCCTGCGAGTTTTCGCTCCAGGTGCGTCCGCCGTAGACATTCTTGGCCAGCACCCGGTACCTGTAAAAGCCATTGGTACTACCGGGAAGCTGGAGCGAGTTGGATGTGAGATCGCTGGCAACGCGATGTCCTCCGCGCCAATCGGCATCGTCATATTCGTCTACGTCGTAGGATGTCGCGCTTACGGTCGGATCCCAGCTGATGGTGTACGCACCATGCTGTACACCCGCCGGGACATGTATGCCTTGCCAACCATTTATAGCTGCAGGCGTGACCCCCATTGGGCTGGAGATGACCCAGCCACCGCAGGTGCTTGAACACGCCCGCACACGATACAAATACGTGCCGCCTTGACGATCCGTATAGCTGACGTTGCTCTGCGGGCCGCGGTAAACCTGCGTCCATATGCCATCGTCGTATTGCTCTTCCAATTCATAGGTTGTTGCACCTTCGGAAACTCCCCAGGCCACGTTATACGTGCCAGCGGAGGGGCTTCCAGGCGCGAAGCTGATGGCACCCGGCAAATCATGTTTGCGTGTGGTCGCCTGTGCCACCAGCATGCCGCCCAGATAAATGAAATCGGTCTCGGTAGAAGCGACGTCGTTGTCGCGCTGAAGTATCAGCCGGCCATTGTGGTCGTAGACGTAATAGCTCTTGTTGCCGCCCACGCCGAGCCGCGTCTTCAGCACTCGCCGCCCAAAGGCATCGTAGATGTAGCTTTCGCGCCCGCTGACTTCGGTCAGGCGATTGGCGAAGTCGAAGGTGAAGGGCGTGCTGTCGCGCTGGATCGCATTGCCGCGATTGTCATAGGTGAATTGATGGGTTTGGCCGTCCGAACCCACGGCGCTGTTCAGGTGATTGAAAGGGTCGTAATTGAAGCCGCGCTGCAGGCCGGTGTCGGCGGTGATGCTGCGGATGTTGTTGAGCGGATCGTAGCTGTAGGTCTCCGCGTCGGACGGACTGGGGGCGGTGGCGCGGGTCAGGCGATTGAGGCTGTCGTAGCCGAATTGCCGTTGGCTATTGCTGCCCTCAGCGAGGTCGTCGGCCCGGGTGAGGTTGCCGTTTGCGTCGTAGCTGAAGTCCTGGCTGAACAATAGGTTGCCATTGGGCAAGGCATAGCTGAGGTTGCGCGGCAATTGGCGTGCATTCTGTTCGGTGAAGTATTCGATGCCGTTGCCGTACTTGAAGTACTCCAGCTCGCCATTCGGCAGGTAGCGCGCTGCATTGGCGAAGTCGCCCGCCTGGGTGGGCCGGCCCCAGGCGTCGGGGGATTGGTTGACGATGCGGCCATCGGGATAGGTGATGTTGGCCAGGTCTCCGTTCGCGTTGTAGCCGTATTGGAGGTTGTAGGCCAAGCCATCGACGATCAATGTTTCGCTGGTCGGTAGTCCGAGCAGGTTGTAGGCATAGGTCCAGCGGCTGAGGCCGGTGTCGGCGCTGGCGAGACGGCCCAGGACATCGTAGGTGAACCGGCTGGATAGCGTCCCGGCGGGATAAGCCACGCTGAGCACGTTGTTCATGGCGTCATAGTTGCGAACGGTTTTCGCGGCATCGTTCACTTGTTCGCGGCCGCAGCCGGCACCGTTGATGGCTAGTCCCTGCGCGCTCCATGCCAGTCGGCTACCCGTGTCGTAGTCGAACACGGTGCTGCCGATTTCCGGCTGGATGCTTCGGCATAGGCGCATCGCGCCGTCGTAGACGTATTGGCGCGTGGCCGAGATTTGTCCGTTCTGATAAGTGCCCGATTGGGTGATGCTAAGCGGCATGCCATAAGCGTTGCGCGTAATCACCTGGGTCACCCCCTCGGGGGCATCGACGCGCAGTACATCGCCAAGGCTGGGGGTGTCCATTACCTGATAACTGGTGGTGACGGTGGCGCCCTTGGGATCGGTGGTCTGCACGCGCGCACCGCTCAGGTATATCTGTGTGGTGGTGAGCTGGCCTTGTTCGGAATCCTGGTGGCTGGCGACGGCGCGCCCCAGCGGGTCGTAGTCGATATGTACGCCCTGGGTAAGCAAGCCCAGGCTTGGACTGTCGCGCAGCGGATACGAGGAGAAGACTGCATTACCGCGCCAATCGTAGGCCTGGCTCTGGCTGATAAAGCTGGCTGTACCAAGTGGACCGGGGCGCGAGGAGTTCAGCACCGGGCGCATCAATGCATCGTTATCGGTGATCGTATCCGAGTCGCCTCGCGTTACGCCGTAGCGCCAGTGCGGCCCCTGGATGCCAGTGTCTGGCGTCTCGGCGTATAGATAGCGATAGAACGTGTCGCTCCAGGCAACGCCATCCCCTTTCGGTGCGCCGCGGCGAGTGATGCGCCCCATGATGTCATAGTCATTGGTGGTGGTTACGCCGGCGCGATTGGTGAAACTGGCCGTGTTGCCAAAGGCATCGAAGTTGCGTGATTCGCTGGAACCGTCGGGATAGGTGATCAGGCCCGGCTGGCCAAGCACGTAGTTGTCATAGTGGGTAGTCAGGCCATTGCCATCGGTGCTGCTTTCCAACAGACCACGCGCATTGTAGGTGTAGGACACCTGCTTCAGACCGAAGCGATTGGCTTGGTCGAGGGTGAGACGGACGGCGTCATAGTGGTTCTCATGCATCACCGTGTTATTGGCCAGATCAGTCACCTTGCCGACAAGGCCCAGTACCCATGGCGTACTGCTGTTGACGTAGCTCACGCTTACATCGAGCGGCGTTTGTCCGGCAATATTGTTGCCGCGATGAATCTGCGTGGGCTGGGCGAAGGCGTTGAAGTCCTTCCATTGCGTGGTGTAGGTGTCGCCATCCTGCATGATGGTGCGCTGTTTCAGTGGCGCCATATTGCCCAGTGCGGCGGCGTTCATGCGGGTGTCGGCCGGCGAGCCCAAGGAGGCGGGATAGGGGCCGGCATTAGCGGGTGCGTAATCGAAACGGATGCTGCGTGAGGCACTGCCATCAGCCTGGCGGTTGACCTCCATGCTCAACACATGGCCTTCCGTTTCATCGGCGGCGTTGCTGAAGCTGAAGCGAGTGACGTGTTGATCCGGATCGACAATGTCGGTCCAGGCCGGCGATGCTTGAGCGTCCGAGTACTGATAGCTCCATGCCGGCGTACCGATGTTGGCGCCGCTGTAGTGGCGCTGCAACAGGGACAAAGTGTCGTATTGCGCCGGTACCCAGGGGAAGTCGGCGGAAGCGTTGCAGGTATTGGCCACGCCGCTGCGGCCATGGCGGACGCCGCCCAGCGTGAGCTGTTCGGTCAGGCCGTTCGGATCGGTCATCGTGCCGATGAATGTCTGCGCTGCATCGAACGGCGACAGCGCGTCGCACGTGGTGTTGCCGGTGTAGTGCAGCGTGGCTTCCGCCAGCGCCTGTAAGTCATACGTCCACTGGTTGCCATCGGGGCGCGTGACGCCAATCAATGTTTCGCGCCCGCTGCCGAGATTGGCGTAATGGAAGGTCCAGACACGTGGCGTCGGCACGGCGGGCCGCAATACGACCTGATCGATCAGCGTCGGTACGTCGCTGCGATAGATGATGTTGAATCCCAGTTCGTTATCGCTGTTGACGGACACCAGCCGATCGCGGTCATAGATGAAATTGAGGGTATTGCCGAAACGGTCCTGAATCTTGGTGACCAGCATTGAGGCGCGCTGGCGCGTAAAGGTGCCAAGGCCGGACACGGCTAGATCCGGTGCGGCCTGGTAAACCAGGTGATTGAAGGTGTAGCTCGTGCCGTTTGGCGCGATGGCGACAAAGGCCTCGCCCGGTTCGTCGTTGTCGGTCTGCGCCAGGCAGCTGATCTGCCATTGGCGGGAGGTGACCAGCGGATAGTTCAACGTGTCGCCAGGCTTCAACGTATTACCGGCAGCGCGTTTGAGCACTTCCTGCGAGCCCTGTTCCGGCAAGACGAGCTGGTAGCCCTGCCACCATACGGCGGGATCGATTGCGTCGGGGTTGAGTGCCTTGCCCTGGACACTGCCGGCAACCTGGGCACGGGCTTGATGCTCCGCCCTGGCTTGGTCCGCCTGCAAGGCTTGCAAATCCGCGCTGGTAATGGTCGGCGGTGGGCCGAAGGCGGAACAGCGGGCATACGGATTGGCACCGGCTACTTGCCATCCATGGCCATCGGGATAATTCAGGACGAGCGTGGTGATGCGCGGAAGTTCTAGCTGCCAGTCGGCAAAAGCGCCGGTGCGGGGCAGCGAAGCGTTCGATCCGCCCGGCGTGAAACTGCGAGTGAGGGAGAGGGGAAGTCCATTGGTGCTCTGCACCGCCTCCGATTGCGACAGAGTCAGTTCGCCGGTAATGGGATTGATCCATTCGCCAAAGGCACCCGCGTCGGGTAGCGGCATCGCCGCCGTAATGCCGATGTGCGTTCGCAATTCGTCCTGCGGCGTTACCGACTGCGCCATGGCATGAGCGGCGGCCAGGCCAAGCAGGAAAAAGGTTCCGATACAGACACGCGATGAAAATGACATGACACATCCCTGTAGATGATTTGGATACGACGATCCAAATGCGAACGCGGATCGACCTGCGATCGGCGGCAACGATGTGCAATGGGTAACGCAGCTGCTACGCGCTATTCAAGTGCGCGGCATGCAGGTTGATGGCGGTTATGAACACATGGCGCAAACACCCTGTCGCGCTCAATGTACGGCAAGCCTTTGATTGCTTTGAAGCGCGTTGCGAAAAATGCGTTGCATGCAGTCGTTGCGCCGCATGCCGTTGCGGCTTGTCATGCAAAGGAAAGAGGTAAAGGATGGCGTTATGCAAAAGAAAAATCTGTCAGCCTCGCCGAGTGGGCTGGCAATGAATGAAGGTGATTGAACGCACCAGCAGTACGACAGAAAAGGCCATGCCGGCCTATAGCGGGAAATGCCGCATGCGGCGGGTTAACCACCGCAGCGGTTATCGATCGCAAGAACGCCTTGAAGCGGATGACCGCAAGTAAGCAGAAGCTCAACTCACCCGGAACGCGACAAATCGCATCGCCACGGAATTCATGCAATAGCGCAAGCCGGTCGGGGCCGGGCCATCGTCGAAAACGTGTCCAAGGTGACTGTCGCAACCTGCGCAGCTGACTGCCGTGCGGACCATGCCATAGCTGGTGTCGCGCGTCTCGATGACGTTCTGCTTGGCGATTGGCCGCCAGAAACTGGGCCAGCCGGTGCCCGAATCGAATTGCGTCGATGCATCGAACAGTGCCGTATCGCATCCAGCGCAACGGTACAGGCCTTTGCTGTCGGGTTTTTCATGCGGGCCGCTGAACGCCATTTCGGTGCCGGCGCGCCGCATCACGTTGAAGGCTTCGTCGGAAAGGCGCTGATGCCATTGCGCATCGGTCAACACCAGCTTGCGCACATCGCATGGCCCCAGGTTATGGCCGTCATCGTCGGCGAAGCACTCCAGCAGGAGACTCGGCGCCGAAGCAGCCACTGGCGTAGCTGCGGCCATGGCGCTGCCTTTGCTACCGAACAGGCGTATCGCCGACAAGCCGCCCATGGCAATCGCCGCGCCGCCGCCCAGGGCTGCGAACAGGAACCGGCGCCGGTCTGCAGGGTTGTTATTGGATGGGGAGGTCATGTGAAATCTCCATGTGTTGCCTGGGTTGCGTTTAGCCGAACGTGAAGGCATATACGCGCGCGAGCGGGTCGAGGAAGCTGATTTCGAAGATGCGTTCACCCGTGCCATGCGTCTGGCGGACCAGCTGATAGAGGCGCTGTGCGCCGATCGTGCCGTTGCCGTCGGCATCGATGTCCGCACCATGATCCGCGCCAGGCGGCTTGCCATCGAGCGTTACGCGGAAGCGCACCGGCTTGCCGTCTTTGCCAGGGCCCATCACCAGGTGCAGATCGCGTCCACGAAACCGGTACACGATGGCGCCATGGGATTGGTCGACGGTGGCGCTTTGCTCGTTGACCGTCCAGCGGCCGTCGAAAGCCCATTGATTGACCAGCAATGCGGCGGGTGCGTGGTATGGCCAGCTATCGTCATGCGCGACCTGGCCGCCGGCGAAGTTCGCGCTGCGCGCGTAGCCTACGTAGGTCTCCGGCGAGCGGCTCGCGTCGCCGGAACCGGCCGCTTCCGCGCCGGCTGCGCCGGGTTGCACGTATCCGCCGGGAAGATCTTCGTAGCCGGCCTCGCGCAACAGGCGGCGGATCACGTCTTCGCTGCCGGCGTAGTCGCCTTCGCCGAAATGATGGGCACGGATCGCACCGTGCGCATCGATAAAGTAATGCGCCGGCCAATATTCGTTGTTGAAGGCCTGCCAGATGGCGTAGTTGTTATCCATCGCTACCGGGTAGGTGATGTGGAAATCCTTGATCGCCTTGGCGACGTTGGCGGGATTTTTCTCGAAGGCGAATTCGGGTGAATGCACGCCGATCACCACCAGGCCATGGTCGCGATATTTCTGCGCCCATGCATTCACGTAAGGCAGAGAACGAATGCAGTTGATGCAGGAATAGGTCCAGAAGTCGACCAGCACTACCTTGCCGTGCAGCGATTCCGGCGACAGCGGCGGGCTGTTGAACCATTGCGTGGCGCCGGACAGCGGCGGCAGTTCGCCTTCCACCGGCAAGGCGTCGCCGACTTTGGGCAACGGCGCGGCAACTGCGGGCGCCGGGCGCACCGCGTCGACCAGTTTTTGTTCGACGCCGCTGGTGCTCGCCAGCGACACGCGGGTGAGCAGGCCCGTATCCAGGCCCAGTGCAATCGCTGCCACGCCACACAGCACCAGGACACCGAGGACGCGACGCAGCCATTCGCCGGCGCCGAGCGAGCGCTTCATGACTTCGAATACGCGCCCGCCCACCCAAAGCGCAAGCGCCAGGGACACCGCCGCGCCACCGGCATAGGTGAGCAGCAGCAACGTGGTTTGCACACTGGCGCCTTTCAGCGCCGCGCCGGTCAGCAGCAGGCCCAGGATAGGTCCTGCGCAGGGCGCCCATAACAAACCTGTGGCGATACCGAGGCCGGCAGCGGACCAGGGTGAATCGCCCTGCGTGACGGAACGCTGGTTGATGCGGTTGCCAAGGCGCACGAATGGGCGGCTGATCCACTCGGCCAGATGTGGCACCAGCAGGGTGAGGCCAAGCATCGCCAGCACCGCCAGCGCCACGTAGCGTCCATATTGATTTGCCTGCACCGCCCAGCCGCCGCCGACCGCGGCCAGCGTGGCGACCAGCGCGAAGGTGAGCGCCATGCCGGCCAGCATCGGCAGTCCGTTGCGCACGAACGGCCGGTCGGCGCGCGCGAACACGAACGGCAGCACCGGCAGGATGCAGGGGCTGAGAATGGTCAGCACGCCGCCGAGAAACGCAAGGATGAGCAGGATCATGGGAACCTTGGGAAAGGGTTTGACAAGTATTCGTTGCGGAGGGTGGCTTGGTTACCAAGGCTGCGAGGGCAGGGCGAAAACCAGTGTCATTTCTACTCCTGGCCGGATCCACGTGCTCCGCGTAACTCCGATCCATGGCGCAACGAATTAGCCGTAGCCATCCACTTGCGAGCATCATGTCTTTCCCATCCTTGACCTTTGACGGCCCATGGGTACTACTACGGCAGGTCTCAGGCAGGGTCGCGGGTATCAGCAAGGCAGTGTCGTCCGAATCCAGCAGCGCCAGCGAACAGGCTGACCGGCAGCGGGCAGTGTGGATGGCCGCCGCGCAAGCGGGCGACCAGCGTGCCTATGCGCGTTTGCTGACCGATTCGGTGGCGCTGATCCGTGCCGTGGCCAGACGGCAGGGCGTGGCCGTCGATGCGCTGGATGACGTGGTGCAGGAAACCTTGATGACCGTGCACCGCGTGCGGCATACCTACGATCCATCGCGTTCCTACGATGCGTGGCTGTCGGCGATCGCCAGCCGCCGCGCGATCGACATACTGCGCAGCCACGGCCGTCGCGACCGGCGCGAAGTGCATGACGAATTCGCTTTCGATACACACGCCGACCGCGACGACGCGAGCGCAGGCACCGAGCGCGACCAGGACGCACGGCGCCTGCGCAAGGCCATTGAAACCCTGCCGCCGGGGCAGCGCGAGGCCGTCGAGCAATTGGGCCTGAAGGAGCGTTCGCTGGCCGAAGCGGCCGAACTCACCGGCCGCAAAACCGGTGCGCTGAAAGTCAACCTGCATCGCGCGTTGAAGACGCTGCGCGATCGACTGAGTGGAGAATCCTGACCGCGATGTCCGACGCAGCACGCCATGAAGCCCTGATCGATGCGCTCGGTGCCGAGCTGACGCCCGTGCGCCGCCTGGCGCCACCATGGCGGCGCGCGCTGGGCTGGCTGCTGGTGGTGGCGATCATCGCGCTGGTGCTATTCGCGCGCTACGGCGCCAGTACCATGCTGCATCGCTGGGCCATGGCGCCGGACCTGGGCTGGGCAGCATGCGGTGCGGGACTTACCGCCATCACCGCCACGCTGGCGGCGTTCGTGCTGGCTGTGCCGGGACGTTCGGTGAAGTGGGCCTGGTTACCAGTGCCGGGGGCGTTGCTGTGGATTGGCGGCAGCGGCATGGGTTGCCTGCGCGAGTGGGTGGTGCCCGGCATGCAAGTGGCCAACATGCATGCGGCCAACCATTGCCTGATTTTCATTGTCAGCTTTTCGATCCCGCTATCGGCGCTGTTGATCTGGCTGCTGCGGCGCGCCTGTCCGCTGCGGCCTGTGCTCACCGCGGTACTGGTGGGGCTTGCCAGTGCGGCGGCTTCGGCGAGCCTGCTGGAGATTTGCCACAATTTCGACGCCGCCGCGACCGACCTGCTGATGCACGCGCTGGCGGTGGCCATCGTGATCGTCGTCAACGCAAGCATGGGCGGGCGCCTGTTGTCGAAGGCATAAGCGCCTGCTGGCGCGATACGCGGGCTACGCCGTGTCATGGATACTTGTTGCATCGATCCGCGAGGCCGTTTTCCATGCCTTCTCCCTCCTTGACGCAGCAGCTTGGCATTGCCTGTCCGTTGATCCAGGCCCCGATGGCCGGAGCCAATACGCCTGCACTGGCCGCTGCGGTAAGCGCAGCCGGCGGTCTCGGTTCGCTCGGCGTGGGCTATGTGGAGCCGCAGGCGATCCTTGAACAGGCGGCGCAAATTCGCGCCGTCACCGACCAGCCTTTTGCCCTCAACTTGTTCGTGCTGCCGGATGCGTTCGAGGTGGACGAGATGGCCGTCTCGTATGCATGCGAACAACTGGATGCCTTGATGGAGCGGGAAGGGTTGGCGGTACGCACCCGCCGTCCGGCGGCGTGGGCGCCGCTGTTTTCAGAGCAGTTCGCAGCCTTGTGCGAGGCGCGTCCGGCGGTAGCGAGCTTTGCGTTCGACCTGATTACGCCGGCGCAACTGCGTGAGCTGCATGCGCGCGACATTTACGTGATCGGCACCGCCACCACCGTTGCCGAGGCGCGCGCGTGGGCGCAACTGGGTGCCGATGCGGTATGCGTGCAGGGTGCGGAAGCCGGCGGACACCGTGGCACCTTCCTGCACGAACCCGAACAGGCCTTGATCGGATTGTTCGCCTTGTTGCCGCTGGCGGCGCGCGCCGTCGAGATTCCGGTGATCGCCGCGGGCGGCATCATGGATGGTCGCGGCATGCTCGCCGCCGAAATGCTCGGCGCGGCCGCCAGCCAGCTTGGTACGGCGTTCCTGGCGTGTCCCGAATCGGCCGCGGCGGAAGGTTGGAAGCGCGATCTGGCGAGGGCCGAGGAACACCGCGTCGCGACCATCAGCTGCTTTTCCGGACGCGCCGCGCGCGGATTGCAAAATCGTTACACCCAGGCGATGCAGGCGCATGCCCCGCAACTGCCTGCCTACCCGGTGCTCAATGCATTGACCGCGCCGTTGCGCCGCGCTGCCAGCCAGGTCGGGCGTGCCGATCTGGTTTCCGAGTGGTGCGGCCAGGCGGCGGCCCTGGTGCGTGAAATGCCTGCCGGCGAACTGGTCAAGGTCCTGGCCGAGGAATACCAGGCGGCGCGCAGGCAGCTGGCGCTTGACGTGGCGTTGCGGCAGGGCGGATATACTTAGCCCGCGCCATCCCGCGCAGCCGATACGCCGCGAGGCCCCAACTCTTGATCACCACCCGCCATGCCAAGGCCGTCAACACGGCCACCCTGCGCAAGTCCGTCATCGCCGCACTTGAAGACCTCAAGGCCAAGGACATCCGAGAGATCGATGTACGCGGCAAAACCTCCATCGCCGACCTGCTCGTGATTGCTTCCGGCACCTCGGCGCGCCATGTCAAATCCATCGCCGACGAAGTGGTCAAGTTCGCCAAGAAGGCGGGCGTGCTGCCGCTGGGTGTCGAAGGCGAGCAGGAAGCGGAGTGGGTGCTGGTGGATCTGGGCGACGTCATCGTGCACGTCATGCTGCCGCGCATCCGCGAGTTTTACGGGCTCGAACGCCTGTGGACGGTGGGCGATCGCGACGCCGAGAACGAAGCGGCGCTCGCCGGCTGACAGAGCAAGCAACGGCATGCGCGCCCGCCTGATCGCCATCGGCGAACGCATGCCTGCATGGGTAGCGGAAGGGTTTGCCGAATACCGCAAACGGCTGTCCCACGATTTGCCCCTCGAACTGGTCGAATTGAAGCCCGGCACCCGCGGCAAAGGCCGCGACGACGCGCGCGCGATGCTCGACGAAGGCGCCGCCATGCTCGCCGCGTTGCCTCGCGATATCCAGGTGATTGCGCTGGATGGCCGCGGCAAGAGCTGGTCCAGCGAAGAACTTGCCCAACAACTCGCGGCATGGCGCATGCGCGGACGCGATCTGGCCTTCCTCATCGGCGGTCCGGATGGCCACTCGCCTGACGTCTTGGCGCGTGCCGATCAAAAGTGGTCATTGGGTCCGCTCACGCTTCCGCATATGCTGGTGCGACTGGTGCTGGCCGAACAGCTCTATCGTGCAACGACCTTGCTCGCCGGCCATCCCTACCACCGCGCCTGAAGCCGGCCGCAGCGCCGGCTGGCGCCAGCGTATGCAAGGAGTCGCCATGCATTATCAAGTTCGCCAGGCGAACGTTCACGACCTCGACATACTGGCGCCCTTGTTCGACGGTTACCGCCAGTTCTACCAGCAGCCTGCGGACCTGGGGCGTGCGCGCGCCTTCCTGTACGAACGTTTTGCGCACCATGATTCGCTGATCCTGCTGGCATGCGATGAACAGGGTGGCGGCCTTGGATTCACCCAGCTGTATCCGTTGTTTTCGTCGGTGCGCACCGTGCGCACGTATCTGCTCAATGATTTGTTCGTCCTCGCCACGGCACGCCGCCGACACGTGGCGAAGGCTTTGATGACTGCGGCCGCCGAGCATGCGCGGGCGCTGGGAGCGGCCGGCCTGTCGCTGGAAACCGCGTTGGACAACGCCCCTGCGCAAGCACTGTATGAATCGCTGGGATGGCAACGTAACCGGGTATCTTGCGAGTATGCGCTGACGCTATGACCGCGCCATCCGCGTCGATACGCCATTGCTGAAAAGGAACTGCATGACGCTCTACCTGGCATCCCAATCGCCGCGGCGGCGCGAGTTGCTCGCGCAGCTTGGTGTCGCCTTCGATATCCTCGATGTGGAGGTGGCAGAGATACCGCAGCCGGGCGAGCCGCCCATCGATTACGTAAGGCGCGTGGCCCACGATAAAGCCCGTGCCGGCCGGCAAGCGTTGGAAACCGCGACGCAGGCTGACGCCATCGTCATCGCTTCGGATACGGAGGTCGTGCTGGATGGCGATATTTTCGGCAAACCGAAAGACGCCGGCGATGCGCAAGCCATGCTGCGCCGTCTTTCCGGTCGCACGCATGAGGTGATATCGGCCGTATGGCTGATGTCAGCCGCACGCGAGCGAGGCGAAGTATGTGTATCGCGCGTGCGCTTCGCGTCGTTGAGCGAGCCGATCATCAGTGCTTACGTGGCAGGCGGCGAGCCATTCGGCAAGGCGGGTGGCTATGCCATCCAAGGCAAGGGAGCGAGCCTGGTCGAGCACCTGGAGGGCAGCTATTCCGGCGTCATGGGCTTGCCGTTGTTCGAGACGGCGCATCTGCTGGCGAGCTTTGGCGTTGCCGTATAGCGCTTTTTTCGGCTTTGATTCGTATTGCGCCGGCATGGCAGGAATGAGCATTACGCCGCGGCGAACAATGCCACCAGCGCGAACAGGTTGAATACGCCATGCGCAAGAATGGCCGGCCACAACGATGCCGATTTCAATCGCAGCCAGCATAGCGCCGCGGCGAGCAGGATCAGGTTAGGCAAGGCATACCACTGGAAACCCAGTCCGCTCAGGTGCACCACGCCGAACAGGACGGCGCAGATCGCCACCGAGCCGTTCACGCCGAGTCGGCGCATCAACGCGGAAAGCAGCACGCCACGGAACAGCAGCTCCTCGATCATGGGGCCGACCGTGACGGCCACGATCGCCAACGGCAGGCGCAGTGGGATGGAAGCGTGGCGGCTGAGTTCCTCGACGTTCTGCGTTACTTCGTGTCCATGCGCCAGCCACTGTGTGAGCATGCCGCCCAACGGTGGCATGACCAATCCGACCAGCAGTGCCAGCAGGTACCAGCGTGCCGAACGTGGGCCGTTCAAGCCGAAGCCGGGCGGCTCCGGTTGGGTCCAGCGGGCGGGCCATGCACGCTGCACCAGCCAGAACATCAGCAAGGCGATCAATGGCAGTGCCACGATCACCAGCAGGGCATTGCTATCCGGTTGCTGCATGATGTCCATCACGCGCTCGTGCGCATCGGCGCGGGAGAGCATCGGATGGCGAAGGCGCTCGACGATGCCGCCACCGAAGCTAACCAGCGCGCCCGCCGTCAGCTGCAACAGGAAATAGAGCAATATAAGCCCGAGCGCATGCAGCACATTCGGTGTACGCGGCAAGGGTGGCGATGCACCCGTGGACATCGGCGCTGCGGTCATGAATGGCCGCTTCAACCTGCCAGCACGGCGCGGCCAAGCCCCAGCACGCTCATCACCAGCAACGCGGCCCAGCCCAGCATGCCCACCAGATAGCCCGGTCCACGCTTGCGCGCATCGGCCAGGTAGGCAAACGCATACCAGCTGCGCCCGACCAGCCATACCAGGCCTGCCACACCCGCCCACAGTACGTAGCCGTAATGCGTCGCCAGCCACAGCAAGGGCAGGAACATCAGCGTACTTTCCAGCGTATTCATCTGTACGCGGTAGGCGCGTTCGAAGGCGGGGTGCCCGCTGGTCGCCGGGGCCTGGATACCGTATTTCCCTCGCGCCCGCCCTACCGCGTACATGGTTCCGAATTGCAGGATCGCGGTCAGCAGGACCACCAGGGCGGGCAGGTTCTGGATCATGGGTAACTCAGCGGAAGATGGAGATGCCACTGTAGCGTTTTGGTGCGATGCTGTGGCGGGTGGCCGAGGGGGCCGGCTGGCACATTGACTGCGGATGCGTCGGGGGCTGTATGGACTGGCAGAAAGGCGAGCAGAGTCAGAACGTCGAAGTCGACAGCGGTGGCGGCGGCCGGGGTTTTGGCGGCGGTGGCCGAATGGGTCTCGGCGGCCTGTTGATCCTGGCGGTGCTTGGCTGGGTGTTCTTCAAGAATCCCATGGCCTTGCTCAATCAGCCGGGCAGCCAGCCGGCCGCCTATGCGCCCGGCGGCCAGCCGGCGCAGGTGGATCCGCAACAGATGGATTTCGTGCGCAGGGTGCTGGGTTCCACGGAGAAAACCTGGGGCGACATTTTCAGCAGCATGGGGCGCACCTACGTCGATCCCAAACTCGACCTCTTCAGTGGCGGTGTGAACACCGCATGCGGTGCCGCGTCCACGGCGGTCGGGCCGTTCTATTGTCCGGGCGACCAGAAGATTTACCTGGACCTGGATTTCTTCCGCGAACTGGATAGCCGTTTTCATGCCAGCGGCGATTTTGCCCGCGCCTATGTCATTGCGCATGAAGTGGGCCATCACGTGCAGAACCAATTGGGCATCTTCGCCAAGGTCAGCCAACTGCAGCGGCAGGGTGCGCGCATGGAAGGCGCCGATGGGCTGTCGGTGCGCCAGGAACTGCAAGCCGATTGTTTTGCCGGAGTGTGGGCCAACCGCACGCAGCAGCGCTTGCAGTGGCTGCAACCCGGCGACGTGGAATCGGCGCTCAATGCCGCCAGCCAGATCGGCGATGACACCTTGCAGCGCGAAGCACGCGGCACGGTGGTGCCCGATTCGTTTACGCACGGCACTTCGGCGCAACGTGTGAAGTGGTTCAAGGCCGGGTTGCAGAGTGGCGATATCCAGCAATGCAATACCTTCAGCGGGCCGGTTTGAGAAAGCCACATCCACTTTCACATCAGTGTGCCAAGCGCCCCTCATCCAACTCATGAGCCATCCGTGTTTGAACTGCGGCGCCTGTTGCGCCCATTTCCGTGTAACGCTCCATTGGTCCGAAGCCGCTCCCGACCTGGGTGGCGTGGTGCCGATGGCATTGACCGAGAAACTCGATACACACCGCCTCGCCATGCGTGGCACATGGGCGCAACGTCCACGATGCATCGCGCTGGAGGGAACGTTGGGAGAAAGCGCACGTTGCGGCATCTATGCGCAACGGCCTTCCGTCTGCCGGGAACTGAAGCCGGCATGGGAAAACGGAAAGCCCAGCGCGCAATGCGACAAGGCGCGCGCCGCTTACGGTTTGGCAATGCTGACAGCGCAGGACTGGATCGACGTCGCTGCCGCGTCAGCGTGACGGGCCAACGCGGGGGATCTACCGCGTCTTTTTGCAGGGCGCGACCAGGCAGTCTGCGACATTCCTGCAACGAGGGAGGGAGCCATCATGGTGCAGCGATCGCTGCTCGTGCGGTGTCGAACCGATAAATATCCATGGCGAGAAAGCCATGATCGATGCCTGCGTCGATGCGTTGCGCGTGAAACGTTTGACCCGCCGCGCCCAGCGCCAGGTAGAGCGGCAACAAATGCTCGTCCGTGGGGTGCGCGCGCTCGGCAAAGGGAGCCTGGCGACGGTAATCGAGCAAGGCGCTCACATCGCCGGCGGCCATCTTTTCCTCGATCCAGCTGATGAAGGGGCGCACATACGGTGCTTCGCGTTCTTCGCTGTAACCCGCACGAACATCGTGAAGGTTATGCGTGATGCTGCCAGAGCCGATGACGAGCACGCCTTGCTCACGCAGTGGCGCGAGCGCTCTGCCGACGGCATATGGATGAGCCGGCCCCCGATGAGGCTGGATGGATAGCGGCACCACGGGAATATCGGCATCCGGATAAAGCAGGCGCAACGGCACCCATGCACCGTGGTCAAGGCCGCGCGTGGCATCGAGCGTGGGCGCGAGCCCGGCGCGATCGAGCAACTGCATCACTTGCGCAGCGATTGCCGGCGCGCCGGGTGCCGGGTAGCGAATGTCGAACAGCGCGCGAGGGAAACCATGAAAATCGTGGATGGTTTCCGGTTGCGTCGAGCCGCCCACGACCGGCGCATGAGCGAGCCAGTGCGCGCTGGCAATAACAACGGCGCTGGGCCTGGGTAATTGCACAGCAAGCTCAGCCAGGCGCTCGCCCACCTTTCCGGGATGCAAGGCCGTCATCGGCGAGCCGTGCGAAATGTATAGGCTGGGCAAGGCGTTCATGGCATCACGTAGCTCGATCTCTTGCCCCGTAGTATGGGTTGATCGAGCCCGTTGCAGCTGCGAGCGCTACGGAACGCAGTGTTGCGCCGCTTGAACGATCGAGCGATTACTTGCGACGCGGCGGCTTGCCGCCGCCATGGCCGTGCGGACGCGGCTTGCCGGCATGGCCGCGCGCATGCGCCGGCTTGAATCCGGCCTTGCGCGGCGGATGTTCGCCGTTGTCGCTCTCGTTGCCGTCCCATTCGGCGATGCGCAGCATCTGCTGGTTCACCCACACCTTTTTCAGGTGCTGGAAGATTTCTCCGGGCATGCCATCGGGCAGGTCGATCAAGCTGTAGTCGCCGCGGATGCTGAGCCGGCCGATGTGCTGGCTTTCCAGGCCTGCTTCATTGGCGATGGCGCCGATGATGTTGCCGGGCTTCACGCCATGTTCGTGGCCGACTTCGATGCGGTAGGTGCGCTTGCCGGCTTCCGTGGTGTGCGCGCGGACCTGCTGGCGTGGCGGGAAATCGCGCTGCTCGCCGTCGCGATGGCGCGGCTCGCGCGGACGGGAGTCGTTGTCGTGCCCGCGTGCCGGACGTGCTTCGCGCTCGCGGCTGTGCTCGCGCCTTGCCGGGGGCTCCAGCAGCAGCGGGCGATCGCCCTGGGCGATGCGCGCCAGCGCGGCGGCAATCTCGATCGCGGGGATATCGTGCTCCTGCTCGTACTGTTCGATCAATTGCTGGAACTGTTCCAGGCCGCCGACCGCAAGGGTATCGCTGATGCTTTGCTTGAAGCGCGCAATGCGGCGATCGTTGACGGCTTCGACGGTGGGCAGCTTCATTTCCTCGATCGGCTGGCGCGTGGCGCGTTCGATCGCGCGCAGCATGCCTTTCTCGCGCGGCGTGACGAACAGGATGGCCTCGCCGCTGCGCCCGGCGCGCCCGGTGCGGCCGATGCGATGCACGTAGCTTTCGGTGTCGTAGGGAATGTCGTAGTTCAGCACGTGGCTGATGCGCTCCACGTCCAGCCCGCGTGCGGCGACGTCGGTGGCGACCAGGATGTCGAGCTTGCCTTCCTTCAGTTGCTGGATCACACGCTCGCGTTGCGGCTGTGCGATGTCGCCGTTGATCGCCGCCGCGGCCAGGCCGCGCGCCTGCAGTTTTTCGGCCAGTTCTTCGGTTGCCTGCTTGGTGCGGGCGAAGATGATCATTGCATCGAACGGTTCCGCCTCGAGGATGCGCGTCATGGCGTCGAGCTTGTGCATGCCGCTCACCCACCAGTAGCGCTGGCGGATGTTGGCCGCCGTGGTGGTGGCAGCCTTGATGGTGACTTCCACCGGATCCTTCAGGTGATGCTGCGCAATCTTGCGGATCGGCGCGGGCATGGTGGCGGAGAACAATGCGACCTGGCGCTGCGGCGGCGTCGCCTGCAGCACTTTCTCGACGTCGTCGATGAAACCCATGCGCAGCATTTCGTCGGCTTCGTCGAGCACGATGAAGCGCAGTTCGGAAAGGTCGAGCGTGCCGCGATCCAGATGGTCGATGACGCGCCCGGGCGTGCCGACCACGACGTGCACGCCGCGACGCAACGCCTGCAACTGCGGGCCGTAGCTCTGGCCGCCGTAGATCGGCAGCACCTGGAAGCCCGGCATGTGCGCGGCGTAGCGCTGGAACGCTTCGGCCACCTGGATGGCCAATTCGCGCGTGGGCGCCAGCACCAGCGACTGCGGCTTGCCGGGACGCATTTCGATGCGCGAGAGGATCGGCAGCGCGAAGGCAGCCGTTTTACCGGTGCCGGTCTGCGCCTGGCCCAGCACGTCGCGGCCTTCGAGCAGCGAGGGAATCGTCGCCGCCTGGATCGGCGAGGGCGATTCATAGCCTACGTCGGCCAGAGCACGCAGTACTTCTGGCGAGAGCGCGAGCGCAGAGAAGCCAGCGGAAGCCGGGGCGGAGTCGGAAGACGGGGACGACATGGGGGAAACCTCGACATGGCATGCACGAGGGCATGCAGGAGAATGGTCACTATTGTAACAGCCCTCGGCCGCCGTACCCTTACCCGGTTAAGGATGCTCTGATCAATGCTACGCAGGCGGCATGATGACCAGAAGGCTCGCAGAGTGTGTTGTGCGGCGCCGGGAAGACTGGCCGTCTTGCCAAGCCGCGCGGTGCACTCTGCGAGCCTTCTGGACATCACCCCATCGCTTTAAATTCAACATGTTGGGGCCAGCTCTGTCTGTCCGCATCCCTTCCTCGCTCCTCAAAGCCGAGTGCATCCATGCACTCTCCCCGCGTGCGGTCCGTCGTCTCGACAGACGGCCAGTCTGCCTTCGCCGACGAACCTATGGTCTGCGAACAGACAGAGCTGGTGACGCCTACGTAGCATTGATCAGAGCATCCTTAAGCAACCATGAGGTTTTTGGCATGCGAAACCGCTTGAAAGATCGTATTGCGCTGGTGACCGGGGCGTCCTCGGGCATCGGCGAAGCCACGGCGCTGGCCTTGGCCGAACAAGGCGCCAAGGTGGCGATTGCGGCGCGCCGCAAGGATCGCCTCGAGCAGCTGGCCACCAGGCTGGCCGAACTGGGCGCCGAGCCCAAGGTGCTGGTCGCCGACCTTGCCCGGGAGGCCGAAGCTCAACGTATCGTGAAAGAAACCGAGGCGCATTACGGACGGCTGGACATCCTGGTCAACAATGCCGGCGTGATGTATCTGGAGCCGGTGATCGAGGCGGATCTTGGTCGCTGGCGCAGCATGTTGGAGTTGAATGTGCTCGGCTTGATCGCCGCCACGCAGGCCGCACTGTCCGGCATGCGTGCACGCCGCGATGGACATATCGTGAATGTATCCTCGGTGGCCGGCCGCATCGCCAATCCGAATGCGGCAGCCTATGCGGCGACCAAGTTCGGCGTGGTGGGATTTTCCGAATCGCTGCGGCGCGAGGTGTACCAGGACAATATCCGCGTCAGCGTCATCGAGCCGGGCATGGTCGATACCGAATTGCGCGAGCATATCGGCCACGAGGCGAGCCGCCACGCGGTGAATGCCCGTGCAGGCGAGATGCGGCAATTGCGCGCCGAGGATGTCGCCGACGCGATCCTGTTCTGCGTGACGCGCCCCGATTACGTGTGCATCAACGAAGTGTTGCTACGGCCGACCGATCAGGAGCGCTGACAAGTCGTGCGCATTCTGTCGTTGAACTTGCTGGCCTTGCAGCGACGGGTGGCGCGGGAGATGTCGTGATCGTTTTGCCGTACTTGCAAACGCCGCGTGCGCGCATCCGGCTGGCCGAAGCGTCGGATGCGCCCATGCTGTTGCGCTATCGCGAAGAAAACCACGCACATTTGTCGCCGTGGGAGCCCTTGCGGGAACCGGAGTACTACACCCTGGCCCATTGCCTGAAGACGATCACGGAAGGGCGCGAATACGCGCTGCAGGACCGAGGCTATCCGTTGATGGCTTTCGATCCGGACGAGCAAACCATCCTGGCGACATTTACTTTCGCCAATGTCGTGCGCGGCGTATTCCAGGGATGCCACCTCGGCTATGGCGTGGCCGAGCGCATGCAGGGGCATGGCCTGATGCGCGAAATCCTGGAACCGGGAATAGCCTGGGCGTTCGGCGAACTTGGCCTGCATCGGGTCATGGCGAATTATCTTCCGCGCAATGAACGCAGCGCGAAGCTGCTGGCGAAACTGGGTTTCGAGCGCGAGGGTTATGCCAGGCGCTACCTGCGGATCGCCGGTGTGTGGGAAGACCATGTGCTCACCGCGCGCATCTGCCCGGACGGCTGATGCGGCGGCATGCCGATGCTCGGACCGGCTGTGCTTCCAGGCCCTTTCTTCGCAAGGGAAGAAAGGGCGCGATGGGGATTACGCTTTCGCCGCCGGGCGACGGCCGCGCGGACGTCGCTTGCGATTGCCCATGGCATGTTCGCCCGTCCCGCTGCCTTGCTGCGTGTGACCGTGCGGACGATGCGAGCCGCCGCCCTGGCGCTGCGGCGGACGCGGCTGGCGCTGGCCCTGCTTCGGACGCGGTGCGTGGGCATCCAGGCGCAACGGGCTGGATAGCTCGAAGCCGGGTACTTCGTTGATGGCGATTTCCTGGTTCAACAGCTTGCGGATGTCGCGCAGCAGACCCGATTCCTCGTGGCTGACCAGCGACAGCGCCAGGCCCTCGGCGCCCGCGCGGCCGGTACGGCCGATGCGGTGCACATAATCTTCGGCCACCATCGGCAGATCGAAATTGATCACGATCGGCAATTGGTCGATGTCGATGCCGCGTGCGGCGATATCGGTGGCCACCAGGACCGTAACGCGGCCGCTCTTGAAGTCGGCCAGCGCGCGCGTGCGCGCGTTCTGGCTCTTGTTGCCATGGATGGCCGCCGCGCGCAGGCCCGAATGTTCCAGGTAGCTCACCAGCTTGTCGGCGCCGTGCTTGGTGCGGCTGAACACCAGTGTCTGGCGCCGGCTGTCCTGGCTCAGTACGTGCAGCAGCAGGTCGCGCTTGCGCGATGCATCGACCGGATGCACTTCATGGCTCACCGTATTGGCTACGCTATTGGCCGGCGTCACCGATACTTCGCGCGGCGATTGCATGAACTGCATCGCCAGCGATTTGATTTCCGGCGCGAAGGTGGCCGAGAACATCAGCGACTGGCGTTGCTTCGGCAAGGTGCTGACGATGCGCTTGAGCGAAGGCAGGAAGCCCATGTCGAGCATGCGATCGGCTTCGTCCAGCACCAGCACCTTGACCCCGCTCAGGTCGATCGTGCGCTGCTGCATGTGGTCGACCAGGCGACCCGGCGTGGCGATGATGATGTCGACGCCGCGACGCAGCGCCTGGATCTGCGGCCCCATGCTGACGCCGCCGAAAATCGTCGCGCTGCTGATCCGCAGATGCTTGCCGTAGGCGCGCAGGTTGTCGTGGATCTGCGCGGCCAGCTCGCGCGTCGGGGTGAGGATCAACGCTTGCGGACGACGGGTGCCCGAAGGCGCCGCGGACGACATGCGCTGCAATAAGGGCAGTGCGAAAGCCGCGGTCTTGCCGGTACCGGTTTGCGCGGCGGCGAGCAGGTCGTGACCTTCCAGCACCACCGGAATGGCGCCGGCCTGGATCGGGGTGGGTTCGGTATAGCCCTGTTCGGCAAGCGCGCGCAGCAACGCAGGGGCAAGGCCCAGCGATTCGAATGACATGAAATACTCCTGTGCAACCCGGAGCTATTCATGCAGAACCGCGTTGCTGTATGTGGGTGTGGTAGGGAGATATACGCCCGGACGGGCCATCCCAGCCGTGGAGTATACATGAATGCCGAGCTCGCCGCCGAAGCACGATTCATGGCGTGTTAGCCTCCCGCAGCGTGCTCCGGCTCATCGCCAACGTTGCCTGTGCGGTGCTCAGTCCAGCCGCGGCGCCAGCGCAGGCCAGGCAGGGCGCACCCCGTTACCTTATTCGGAGTTCTGCATGTCCGTTCTGTCAGCGTTGCGCGAATTGAATCATGAGCAACGGCATACCGTGCTGGCGAGTTTCCTGGGTTGGACCCTCGATGCATTCGACTATTTCATGTACACCTTCGTCATCGTCGCCATTGCGAACGAATTCCATGTCGATCGCACCGAGGTAACGCTGGGTGTATTGCTGACGCTCGCCGCGCGCCCGCTGGGCGCCTTGCTGTTCGGACGCCTGGCCGATCGTTTCGGGCGGCGTCCGGTGCTGATGATCGACGTGATCCTGTTTTCGGTGTTCGAACTGGCGACGGCGTTTGCGCCATCGATAACCGTGTTGCTTGTCTTGCGGTTCCTGTTCGGCGTGGCAATGGGTGGCGAGTGGGGCATCGGCGCGTCGCTGGCGATGGAATCGATTCCACCCAAATCGCGCGGGCTGGTTTCCGGCCTGCTGCAAAGCGGTTATCCCTGCGGGTTCTTTCTGGGTGCGCTGGTGAACTGGCTGCTGGTCGATCATATTGGCTGGCGCGGTCTGTTCGTAGTGGGCGCGGTGCCGGCGTTGCTGGTGCTGTATATCCGGCGCAAGGTGCCGGAATCGCCGGCGTGGCAGGCCAGCCGGGCCGGGCAGGCCAAGCTTGGGCTGGCCCAGGCCATGCGCGGTCACTGGAAGCTCGCCATCTATCTGATGTGCGTGATGGCCGCGTTCAACATGTTCAGCCATGGCTCGCAGGACATGTACCACACCTTCGAGGAGGTGAACCTGCATCTTCCGACCGGTTCGGGCGCGGCGTTCGTGCTGGTCGCGTTGCTCAATCTCGGCGCGCTGGTGGGCGGCATCTGCTTCGGGGCATGGTCGGAGAAGATCGGCCGCCGGCGCGCGATGATCATCGCGGCGCTGCTCGCTATTCCGGTGATCCCGCTCTGGACCTACGGCGGCTCGTTTTGGCTGTTGGGCGTGGGGGCTTTCCTGATCCAGGTAATGGTGCAGGGCGCGTGGGGCGTGGTACCGACGCATTTGAACGAATTATCGCCAAACGCAGTACGCGGCACCTTGCCCGGCTTTGCCTACCAGATGGGCAATTTGCTGGCTGCCGGCACCGCCACCGCGCAATCGTGGCTGGCCAGCCGGGACGGCCTCGACCTGCCAGGGGTCATGTCGCTATGGATCGCCGCCGTTGCCGTGCTGCTGGCGCTGCTGGTATGGCTGGGGCCGGAAGCGCGCGGCGTGGACTTCGCCCGGGAACGCAGCTGATAGAATGTGCGCTTTGCTTACATCGAGAGACAGGCAATGAAGGCTGGCAAGGACAAGGTCATCGCGTTCCACTACACGCTTAACGTGGACGGCGAGAAAGTTGAAAGCTCGCACGAGAGCGGGCAGCCGTTGTGGATCCTGCTTGGTCACGGCCAGCTGATTCCCGGCCTGGAGAAGGCGCTGGAGGAGCATGGTGCGGGCGATACGCTGCAAGTCGAGATTCCGCCAGCCGAAGGATACGGCGAGCGGCAGGACGGGCAGATCCAGCGCGTGCCGAAAAAGTATTTCCAGCAGGGCAACCGTCTCAAGCCGGGCATGGTGACGGTGCTGTCGCTCAAGCAGGGCGGCCAGCGTGCGGTGACGGTACACAAGGTCGGCATGAGTACCGTCGATGTGGACCTCAATCATCCGATGGCCGGCAAGACACTGAATTTCGATGTCGCGATCCAGGAAGTGCGCGAGGCGAGCGAGGAAGAAATCCAGCATGGCCACGCGCATCCGCCGGGAGGCGAAGCGCATTGACGGCGTCGCGCTTCTCCATGTTGGAGAAGCCACGCGAAAAGCAACGGCGCCGGGTGGCGCCGTTGTCGTTCTACACCGCCACCGCCATCACACCAGGCTGATCTGCACATCCACGTTGCCGCGCGTGGCATGCGAGTACGGACAGATGTCGCGATGGGCGGTATCGACCAATTCCTGCGCCACGGCGCGATCGATGCCGGGCAGGTTCACTTCCAGCTTCACCGCGATGCCGAAACCGCTGGGTTCACGCGGACCGATGCCGACATGGCCGGTTACCGAAGCTTCTTTGAGGGTCACCTTTTTCTCGCGCGCGACGTAGCGCACCGCACCTTCGAAACAGGCAGCATAGCCAGCGGCGAACAGCTGTTCCGGATTGCTGCCGTGGCCGCCCGGGCCGCCCAGTTCCTTCGGAACCTTCAGGTCGAAGTCCAGCACGCCGTCGCTGCTGTGGATGTGCCCTTCGCGGCCACCTTTGGCGGTGGCTGTGGCGGTATAGAGAATTTTGCTTGGATTGCTCATGGTCTTAGTCTCGTGGGTCGGAGGAGGCGGCCAGCTGGGCCGCGAGGGATTTGAGTTCGTCGCGAAGGTGTTTGAAGGCGTCGACCGACATGCAAAGGCGTTCGGCCATGCAGCGTGGGACCTCAGCCGCGCGCTGGTGCAGGGTGTGTCCGGCCTCGGTCAGGGTGATTTGCACTTCGCGCTCGTCGCTTTGGCGGCGCTGGCGGCCCAGCAGGCCGGCCTGTTCCAGGCGCTTGAGCAGGGGGGTGAGAGTGCCTGAATCCAGTTGCAGGCGCTCCCCCAGTTCGCGCACGGTGAGTCCGTCGCGCTCCCACAACACCAGCATGACCAGGTATTGCGGATAGGTAAGCGCCAATGCTTCCAGCAACGGACGGTAGGCCGCGGTCATCCGGCGCGAGGCGGCATACAGCGCGAAGCAAAGCTGTTCGTCGAGAAGCAGGGAAGGAGGTGCCGCTTTCATAAGGACAAAATTAGTCCAAAATTTAATTGTGCACAATATAAATTTCGTGAAGAGTCGCCGTGCTCTGGCACGGGCGTCAGTCCAGTACCCGTTTTCCGTAGGCGAAATGATCGCGCCAGAATGGCCCATCGATATCATCCAGGCGAACGGTGCCGCCGCTGTTCGGCGCATGCACGAACCGGCCTTTGCCTACGTATACGCCGACATGGCTGATGCCGCCGTCGATCGAGAAGAACACCAGGTCGCCGCTCATCAGCTCATCCATGTGCTTGACCTTCAGTCCATCCACCGAAGCCATGTCGCGCGAGCTGTGCGGCAGCATGATGTTGGCGGCATTGCGGTAGATGTAATCGACCAGTCCGCTGCAGTCGAAGCCACCGGCGGGCGTATTGCCACCCCAGTGATAGGGCGTGCCGACCAGGGCCATGGCGCGGAACAGGATGTCGTTGGCGGTGCCGATCGAGTTTTCCGGCGCGCGCGCCGGCTCATCGGCCAACGCCGAATGCGAGGGCTTGAACGTCGCCTCGCGGCGCGGGGAACCGGCGCAGGCGGCCAGCAGCAGGAGTGCGACCGCGAGCCCGGTCAGGCGTATTTCATGACCGAATGATCCGTGCATGTCCGATTCGTCGCGGCTGGTCATGGACATAAAGAAAAAACCTCGGCGTGTCTGCGCCGAGGTTATATCAAATCAATAGCTTGGCTGGAAGTTCTCAGGAATTGGAAGAAGTTGGGTGTGGAGGCGGCGGAAGGGGCGAGGCTGCAGGTTTCCGGCGCGCGTATTAAAGCTTAAAGAGCACCGGTACTTTTACCAGGCTTCCAATGCCTTGCCGCTTTCCCGCTTGGGGAAATAGCGCCATTTCATCGCGGCGTCGCTGGCGGCCCTGTTCAGCTCGGGCGATGAACCTGGTGCCGTGGTCGACCTCGATCTTGAGCGCCAAGCCCTACCTTGAACAGAACTAGGCCGTGCTCGTGGTTCCTGATCGCTTCCGGCGATAGAAAGGCGTAATAACTGCGTTGCGCCGGTCTGTGCCAAGGCGGCACGGCCAGCGAGCAAAGGCGTAGTCGAAGCGACGACGCAAGACAACGCAGGGAGGACGGCTGGTCTGCTTTCGCCCCCAAGCTGCCAGAGGTCCAGAGGCTAGGCTGCGGTGGATTAGATACGGCCCACTGCAGCCACCTCCACATTCAAGAATGCGCGACTGTATGGACTGTAATCGTGTAGCCAAACGGGTCGCAGAAAGCAAAGTAACGGCCGAACGGTCCGTCTTTCGGCGCGAACGCTATGTGTGTGCCGTGCCTGCGAAGATGCTCATGTAGCGCGTCGGCATCGTCGCACCCGAACCAGATGGCGACGCCTTGGCCCAATCCCTCTGTGTGTTTTAGTTCGACCAACGGGGTGCGAATGGCGAATGGGATCGGCTTGGTATCGAAGACCACCGCCCCCGGGGGACTTTGAGCGGCAACCTTCAGTCCGACGACATCGGTATAGAAGGCACGGGCCGCATCGAGTTCTTCAGTTTGAATACCGATGAAATCGGGACCTATCAGATGTGGCATGGCTGGGCTCCTTTCAGTGGGCAAGCTACTATATAAGGGTGCTGATATTTATATAAGGGCCCTTATATGTCAACCGGCAAGGTCAGCTTGAAAGACCCCTACGCGACGATTGGCTATGCGTTGAAGCTGGCTCAGCAGGCCCTGCGCACCCATTTGGACACGGGGCTGCGGGAGGTTGGGCTTACCACGCCGCAATATGCGGTCCTCTGCTTTCTCAAGGAAAAGGCCGGGGCCTCGAACGCCATGCTTGCCCGCCGCGCTTTTGTGACTCCACAGACGATGCAGGCCATCCTCGTCGCTCTTGAGCGTGCAGGCTTTATCTCCCGGGCTGCGGATCCCGACCACGGGCGTGTTCAAAAAACCGAGCTGACGGCGCGAGGTCTTGATGTGCTCGAAGTGGCCTCCGGGATCGTGGCCAATGCGGAAACGCGCCTATGTGACGCTTCGGCCCCGCTCGATCCTCAAGTTGTCGCTGCGATGCTGCTACGACTCGCGGCGGCGTTTCGTTGAGCAACGTATGGCCACTCATTTTTTGTATGCAGGAGGTTCCTTTTATGTGCGCCCGCGACAGCCATGTCACCATGCCGACGTGAAGCGATCGCCTGCGATGGCCGCTTCCGACCTGATAGCGACCACTGCTGCCATCTGCATGCGGTCAGCACTGGCGCCGTGTTCAGGCCTGACCGGAGCGGTGTCCAGTCATGACCGGCACGCGCAAGCAAGATCCGCAGCAGCATCGCGTCCATGTCAGCGATCCTTCGGTTCGGTAGCCTCGGTCAGCTTGCGCAGTTCGGACCTGTCTTTCGCGGACAATTTTCGTGCCGGCTGAAATGCGCCAGCAAAGGCGCGGTACAGCCGCGAAGACGCGATGGTTTTCTCGTGCCAGTCGCTGCCCGCTTGTACTGCGGCCACGATCTGCTCGGACCTGAGCGGCGCTTGCTGTCACCGGGCTTCCATGACACGGCTTCCGGCTTTGCCGATGAGCGCGCTGCTGGGGACACAAGCGATTCCTTTGGATTACAGGTGTAGTTCGAAGGGAAATTACACCTGTAACTTGAAATCTACAGGCGGCCAGCGGCCGGGACACTCAGTGCGCAGGAACCTCGATAAGCCGCTGGGACAAGGTTTCGCCGGCGGTATTCCATGCGCGCAGCCGATAGCGGCCAGGAAAAAGATAGAGCTCGTTGTGCGAGCGATGATGGAGAAACGTATAGCGATCGGCGGGAACGGCCGCGTCCGGCTCGCCGGCATAATAAGCATCGACTACGCACGGTACTTGCCCGAGGCAAAGATCGGTATCGATGCGAAAAGGCAGGCGCTTGCCCTGCAGACTCAGCCACGCCGGCCGTTCGTCGAGGTCGAATGGCATCATGCGTCGCATGACTACTTCGCCGTGCAGCACATCCACCTGCATGACTCCGGTGGTGTCGAGGTCGCGCTCCGCGGCAGGAGGCAGGATGACGGTGACATCATGGCGCACCGGATCGGAATTCCACACCGCACCGCTGCCACGCTCGCGCAGCACGATCGGTGCCTGCGGCAGGTAAGCCAGGGCCACCTGGCTATAAAAGCCGAAATCGATGCCGCCCACCGCCACGTCCCGGAATTGCACCTGATCGATGCATAGCGGGTCGTAGCCCGTCAGGCGCTTGAGTTGCATGGCCATCGGCTGGGCGCCATCGCCCAGGTTGCCCGGCGCCTTGTCGATATGGGAATAACCGGCATGCACGAACAGCCTGGCCTGTGGATCCTTGGCGAATACCTTGGCGTAGAGCGCCTGCGCCTGGGCCTGGTCGCGATCCTCAGGCGCTGCCGTAGCCGAGTCGTAAGGCACGATGGTGTAGCCCAGACGGATGGCCTGACGCACGATGTCGCCGTAAAGCGGCTCGAGCAGGTACTCGCTGCCAGACTGGTCGGTGGCGTAGCCGCGGCGCGTCAGGTCAGGATCCTTGTCGCCCAATGCTTCGGCGGCGAAGTAGCGAAAGCCTAGCGCACGCAGGCGCGGCAGCAGCGCCAGGGTGAGTTCGCGGGTATGCGCATCGTGGTGGGCCTCGTTGACCATCACGATATGCCGCTGGGCAGCGAGTTCGGCCACCACCTCGGCGGCGTCGACGCTGCGCCAATGCTCGTCACGCGGTAGCGCCATCGAGCGCGGCGGCGCAATGCGATTGTCGAAGGGAAAGGCCATGAGGGCTTCGTCGTACAAGCCCAGTTCGCTATCCACAGTGGCGAGCAACTGTTGCGCGAGCGTTTTGCTGTCGCCCTCGAGCTGAGGCATCACCGATGTGAGGTAGGCGTAGCGGGCCAGGCCGTTCGGCGCGCTGCCGAAGCGGGCCAGCAGCACGCGGACGGACGGCGCGGGCGGTTGCGCGCCCGCGCCGGTCGAGGCCAGCAGCACGGTAGTGCAAAACAGCCACGTCACGATCGTTATCCGCATACGCACCGGCTCGGGGAAAGGTTGCGCGTCGCCAGCGTGCGACGACCTAAGGGTGCGCGCAAGTACCAATTGGAGCGAGATCGTTACAATGGGCCGATGGATGCTTCCCGCAGTGATGTCCTGATCCTTGGTGGTGGTGTCGTGGGCCTGTCCTGTGCATGGTTTCTGCTGCAGGGCGGCGCCAGTGTGCGCGTGCTGGAGCAGGGCACGCCCGGATGCGGCAGTTCGCATGGCAATTGCGGCACGATCACGCCCAGCCACGCGGCCCCCCTGGCGATGCCGGGCATGGTCGGTGTTGCCTTGCGTTCGATGCTGCGGGCCGACGCGCCGTTCTATCTCAACCCCCGTTTCGACGTCCCGCGCCTGCGTTGGCTGCTGGGTTTCGCGCGCCATTGCAATTGGCGCGATTTCCATCGCGCGGCGCAGGCGCGGGCCGCGATCCTGCAGCGGTCGCGCCATGTGCTTGCCGCATTGATCCGCAGCGAGGGCCTGGATTGCGAATTCGTCGAGGCCGGCTTGCTGTACGTTTATCGCAGCGCCGCAGCGATGGCGGCGGACGAACGTCACCATGCGGAGCTGCTCGATCGGCTCGGTATCCCGGTGCAGCGCCTGCGTGCGGACGAGGTGCAGGCGATGGAACCCGCGCTCAGGCCGGGTGTGCAGGGAGGGCTATTTCATCCCGAGGATGCGCGCCTGCGTCCAGACCGCTATGTGGCTGAACTCGCCCGTCTGGTGCGCGAACGCGGTGGTGTGATCGAGAGCGGGGCGAAGGTCGGGCGATTTGAAACCGAAGGCCAGCGCATTACCGGCGTGACCACCTCCGGGGGCCGGTTTGCCGGCGACCGCGTAGTGCTGGCGCTGGGTGCATGGTCGCCCTTGCTTGGACGGCAATTGGGGCTGCGCATGCCCATGCAGCCGGGTAAAGGTTATTCGCTTACTTACTCGCGTCCGACGCTCGTGCCGCGACATGCAATGGTGCTGCGAGAAGCGGCCGTGTGCGTCACCACCTGGGAGAGTGGATTCCGGCTGGGCAGCACCATGGAATTTTCCGGTTATGCCGAAGGACTCAACCGCAAGCGGCTGGACGCGCTGCGCCGGGGGGCGGCAGAAGGCTTGCACGCGCCGGAAGGCCCGCAATTGCAGGAAGAATGGTGGGGATGGCGCCCCATGAGCATGGATGAGGTACCGATCATCGGTCCGAGCGCGCGCTGGTCGAACCTGCACCTGGCGACCGCGCACGGCATGCTTGGCGTCAGCATGTCCGCAGCGACCGGCGAATTGATCGCCGCACAATGCAACGGCACTCCGCCGCCATTCGACGCGGCGCCTTACGCGCCGGCGCGTTTCGGCCTGTAGCCAACGACGCAAAGGGACAAAGCAATGAGCGAACGCTTCGATATGATCGTGCTGGGAGCGGGTTCCGGCGGATTGACCGTTGCTCAGCGCGCCTCGCGGCTAGGCGCGCGGGTGGCGCTGTTCGATCCGGATGTGCTCGGCGGTACCTGCGTGAATCGCGGGTGCGTGCCGAAGAAGGCGATGTGGTTCGCCGCTCATATCGCGGACATGCACCGGCTGGCGGCCGACATCGGTTTCCAGACATCGCCCATGGCGCTGGACTGGGCTCGCTTTCGCACGTTGCGCGATCAGTACATCGCCGGTATCCGCCACCGCTATGCCATGCGCCTGGAGGCGGCGGATATCCATGTTGTCGAGCAGGCGGCGCGCCTGGTCCGTGCCGATACCGTGGCGACGGAAAGCGGCCTGCAGGCGTGCGCGCCACATATCGTGATCGCTACCGGGTCGCGCCCGCGGCAGCTGGAGTTGCCGGGCTTCGAGCTGGGCATGCTGTCGGACGATATCTTTGCGCTCGACGCGCCCCCGCAGCGCCTTGCCATCGTGGGCGGTGGCTATATAGGCGTGGAATTTGCCTGCCTCATGCGTGGACTGGGTTGCGAGGTGGATCTGCTGGTGCGCGAAAGTCTGTTGACCGATTTCGATCTCGAGCTGGTCGAGGCGTTGGCGGTGCAAATGCTGGCGCACGGGATTCGTATTATGCGCAACACCCAGATCACCGCCGCGCGCGGCCAGCCCGGCAAGGTCACCCTGGAAGCGACCGATGGCGCCGAGTACGGCATTTACGATGCCGTGCTCTGGGCGACGGGCCGCGTGCCGAACAGCGGCGGCATAGGGTTGGAGGAACTCGGCGTGGAGCGCGATGGGCATGGGCACGTGCTCGTCGATGCGTTCCAGAACACCAACGTCGCAGGCCTCTATGCCGTGGGCGATGTGACCGACCGCAAGGCCTTGACGCCGGTTGCGGTCGCGGCAGGGCGAGCCCTGGCCGATCGCCTGATCGGCGGTCACGCCGACGCAAAATTCGACGACAGTGTCATTCCAAGCGTGGTTTTTTCCGAGCCGCCGCTGGGCGCGGTCGGCCTCACCGAACAGCAGGCGCACGCCCGCTATGGCGATGCGGTCAGCGTGCATACGGGACGCTACACGCCACTGCTATGGATGGTGGCCGGCCGTTCGGAACAAAGCGTGGTCAAGCTCGTCTGTATCGGCGACGAACGCAAGGTGGTCGGCATCCACGTGCTCGGGCCGGGCAGTGACGAGTTGCTGCAAGGTTTTGCGCTGGCGCTGCAGAAAGGATTGAACTGGAGCGACCTGAAGGCGGCGATCGCGATCCATCCCACTGCGGCCGAGGAGCTGTTGTTGCTGCATTGAGCGCGAACCGGTCAAACTCCAGCCATGGAGACTTTTACCCTCACGCACGGCAGCGTTCCGCTGCTGATCAGCCTGCCGCACGACGGCAGTCATATTCCTGACGAGTTGGCCCGGCGCCTGCATCCTCATGCGCGGCGTTCGCCCGATACCGACTGGCACGTCGCCAAGTTATACGAGCCCTTGGCCAGGGAGCTGGGCGCCAGTGTACTGAAGCCGGTGGCATCGCGCTACGTGATCGACCTCAACCGTCCCGCGGATGGTCATGCGCTGTATCCCGGGCGCCGCGAAACTGGCTTGGTTCCTACCATCGCTTTCAATGGCGAGCCGCTCTACCTGGAGGGGCGCGAACCCGGTGCCGAGGAAATCCGTGAGCGCGTCGACACCTGGTGGCGTCCTTACCACCAGGCCCTGGCCGGGGAAATCGCTCGCCTGAAAGAAATGCATGGAAAAGTCGTGCTGTGGGAGGGCCATTCGATCCGCAGCAAGGTGCCTATGCTGTTCGAGGGGCGTTTGCCGGACTTCAACCTGGGTACCGCCGATGGGGCCAGTTGCGGGGCGAACCTGCAATGGGCGCTTACCAACATCATGGAAGCGCAGTCCCGCTACGACTTCGTTCTGAATGGCCGCTTCAAGGGCGGCTACATCACCCGGCACTATGGCCGACCGCAGGAAGGCGTGCAGGCGGTGCAACTGGAATTGGCCCAGTGCCAATACATGGATGAGGAAAGCTTTGCCTGGGATGTTGCCAAGGCGCCGATAGTACAGGCCACCATCCGGCAACTCCTGCGGGAATGCCTGACATAAGCCATCCGATAGAGGCGATCCAGAAGGGAGATTCCGACTGCTTGTTTAATTCGCTACCGTTTGGCTGCACTTTCTCTCCGCCGTTCAGTTCCGGTATGCCAAAGTCGATGCATTGTTGATGCCGTCACGCCGCCCGCGTTTGCCGGGTTCCGGCCGGGTCCGTGGCAACCAAATCTCGAGGCTCATGATCATGATGCGTAAACTTGCGATCGCTTCCCTGCTCGTGGCGGGCGTGGCTCTTTCCGGCTCGGTGCTGGCGCAGGACCAGCCGGCCGCGCCGGCCGCTGCGTCGGGTTCGTCGACCGCCACCAAGCACACCCACCATAAGTCGTCGTCCACCAGCACCAAGTCGCACAAGTCGAAGAAGGCGAGCACTGCGCCGGCCTCCGGCAGCCCGGCGGACGGCGGCAAGTAATCGTTCCAGTTCTGGGTATGACGAAAACCCCGGCCGGCTTCCGCCGCCGGGGTTTTTTTTTATGTCAGTTCGCGAATGCAGGAAGCGACGCGATGCACTTGAGCTCGATGGCGATCGGCGTCGGCAATGCGGTAATGCCCAGCGTCGTGCGGCAGGCCTCGACGCCCAGGAAATATTCGGCGTAGAGGCGATTGTAAGTGGCGAAATCGCGCGCCATGTCGGTCAGGAACACGGTAACGTCGACCAACTGTTCCCAGCGTGCGCCACTGGCTTCCAGCACGGCGCGCACATTTGCGAAGACCTGCCGGCATTGCTGCTCGATGTCATAGTCGATCAGCCGTCCCTGCGCATCGTAGACATTCCCGGGAATGGTGTTGCTGCCGGGTTGGCGCGGACCGACGCCGGAAAGGAACAGCAGGTCGCCCACGCGGCGCGCATGCGGATACGCGCCCACCGGCGCTGGCGCGCTATCGGTGCGGACGACATCGCTCACCGCAATTCTCCGGCATGGCGCATCAGCAACTGCAAGGCCTGCTCGTAACCCGGCCGCAACGATTCACGCGAATTCACATGCATGCCCAGATCATGCATGTGGCCGTTGGAAAGGCTGTAGCACCACGCATGCACGGACAGCGGCTGCCCGCGCTCCCAGGCTTCCATCACGATCGTGGTCTGGCAGACATTCACCACTTGCTCGATGGCGTTGAGTTCACACAGGCGCATGTTGCGCAATGACATCGAGTCCAGCGAGGAAAGTGCATCCGTGTGTTTTTGCGCCACGTCGCCAACATGACGCAGCCAATTGTCCACGAGGCCGAGCCGGCGTTCGTCCAGCACCGCCTGCACGCCGCCGCAACCGTAATGGCCGACGACGATGATGTGTTCCACCTTCAACGCATCGACCGCGAACTGAATGGTGCTGAGGCAGTTGAGGTCGGTATGCGAAACCACGTTGGCGACATTACGTTGCACGAAGATCTCGCCGGGCGGAAGATCAACGATCTGGGTGGCCGGCACGCGCGAGTCGGAGCAGCCGATCCACAGGTATTTCGGCGATTGCTGCTTGGCCAGGCGTTCAAAGAATTGCGGATCGGCCTGCGTCATCGTGGCCGACCAGCGACGGTTGCTGTCGATCAGGTCTTGCAGCGGGCTGCTCAAGGGACTCTCCTGTAAGCTGAAGCGGAAAAGGACGGCCAGGGAATGAGGGGCGTACAAGAGAACGCGCGGCCTTCGCGCATATTTTTACGTTCCACCATTCCCATACCGGATACAGACGTTGCGCGGCTCGGTGAAGAAACGCAGTGCCTCGGTGCCGCCTTCCCGACCGACACCGGATTGCTTGCTGCCACCGAACGGCGTGCGCAGATCGCGCAACAGCCAGCAGTTGATCCACACGATGCCGAAATCCAGCTCGGCAGCCATGCGATGCGCGCGCGACAGGTCGCCTGTCCACAACGACGCGGCCAGTCCGTAGCGGGTGCCATTGGCGATGGCGATCGCTTCGGCGTCATCGTCAAACGGAATGAGCGTGACGACAGGGCCGAAAATTTCCTGCTGGTTCGTGGCGGCGTCGTTGGGCAATCCATCGATCACCGTGGGCGCGATGAACCAGCCGTCGGCGCAGCGGCCATCCGGCGATAAGGCATGGCCGCCGGCAAGAACCTGTCCGCCTTCGTCACGCGCCTGCGCAATGCAGCGCATCACCTTGTCGAAATGTTCGCGGGAAACCAGTGCGCCCAGATCGCTCGACGGTTCTTGCGGATCGCCGACGCGCAAAGCCTTTACACGTGCCAGGTAGCGTTCGCGAAAGCTGTCGTAGATGGACCGCTGCACCAGCAGGCGCGAACCGCACAGGCAGATCTCCCCCTGGTTGGCGAAACCCGAGCGCACGATGGTGTCGAGATTTTCGTCGCATAGATCGGCGTCGGCGAACACGATGGCCGGATTCTTGCCGCCCAATTCAAGCGACACTTTCTTGAATTGCGGGGCCACCGTGGCGGCGATGCTGGCACCCGTGCGCGTGCTGCCGGTGAAGGACACGGCCTTGATTCCCGGATGCTCAACGATGGCCTGGCCGGTAATGGGGCCGCGTCCATGCACGATATTGAGCACGCCCGCCGGGAAGCCTGCTTCGATGCTCAGTTCACCGAGCAGTGCAGCGGTGCAGGGCGTGATTTCGGAAGGTTTCGCCACCACGGTGTTACCGCTGGCCAGCGCCGGTGCGATCTTCCAGGTGAACAGATACAGCGGGAGATTCCACGGGCTGATGCAGCCCACCACGCCGAGCGGGCGGCGCAGCGTGTAATTGATGGCGCCGCTTTCCATCGCGTGCGATTCGCTGTCCCACGCCATCACCGCCGCCGCAAAGAAACGGAGGTTGGACACGGCGCGTGGAATATCCAGGCGCCTGGCCAGCGCGACGGGTTTGCCGCTGTCGCGCGATTCGAGCGCGGCGAATTCGTCGAGCCTTCCTTCGATCAGATCGGCAAGTCGGTGCAGAAGACGCGCACGCTCTTCGGCCGGCGTGGCCGCCCATCCGGGCGCCGCTTTCTGCGCCGCCTGGACGGCGGTATCGACGTCGGCGGCGTTGGAATCGGGGCATTGCGCGAAGACCGCGCCGGTTGCCGGTTCGTGGATCTCCAGCCAGCGGGAGTCCAGCGGCGCCTGCAGGCGACCGTCAACGAGATTGGCGAGGCGTGTGCTTGGCATCTGTAGAAGCTTAGAACCAGTTCGCGTGGAATGCACCGCACGCTTGCGTATGCAGGAAGTGCAGTGCCGTAACAATCAGAACGAGGAGCGGGCCGCCTTCGCCGTGGCCGGGCAGCGGACTTCGTGGCGTTAGCTCAGCGCCTTCGTCCGGCCCCCGTCCACTGCGATGCTCACGCCGTTGACGTAGGCCGCGGCCGGCGTGCACAGGAAGGCAATCATCGCGGCCACTTCGCCGGGCTCGCCGAAGCGGCGAGCGGGCACGGCAGCGGCCATTTCCTGCGCCAGTTCCTGCTCGCTGCGTCCGCTTTTCTGCGACTGGGCGGCCAGCAGGCCATCCAGGCGGGCGGTGCGGGTGTAACCGGGTAGTACATTGTTGACAGTGATGCCGTCGGCAGCCAGTTCGCCTGCCAGAGTCTTGGCCCACGCGGCGACTGCGGCGCGGATGGTGTTGGATACGCCGAGGCCAGGAATCGGTTCCTTGACCGAGGTGGAAATGACATTTACCAGCCGCCCGTAGCCACTGTCGCGCATGCCCGGCAATACGGCCTGGAGCAGCACCTGTCCGGCCAGCACATGCTGGCGGAAGGTATTTTCGAAGGCGGCGGGTTCGGCGCTATGGGCAGGGCCTCCCGGCGGTCCGCCGGTGTTGTTGATCAGGATATGCACCGGATACGCGGTCACGATGTCGGCGGCCAACGACTGGAGCGCATGCGTGTCCTGCATGTCCACGCTGCGCCATGTGTGGCGCTGCGCCGGATGCTTGCGTGGCAGGGAGTCGGCGAGCGTGGCAAGTACGTCCGACGAACGCGCCAGCACGGTGACATCCGCGCCCAGCTCGGCGAGTTCGAGCGCCGTGGCACGGCCAATGCCTTGGGATGCGCCGCATACCAGGGCGTGACGTCCGCTCAGGTCCAAGTCCATGAGATCTCTCCTCGAAATGCGGTGGTGAGCGGGCGAACCGGTCGGTATTTCTCAGGAGCGGCTGTGCCACTGCAGTGCCAATGCCCCGATCCAGCAACTCCACGCCAGCCATTGACTGTAGCGCCAGATGCGCCACAGGCGGGTGATCGCTGCGTCGTCGATGGCGGCGATGGCCGGCGAGCGCAGCACATGCTGCATGCGCAACCACAATTGCGGCCCATGCGCGGCGCGCGCACCGCCGGTATCCACGATGACCATCCAATGCTGCGGGTAGTCCTCGCGCAGATGCTTGGCAATCCGGAACGGCAGCACGGCATGGACGCTGAAGCAGACAAGACCGATCAACAGCAGGCCGATATAGATCACTAGCGGGATCAAAGATTGCTCCAGCTCAGGTGAGGCAGGTCCGTGCGCAGCGAATGCAGCACGCCGTCGCCTTGCGGCGCTTTGCCGCATACCGCTTTATTCACCGCTTCCGCGTAGGACCTGTCCATCAGGCCGACCCAGACCGTGCCATCCGGTCCGTGCGCGATCTTGTAGCTGCCGCCGGTGGTGACGGCGGCGGGCGTGCTGCTGCTATCTGTCGAGAACGTGCTGGCGGACTGCTCCCAGTACGTGTTGTTCGATTGCTGTTTGCCGGAGCTATATACCACCAGGTAGCGCGCGCGCTTGTCGGTGACTTCGACGCTGCCGAACGCGCCGCTGTCGCTGTTGGTCCAGCCCATGTATTCGCACAGTTTCACATCGCTCGAATCGATGGGCTGGAAAGCGTCATCGAGCTGTACCACGGTCGGGGCGAACAGATAACTCGAGCTCATCACCGAGCGCCCGACCAGTTCGGATTTCAGGCCGATCTTGTAAGGCAGCTTCACGTCGGCCGGCAGCACGAAACTCAGGAAATAGCTATGCACGCCGTTGATCGCCGCGACCGGCGTGCCGCTGCCCAATTCAAACTGCTGCGGTCGCCAGGGCAGTCGCGTCAGGTAGGAGAAGTCGGCAAAACTGGTGCAGCACGGCGTCGCCTGCTCCAGCGCTTTCTTGGCGTCGGCCAGGGTCCTGGGCGGCGGGCTTTGCGGCAGCAGGTTGGTGGGTAGCGGGAGCTTGACGCTATGACAAGCACCAAGCAGCAGGACAAAGGCAAGGAGAAATAGAAGTCTGAAACGCATGGGTCGCTTGGGTCAGAATTCGGCACTCCCTGCCGCACGTGGATAGGGGATGGCGTCGCGGATGTTCGACAAGCCGCAGACATATACCAGCAGGCGTTCGAAGCCGAGGCCGAAACCGGCATGGGGGACGGTGCCGTAACGACGCAGGTCACGGTACCAGCCATAGGTGGCAATATCGAGCCCGAACTTGGCCATGCGGCGGTCCAGGTAATCCAGGCGTTCCTCGCGCTGGGCGCCGCCGATGATTTCGCCGATGCCCGGCGCCAGCACGTCCATCGCGGCAACGGTTTTCTCGTCATCGTTCAGGCGCATGTAGAAGGCCTTGATCTGCTCGGGATAGTTCATCACCACCACCGGACGGCCGACATGCTTTTCGGCCAGGTAGCGCTCGTGCTCGGTTTGCAGGTCGACGCCCCAGGCTACCGGAAATTCGAAGTGGTGGCCGGATTGCTTGAGGATTTCGATGGCATCGGTGTAATCGATGCGCTCGAACGGCTGGGCGATGAAGTTTTCCAGGCGGGTGATCGCGTCCGGCAGCACGCGCTCGGCGAAGAACGCCATGTCGTCGGCGCGCTCGTCCAGCACGGCCTTGAAGATCGCCTTGAGGAAGGCCTCGGCGCAGTCGGCGTCCGCGGCGAGATCCGCGAACGCGATCTCCGGCTCCACCATCCAGAATTCAGCCAGGTGGCGCGGCGTGTTGGAATTTTCGGCACGGAAGGTGGGGCCGAAGGTGTAGACCTTGCTCATGGCCAAGGCATACGCCTCGACGTTGAGCTGGCCGGACACGGTAAGGAACGCTTCGCGGCCGAAGAAATCCTTGCGGAAATCGATCTTGCCCTGCTCGTCGCGCGGCAGGTTGGCGAGATCCAGCGTCGACAGGCGGAACATGTCGCCGGCGCCTTCGGCATCGGACGTGGTGATGATCGGCGTATTGATCCAAAAGAAGCCCTGCTCGGTGAGATGGCGGTGGATCGCCGTCATCATGGTGTGGCGCACGCGCGTCACGGCACCGAACAGATTGGTGCGCGGACGCAGGTGAGCCACCTCGCGCAGGAATTCCATCGAATGTTGCTTGGGCTGGATGGGATAGGTTTCCGGATCGTCGACCATCCCGGTAACGACCACGCTGTCCGCCTGGAGTTCGAACGCCTGGCCCTTGCCCTGCGAGGGCACCAGTGTGCCGGTGACGATCACCCCGGCGCCAGCGGTGAGATGCTTAACCTCGCTTTCATAGTTGTCCAGCGTGGCAGGCGCCACGGCCTGGATCGGATCGAAGCAGGAGCCGTCGCTGATATTCACGAATGACAGGCCGGCCTTGGAGTCGCGGCGGGTCCGCACCCAACCACGCACCGTCACCTTGCTGCCGGCCTCGAGCTTGCCGGAAAGGGCCTGTTTGACGCTGACCACCGCCATGGATTGAAACTCCTGAGAGAGCGCCCATCTGCTGATGAGCGTGAAGGCAAGCGCACATGATAATGTAGGCCTTGCTTGCACTGCGACATGCTGGAAGTTAGAAGTACCGATATGACGATCTCGATCACAACCTCCGCCAACCAGCGCATGCGCCAATTTCTTGCGCAGGCGCCTGCTGCTGCGGGCGTCCGCTTCGGCGTGAAGCGCACCGGCTGTTCGGGTTTCGCCTATGTCGTGGATCTGGCCGATGCCGTCAGCGCCGAGGACCAGACCTTCCAGATCGACGGTGTCCCGGTAATCGTGGATACCAAGAGCCTGCCATTGGTCGACGGCACGGTGATCGATTTCCAGCGGCAGGGGCTCAACGCGAGCTTCGTGTTCCACAATCCCAATGCCACGGGGGAGTGTGGTTGCGGAGAAAGCTTTACGGTCGGGTGATCCCGGCCCGCGCTGGCCGTTCCAGGCATCCTCAGTCAATTCAGCGACTTGCGCTGATCGGTTGATCCCGCTTACAATTCCGCTTCTGTCCGCACTAAAAAGGTGCGGGGCAGCCACTTGCCTCACCGCCATCGCGGGAGGCTGCGAGGCCCGCAAGGGTCGCATCCATAAGGAGTTTCCCAATGACCTTGCGTCATTACGAAGTTGTATTCCTGGTCCATCCGGACCAGAGCGAGCAGGTTCCGGCCATGATCGAGCGCTACAAGACGCTGATCACCGCCGACGGTGGCCAGATCCACCGCCTGGAAGATTGGGGCCGTCGCCAGCTGGCGTATCCGATCGTGAACCTGGCCAAGGCTCACTACGTCATGCTCAACATCGAAGTGAGCCAGAACGCGCTGAACGAACTGGAGTCGGGTTTCCGCTTCAACGATGCCGTGCTGCGCCACCTGGTGATCAAGCGCGACGAGGCCGACACCGAGCAATCCTTCATCCTCAAGAGCAAGGAAAAGGATGACGCCAAGTCTTCGCGCCGCCGTGACGACGATGCCGAAGGTGACGACCGCCGCGTTGGCCGCGCCGACAGCGACGACGCCGACCTCGAAGACTGATTAGGAGCCCTGACCCATGTCCAAGTTCTTCCGCCGCCGCAAGTTCTGCCGCTTTACGGCCGAAAACGTCAAAGAGATCGACTACAAGGATCTCAATACGCTGCGCCAGTACATCACTGAGAACGGCAAGATCGTTCCCAGCCGCATCACCGGTACCAAGGCTCGTTACCAGCGCCAGCTGGCCACGGCCATCAAGCGCGCACGTTTCCTGGCGCTGCTGCCGTACACCGACAACCACGACGTCTAAAAGCACGGCTTTTGCGTTCGGCTCCTCTCCCGCAACGGAGAGGGGCGAGTGAGGGGCCATGTTTGCTTGATGCGATGCATGTTTCGATTCGATTGCAGGCAAGCATGCCCTCACCCCGGCTCTTCCCCTTAGGGGGAGAGCAAGTAATCGTGACACTTCGGACAACCGTCCACGGCTGCGCCGGGCCACACCGGTGCTAACGAATCAGGAATCACCATGGAACTCATTCTTCTCGAAAAAGTGCGCAACCTCGGCAACCTCGGCGACAAGGTCAAGGTGAAGCCGGGCTACGGCCGCAACTACCTGCTGCCGCAGGGCAAGGCCGTGCGCGTGAATGCCGACAACCTCGCCGCATTCGAGGCCCGTCGCGCCGAATACGAAGCCAAGGCCAACAAGCTGTTCTCCGATGCCGAGGCGCGCAAGAACAAGCTGTCCGATGTGTCGGTCACCATCGCTGCCAACGCCAGTCCGGAAGGCAAGCTGTATGGTTCGGTCGGTCCGCGTGAAATCGCCGATGCGCTGCAGGCCGCCGGTCACGATATCCACAAGGGTGAAGTGATCCAGGGCGAAGGCCCGATTCGCCACATTGGCGAATTCGAAGTAGTGATCAGCCTGCACGCCGACGTGCAGGGTGCGATCAAGGTGGTCGTGGTCGGCGAGAAGTAAGCCGCCGCGCCATCGCGGAATGAAAGGCAGACGGGCGCCATGGGCGCCCGTTTGTTTTTTCGGTATTCCGACTTATCCCCAGATTTCCACAAGATTTCCACAGGTTATCGTCTCGTCCCTTGAGACGCCGCCGCGTATGCTCGCAGCTTGTGCCTGCCTACCTGGCGTTGCGCACCTTCCTTGCTGCAGGGAATGTCCATGTCCTTCGTGCCCGAACGCAAATCCTCCCATAGCGCCATCGAAGCCCTGCGCATACCGCCTCATTCCATTGACGCGGAACAGGCGGTGCTGGGCGGCTTGATGCTTGCCACCGACGCATTGGACAAAGTCGCCGACAAACTCGGCGAGCAGGACTTCTATCGCAAGGACCATCGCCTTATCTGGCGCGCCATCACGGAGCTCGCCAACAAGGGCATGCCTTGCGACGCCATCACGCTCGGCGATTGGTTCGAAGCCAATGGACTGGCCGAAATGGTCGGCGGCGCCAGTTATCTGGTCGAACTGGCGAACGCCACGCCGAGCGCCGCCAACATTGCCGCCTACGCGGAGATCGTGCGCGAGAAATCGGTATTGCGGCAGCTCATCGATGCAGGGACTGCGATCACCGAAGATGGCTACCGCCCCGAAGGCAAGACCGTGCACGAGGTGCTGGAAACCGCCGAACAGCGTGTATTCCACATCGCCGAATCCGGTGCGCGTGGCAAGAAGGACACGGTGTCGATGCGCGAAGCGGTGAAGGACGCCTTTCGCCTGCTGCACGAGCGCTACCAGAATCGCGGCCAGCTCACCGGTATCTCCACCGGGTTTACCGACCTGGACAATCTCACTTCCGGCCTGCAACCCTCGGACCTGATCATCGTCGCGGCCCGACCGTCCATGGGCAAGACCGCTTTTTCGCTCAATATCGCCGAAGCGGCGGCGCTGCGCGCCAAGAAGCCGGTGGTGGTGTTTTCGATGGAAATGTCCGCTTCGCAGCTGGCATTCCGCCTGATTTCCTCGGTCGGCCGCATTCACCAGCAACACCTGCGCAACGGCGACTTGGCCGAGGAAGACTGGCCGCGCGTCACCAACGCGATTGCACTGCTATCCGAAGCGAAGATTTTCATCGACGACACGCCGGGCCTGTCGCCCGTGGAGATGCGCTCGCGCTCGCGCCGCCTGGCGCGTGAGCACGGCGGCCTGGGCCTGATCGTGATCGACTACCTGCAATTGATGCAGGTGCCCGGCAACAAGGAAAACCGCGCCACCGAAATTTCGGAAATCTCGCGTTCGCTGAAGGGATTGGCCAAGGAACTCAACGTGCCGGTGATCGCCTTGTCGCAGCTGAACCGCTCGCTGGAACAGCGTGCCGACAAGCGGCCGATGATGTCGGACCTGCGCGAATCGGGCGCTATCGAGCAGGACGCCGACGTGATCATGTTCATCTACCGCGACGAGTACTACAACAAGGAATCGCCAGACAAAGGCCTGGCCGAGATCATCATCGGCAAGCAGCGTAATGGCCCCACCGATACGGTGAAGCTAACCTTCCTCGGTCATTACACGAAGTTCGAGAACTACAGTCCGGATACTTACACCGGGCATTTCTGAGCAAGTGGTGCCAGCGCTTTGCCATCTCGCCGCCCTGAACGGTCGGCGCATAGCGGCTACCCTATACGGGAGCAGGCATCGGCCAGAGCTCCTTTGCGCGCATTTTGCCTTTAAGCCAGGACCATGAGCCGCACTACCGTCGCCACTATCCATCTGGGCGCACTGCGCCACAATCTCGAGCGGATCATGCGGATGGCCGCGCCCGCCAAGGTCATGGCCGTGGTCAAGGCGGACGCTTACGGGCACGGGCTGGAACGGGTCGCGCGCGCGCTGGATGGCGCTGCCGACGCTTTTGCGGTGGCGTCCTTGGGCGATGGCCTTCGTTTGCGCGCGGCAGGACACCGGCAACGCATCGTGGTGCTATCCGGCCCGGACCAGGCTGGCGATATCGCGGAGATGCAACGGCTCGGGCTCGATGCCGCCATCCACCACGAAAGCCAGCTGCATTGGCTGTCCGAGGCGTCGCCCACGCGCGGGCGGCTGCGGGTATGGCTGAAGGTCGACAGTGGTATGCATCGGCTTGGCTTCGCGCCCGAGCGGACGGCGGCGGTGCATGCGCAGTTGGCGATGATGCCCGGCATCGATCCGGATATTGGCCTGATGACGCACTTTGCCGAGTCGGAAGTATTCGACGGCGAGCGCACGCGCGCGCAGATCGAGCGCTTCATTAACGCCACACGCGACTTGTCCGGGCCGCGCTCGCTGTCCAACTCGGCTGCGGTACTGGGTTGGCCCGAGGCACGTGGCGATTGGGTGCGTACCGGAGGGCTGCTTTACGGATTGTCCGTAGTGGAAGGAAAAAGCGGTGCCGATTTTGGTTTTCGCGCAGCCATGACCCTGTCCACCCGGCTGATTGCCATCAATACGATCAAGCGCGGCGAGCGCATCGGCTACAACGGCTTGTGGGAATGCCCCGAAGACATGCCGATTGGCGTTGCTGCGGTTGGCTATGGCGATGGTTATCCACGTAGCGCCGTGGCCGGTACGCCCGTGCTGGTCGGCAATCAATGCGTGCCGCTGGTCGGGCGCGTGTCGATGGACCTGATCACCTTGGACTTGCGCCATGCACCTGCGGCCAAGGTGGGCGATCGCGTGGTGCTGTGGGGACCGGGGCTGCCGGTGGAAAGCGTCGCCGCCCAGGCCGGCACGATCGGCTATGACCTGACCTGTGGCATGACCCGCCGCGTATTGTTCGTCGAGGACGAGCAATAGCGCATGCTGTCTCGCGGCTTGCGACCTATGCAGGCTAAGCTGCCTGCATTGAATCGATGCGTGTAATGCCATGGCCAAAGCGAAGACTGCCTACGTTTGCACCGATTGCGGTGCCGAGCACACCAAATGGCAAGGCCAGTGCATCGAATGCGAGGCGTGGAATACGCTGTCCGAATTCGTGGTGCAGCCGGCACAGAAATCCGTTGCTGCCGCACGGCAAGGTGGTTACGCGGGCGCCGCCAATGCGGTGCCGCGAATAACGCCGCTTACTGATGTGCTCGTAACAGCCGAGTCGCGCACGCTGACCGGCATTGGCGAACTGGATCGCGTGCTCGGCGGCGGGCTGGTGGATGGGTCGGTCGTGCTGATCGGTGGCGATCCCGGCATCGGCAAATCCACTTTGTTGTTACAGATGCTGGGCAAGCTCGGTGAAAAGCTTCCCAGTGTGTATGTCACCGGCGAGGAATCGCTGGCGCAGGTCGCGGCGCGGGCGCAGCGACTGGATTTGCCCCTGCAGCCGCTGCAGGCGCTGGCGGAAACAGGCGTCGAGCGCATCCTCGAACAGGCCGCCGCCACGCGCCCGCGCGTACTGGTGATCGATTCGATCCAGACCATCTGGACCGAACTGCTCACCGCAGCCCCCGGTTCGGTGAGCCAGGTGCGCGAGTCGGCTGCCAAGCTCACGCGATTCGCCAAGCAAACCGGCACATCGGTATTCCTCGTGGGCCATGTCACCAAGGAGGGTGGCATTGCCGGGCCGCGGGTGCTCGAGCACATGGTGGACGCGGTGCTGTATTTCGAAGGCGAGTCGGGCAGCCGGTTCCGGGTGCTGCGCGCGTTCAAGAATCGCTTTGGCGCGGTCAACGAATTGGGAGTCTTCGCCATGTCCGAAAAAGGATTGCGCGAAGTACCCAATCCTTCGGCGATTTTCCTTTCTGCGCATAGCGGGCCCACCTCCGGCAGCGCGGTGATGGTGACACGCGAGGGCACACGCCCGTTGTTGGTGGAGGTGCAGGCGCTGGTGGATCAATCCTCGCTGGGCAATCCGCGGCGCGTTGCGTTGGGCCTGGAGCAGAATCGCCTGGCGATGCTGCTGGCCGTGCTGCACCGCCATGGCGGCGTGGCGGCGTATGACCAGGATGTCTTCGTCAACGTGGTGGGTGGTATCCGCGTGCAGGAAACCGCGGCTGATCTGCCGGTACTGCTCGCCGTGCTTTCTTCGTTGCGCGATCGCCCGCTACCGGAGAAAACCATCGCCTTCGGCGAAGTTGGGCTTTCCGGCGAAATCCGTCCGGTCCCCAATGGCGATGAACGTTTGAAAGAGGCCTCCCACCACGGCTTTCAGCGCGCGATCGTACCGAAGGCCAATGCGCCGAAGAAGGGGCGGGTGGGCGAGATGGAAGTGATCGGCGTAGACCGGTTGGCACAGGCTATCGATGCCTGCCGCTAACTGCTTTCAGTCCACCGCGCGGTGCAGGATCAGCTCCAGCACGAACTTCGATCCAAAGAACGCCAATGCCAGCACGCCCATGCCGATCAGCGTGAGGTTCACGGCGCTGCGTCCGCGCCAGCCATACCGCCAGCGTCCGTAGAGCAGGGCGCCGAACACCAGCCAGGCAATAATCGATAGCACTGTCTTGTGCATCAGGTGCTGGCCGAACAGGTTGTCCACGAACAGCGTGCCGGTCAGCAAGGTCAGGGTGAGCAATACGAACCCCGCGCCGATCAGCCGGAACAACAATGATTCGGTAAGCGTCAACGGCGGCAATGCGCTTAGCCATGGACCCAGTTGGCGATGCCGCAGGGCCCGCTCCTGGATGGCTAGCAAGATCGCCATCGCGGCGGCGATCGAGAGCACGCTGAAAGCCAGCAGCGCTACCGTCACATGCAACTTGATATGCCAATCCATGGCTATCGGTGCGGTCGGCGGTGCCAGGAAAGCATCGACCCAGAGCAGCAGGGCGCTCAGCGGAAAGACGATGACGCCGAGTGCGGCCACGGGACGGGTGAGGTTGACCAGCAGCGTCAACGCCGATACGACGCACGCCACCAATGAAAGTGCCGCAAAGAAATGCAGGTCCAGGGCGCCGCGGTGCATCGCCAGCAGTTCGGCGGCATGGACAAGTACTGCCACGGTCGCAATCGCCAGGGCGGACCGTGCCAGCGCGCCCGAGGTCGTCGCGCCGGCGCCAAATAACGGCCGCGCCAGCAGGCCGCTGGCGAGCAGGTAGCAGACGATGGCGAAGATCGAAAGGGCAGGCAGCATGGCGTGCAAGTGTGGCACAGGGTGGTGCAAGCGTGAATGCGACTTTGGGCCGGCACTTGCAATATTTAGATATTTGTCTAAATATCTGCCTGGCCGCCGAGTTGCGTTGGAGCCCATGAAACAGCAAGCCGTATTCCGTGCCCTGGCCGATCCCACCCGCCGAGCGATCCTCAAGCGCTTGCAAGGTGGTGCGATGAGCGCGGGCGAGATCGGCGCGGCCTTCGATATCACCGGAGCTTCGTTGTCGCATCACTTCACCGTGCTCAAGCACGCCGATCTGGTGCGCACCGAGCGCCGGGGCCAGTACATCGTCTATTCACTCAACAGCACCGTGATGGAAGACCTGACGCGCATGGTGCTCGATCTGTTTCCGCCAACCGGCGGACGTGGAGGCAAGCGATGAAACCCAGAAGCAGTTGGTGGATATCCGCCGTTTTCCTGTCGGCGTTGCTGGCGGTATTCGTGTGGCTGCGTCCACGCATGCCGGCGCTGGTCGCGACGCATTGGAATGCCCGCGGCAACGTCAATGGATACATGACTCCCATGCATGCCGTGCTGGTGCCCACGTTGGCCATTGTGACGCTGGGGCTGCTCACGTGGCTGTTGCCGCGGATTTCACCGCGGCGCTATGCCATCGGGCCGTTCGTGTCCGCATTTGCCGTCGTGATGCTCGCGTTGCAGGCACTGGTGTTGGTGGCTGCGCTGGGGGTGTTGCTGAATGCCGCCGGCCATCCCGTGCGCATGCCATGGCTTTGCATGATTTCCCTGGGTGCGCTGCTGCTGGTGATGGGGAACTACATGGATAAATTGCGCCAGAATTTCTTCATGGGCATTCGAACGCCATGGACACTCGCCAGCGAAGCTGTCTGGGAACGGACGCATCGGCTGAGCGGGTGGATGTTCGTGCTGGCCGGGCTGGCGGTCATTGCCATTGCGCTTCTGCAGGCGCCGCTATGGTCGATGCTCTGTGTGATCGCGGCGTCGGTGCTCGTTCCCTGCGTGTATTCGTATGTCATTTACCAACGTCTTGAACAGCACGGCTGAACAGCCAGGGAGCGAGCCATGTCTTTTCGGAACATGATCATTGCCGTCGCGTTATGTGCCGACCTCTTTGCCATGCCCGGCATGGCGGAGCCATCGGCGATGTGCCGCGCCCACGGACAGGCGGCACTCGTCGCATGGTCGCAGGGGCATTACGACAGCGTCAGCAAGGAATTCGACCCCGCCGTTGCCAGCCTCACGTCACCGCAACAGCTCAAGGCAGGATGGGCGCAATTGCAGGCCGTGGCTGGCAGCTTTCGCAAGTTAGGCGACTTGCAGCCGCGCAGCATGGCCGGTCGCGAAGTGCTGGTAGCGGAGATGGATTTTTCCGGCAAATCGATGGCGGCCGTGGTGGCGTGCGATGCGCAGGATCGCATCGTCACTTTCCACGTCGTGCCGGCTTCGGCGCTACCGGCCGCGGGATCGCAAGCGGAAACGCTGGACCCTGCGATCGGTACATCCCGTTCCGTGCAGGTGCCTTCGCCGTCAGGGCCGTTGCCCGGAACGCTGGTGATACCCCGTGCCAAGGGGCCATTCCCGGCGGTTCTGCTGGTGGCGGGCTCCGGCCCCAGCGATCGCGACGAGTCCGTTGGCCCGAACAAACCGCTGCGCGATGTGGCCGACGGATTGGCGGCCGCCGGCATTGCCTCCTTTCGCTATGACAAGCGCACCTATGTCTACGGTGCCGCCATGGCCGGCAAAGCCATGACGGTGGACGATGAGGTGACTGACGATGCCTTGGCGGCGCTGCGTGTGCTCGCCAGGCAGCCATCCATCGATCCGCATCGCCTGTATGTGCTCGGTCACAGCCTGGGGGCGATGATGGCGCCGCGTATCGGTCAGCGCGACCTTCAATTGGCAGGAATCATCATGCTTGCGGCGCCAGTGACGCTTGGCCCGGACGACATAGTCCGGCAGCTGCGCTACATCGCACAGCTGCAAGGCACGCCCAGCGCAGAACTGGATCGGCGGCTGGCGTCGTTGACCAGGGCATGCAATACATCGGTATTGGCGGGTTCCGCGCATGCATCGGCAGGAAATTGCTTTCACGCCCCGGACAGCTACTGGCTGAGCACGCGCGATTACGATCCGGTCGCCACGGCAAAACAGCTGCATCAACCCATGTTGATACTGCAAGGCGACGGCGATTATCAGGTTACGCCGCAGCATGATTTCAGCCGATGGCAAGCCGCCTTTGCGCATGACTCCCGGGTAACGCTGATCGCGTACCCGGGCCTCAGTCATCTGTTCATGCCTGCCGGCCATCCGCCCTCGCCAGCCGATTACGCCAAGCCGGCCCATATGGATGCGCGGGTGATTCGCGATATCGCCCAATGGATCAAGCTGCAGCCGCCGTCCTCATGAGAAGGCGAGCGGGTCTGGTATATTTGCCAGTCCATTCAGTTTCCTAGCCGCAACGCCATGTTCGAGTCGCTCAGCCAACGCCTCTCCACCACCGTCAACCGTTTGCGCGGACGCGGCCGGTTGACCGAGGAAAACATCCGCGAATCCCTGCGTGAAGTGCGCATTGCGCTGCTCGAAGCCGACGTGGCGTTGCCGGTGGTGCAGGCGTTGATCGAGCGCGTGAAAGTCCGTGCGGTAGGCCAGGAGGTACTCAAGAGCCTCTCGCCGGGCCAAGCCTTGGTGAAGGTGGTCAGTGATGAGCTGACAGTGGTGATGGGCACGGCCAATACCGAGCTCAACCTCGCCCAGCAGCCGCCTGCCGTGGTGCTGATGGCCGGACTGCAGGGCGCGGGCAAGACCACTACCGTGGCCAAGCTGGCGCGCTTCCTGACCGAGCGCAAGAAGAAGCGCGTGATGGTGGTGAGCTGCGACGTCTATCGACCTGCCGCCATCGAGCAGCTGCGGACCCTGGCCGAACAGGTCGGAGTGCGATTCTTCCCGTCCGAAGCCGGCCAGAACCCGGTCGATATCGCCAAGGCGGCGATATCGGCGGCGCGCAAGGAAGTCATCGACGTACTGCTGGTGGATACCGCCGGCCGCCTGCACGTCGACGAAGCGATGATGGCCGAGATCAAGGCGCTGCACGCTGCGGTCACGCCCATCGAAACCCTGTTCGTGGTCGATTCCATGACCGGCCAGGATGCGGCCAACACCGCCAAAGCCTTTGCCGAAGCGCTGCCGCTGACCGGTGTGGTGCTGACCAAGACCGACGGCGATGCGCGTGGCGGCGCGGCGCTCTCGGTGCGTTACGTCACCGGTCGTCCGATCAAGTTCCTCGGTGCGGGCGAGAAGACCGACGCATTGGAGCCGTTCCATCCGGATCGCATCGCCCAGCGCATCCTCGGCATGGGCGACGTGCTGTCGCTGGTCGAGGAAGTGGAGCGCAAGGTCGATCAGGAAAAGGCGCAGAAGCTCGCCACCAAGGTAATGAAGGGCAAGCGCTTCGATCTCAACGACATGCGCGACCAGCTTGAGCAGATGAGCAACATGGGTGGCCTGGCCGGTCTCCTGGACAAGTTGCCGGGTGTCTCGGCCCTGCCGGAGAACGTGAAGTCGAAAGTCAACGACGGCGAGATCAAGCGCATGGTCGCGATCATCAGTTCGATGACCAAGAAAGAGCGCCGTCATCCGGATTTGCTGAACGGTTCCCGTCGCGCCCGCGTGGCGCGTGGTTCCGGCACCCAGCCGGCCGATGTCAATCGCCTGCTCAAGCAATACATGCAGATGGAAAAGATGATGTCCAAGCTTTCCAAGGGTGGCAGCAAAGGCCTGCTGCGCCAGATGCGTGGGGCCATGAAGGGCATGGGCGGGATGGGGGGCGGCCTCCCGCCGATGCGCTAAGGCGCATTCTCTGGCCATCATGCGCCAACCTCTTCCTTTTTCCCCGGATTTCATTAAAATGTCGGGTTTACCGCGTCCATTCTAGGGCGCGCTTGCCGGGCATGCCGGCAACTCTGGAGCTTTTACTTATGGTCAAGATTCGTCTTTCGCGCGGCGGCGCCAAGGGCCGTCCGTTCTACCACGTCGTCGTGACCGATCAGCGCAACAAGCGCGATGGGCGCAGCATCGAGAACGTGGGTTTCTACAATCCGGTTGCCTCCGGCAAGGACAAGCGCCTCGAACTGAACGTCGTGCGCGTTCAGGAATGGGTCTCCAAGGGCGCCCAGCTGAGCGACAAGGTCGCCGCGTTGGTGAAGGAAGCCGGCAAGCAGCAGGCTGCCTGAGCGTGACCGCAGCCGGTCGGCGCGTCCTGGTCGGGCGCATCGTCGGGTTGTATGGTGTGCAGGGCTGGCTCAAGGTCGAATCCTGGACCGAGCCCCGCATGCAGATCTTCAAGTACCAGCCCTGGCTGCTTTCAGCGGCGCCGGGCCAGGAGATGGAGGTCGCCGGTATTGATGGCCGGCCACAGGGCAAGGGCCTGATTGCCAAGTTGCCTGGGCTGGATGATCGGGATGGTGCCGCAGCGCTGATTGGGCAGGACATTTACGTCGCCCGCGGGCTGTTGCCCCCCCCCGGCAAGGATGAGTACTACTGGGTCGATCTCGAAGGTCTCGAGGTCGTCACCACCGAAGGCGTCGCGCTGGGACGGGTCAGTCATCTGTTCGCGACCGGCGCCAACGATGTGGTGGTGGTAAGGGACGGCGAGCGCGAGCGGCTGGTTCCTTTCGTCCAGGGTGTTTACGTGCGGTCGGTGGATATCTCCGGTGGACGCATGGTGGTGGACTGGGACCCTGAATTCTGAGAATCGAGGGTCTGATGCGCATCGATGTCGTCACGTTGTTTCCCGACTTCATGCGCCAGTGCGCCGCGGTCGGTGTCGTAGGACGCGCGCAGCAACGCCAGTTGCTGCAGGTGGAAACCTGGAATCCGCGCGATTACGCCACTGACAATTACCGTACCGTGGATGGCCGCACCTGCGGCGGCGGCCCTGGCATGGTGATGTTGATCGAACCTTTGCGTGCAGCCCTGGCGGCGTTGCGCGGGGTGGCGCCAGAACCGGTGCACGTGATTTACCTCAGCCCGCAAGGAGCGCGGCTGACGCAGGACCGGGTGGAGGCGCTGGCGAAGTTGCCGCGCATCGCCTTGCTCTGCGGACGTTACGAAGGTGTGGACGAGCGTCTGCTGGCGCACGAGGTCGACGAGGAACTTTCCATCGGCGACTATGTGCTGTCCGGTGGTGAGTTGGGCGCCGCGGTAATCATTGATGCCGTGGGCCGCTTGCAGGACGGTGCGTTGAACGACGCGCAGTCGGCCGAGCAAGATTCGTTTTCGAACGGCCTGCTCGATTGTCCGCACTATGCGAAACCGGTGCACGACGCACTGGGTGACGTACCGGAGGTGTTGCGCTCCGGCGATCATGCGGCCATTCGCCGTTGGCGCCTGAAGCAATCGCTGGGACGTACCTGGTTACGGCGTCCCGATTTATTGGCGCAGCGTGCGCTGGATGCAGAATCCCGGACGCTGTTGGATGAATTCCGTCGCGAGCATGCCCAAGCGCAGGCGCGACAAAACGATGCGGCCAATGAAGGCCGCGATCATTGAGAAAAGACAGGTGTTGCCATGAACAAGATCATCGAACAGTTCGAAGCCGAGCAGATCACCCGCCAGCTGCCGGAGTTCGGCCCTGGTGACACCGTGGTGGTCAACGTCAAGGTGAAGGAAGGCAATCGCGAGCGTGTCCAGGCCTTCGAGGGTGTGGTCATCGCCAAGCGCAGCCGCGGCCTGCATTCCGCTTTCACCGTGCGCAAGATCTCGCATGGCACCGGCGTGGAGCGCGTCTTCCAGGCGCATAGCCCGAGCATCGAATCGGTGCAGGTGAAGCGCAAGGGCAAGGTGCGTGGCGCCAAGCTGTATTACCTGCGCGGTCTGGAAGGCAAGGCTGCCCGCATCAAGGAAGATATCGCCGCTTCCTCGTCGCGTGACTGATTCAGCGCGCCGCCGCTGCACAAAAAAACCGCGGATCGCTCCGCGGTTTTTTTGTTGATGGAAATCGGAAAGCGGGGAGTGACGGTTAGGTACTGCAACCACGTTTACGATTTCCTGCTGCGCGAGGCTCCGTTCCGGTCATTTCATCCATTCACCTGCAGCGGCTGCGGCTCCTGCAGGAAGTTGCCCTGCACGAAATCCACGCCGCAGGCGAACAGCAGCGAGGTGCTGGCGGCATCCTCCACCCATTCAGCTAACGCCATGCGCTTCATCTCGTGCGCCTGCTGGCAGATCTCGGTGATCTTCTTCTGATTCTCCGGATGCTGCGGCAGGTCGGCCATGAAGCTGCGGTCGATCTTCAGGTAGTCGGCATCGATATGGTTGAGCAACTGGAACGAATTGAGGCCGGAGCCGAATTGCTCCAGGGCAAAAAAACCGCCGAGTTTCTTCCAGGCCGTGATGAACTCTTGCGCCGGGCGCAGCATGGTCACCACTTTGCTTTCAGTCATTTCCAGCACCAGGCGGCCCTGTTTCAGGCTGGCCTGTTTCAGCGTCCGCTCCAGCCAAGGCAGCAGGCTGGCTTGCTGCTGCAATGAATCGGCCGTGAGCTTTACGAAGAAAGTCGTCGGCATGCCCAGCCGTTCGCGCGCCTTGAGCGCATTGATCGCCTGGTTCAGTACCCAGCGATCGATCTCGGCGTTAAGGCCGTGCTTTTCGGCAATCGGCATGAAGAAGCCGGGCAACACTTCTCCCTGCGGGCCGTTCATGCGCAGCAGGATTTCTGAATAGTCGCCCTCGGCATCCTGCAGGCTGATGCTCTGCTGGTGGTAGAGCACGAATTCGTTCTGGGTGAGCGCCTGGCGCAGCAGGTTCAGCCAATTGCGCTCGCGTTCGGCATCGGCTTTCTCGCGCGCGGCGGGGTCGTGCAGTTCGCTACGGTTGCCGCCCTGGCTCTGCGCGCTGCGCAGGGCCTGGCTGGCCTGGTTCAACAGCATGTCGGTATTGGCGTTCTTCTCGCCCAGCAAGCTGCCGCCGATACTGGTGGTCAGCGTGATCGATTGCGTGCCGAGGTCGAAGATTTCGCGCGAGATGGTTTGCTGCAGGCCGCCGATCCATTCGCGGATGGCTTCATCATTTTCCGTATGCAGGATGACGCCGATCGTATGCTCGGCAAGCAGGCCCGCGATGTCTTCCTGGCCGAGCTGCATGCTTACGCGATGGGCGAAGGCGGCCAGCAATTCGTCGGCCTTGCCCAATCCGATGCCGTTCACGATCGGGGTCCAGTTGTCAGGCTCGATCAGCAGCAGGCTTTGACCCTTGCGACCTTCGCTGGCAGCCGCCACGGCGTTATCGATGCATTCCAGCGTGCGTGCGCGGTTGTAGAGGCCGGTCACCGGGTCGCGCTGCAATTGCTCGACCAGGGCCGGATCGACCTGCTGGCGGCGGAACACGATCTGCAGGCAGGCTTCGCCTTCGAACGTGGCGTGGGCGAACTCCGCGGTGGCCCGGAAGGTGCTGCCGTCGGCGCGCCGCGCGTGCAGCTCCAGCCGAAGATCGGCCTTCTCGCCGCGCGAAAGGGCGCGCAGCAGGCCTTTGAAGGCGTCTGCGTCGGCCGGGCCGATCAGGTCGAGCACCGGCAGGCCGAGCAAGTCTTCGTAATCCGCGTAGCCGAACGTATCCAGGTAGGAGCGATTGGCGCGCACGTGCATGCCTTCGTGCACATAGGCGATCGGATCGTTCGACGAATCCAGCAATGCATCGCAGCGCCGCTCCGATTCGCGCAGCGCCGACTCCAGCCGGCGCACTTGCCGGCGCGTGTTGAGCGAGTCGAATTCACGCCTGATCACGGTAATCAGCTGCTTGGGCTGGCTGCGTGAACCGACGCCCTGTACGCCGTCCTGGAACATGTCGGCGATGCCCTGGTCATCCATCTTGGAGACGCAGGCGATCAGGGCGATATCGCGAGCGCTGGCATCGATCTGTTGCGCGACGCCGCGCAGCGGCAAACCGTTGACGCCGGGATTGAACAGCACCAGGTCGGGGCCGAGTTCTTCCAGCGCCGCATGGATCTGCTCCGGAGTGGTGGCCCGCGCAGGGCGGACCGCGACGCCCGCATTGCGCAATAACGTAATGATCTGTTCCGCGTCCTCTACCGAGTTCTCGATAAAGAGGATCTTGATAACGGAGTCTGTCTTCATGGGTGCGTCGTGCTTCCTTGGATAGGGCTGCTCGCGCGGAAGGCATCCGAGAGCTGGCCGGCACTACCCATGTGTTTTAACGGATTCCGTTCAGCCTCGCCAGCGTCAATTCATGCATTGGTGATGAAGCGCATGACGGGCGGCGGCCGCGGAAGCGCCGAGACTGCTCCGGTCGAGGCCGTTCGTGAATGGCCTGTCGCGAAGCGGGCAGGACAAGTGACTGGCGGGAAGGTATCCGTTACAGCGGACGCTTGGATGGATCGCCACCCATCTCGCGGACCAGCCTGGGTACCAGGTAACCGGGCAGGCGGGCGCGCAAGGTATCAAGCAATGCCCGGGCATGGGCATCGCTCACTTCGAAGTGCGCCGCGCCCTGGACCCGGTCCAACTGGTGCAGGTAATACGGCAGCACGCCCGCCATGAACATGCGTTCGGACAACGCGGCCAACGTGTCGGCATCGTCGTTGACGCCGCGTAGCAGCACGGCCTGGTTAAGCAATGTTGCGCCCGCTTCGCGCAAGCGGGCGCAGGCGGCATCCACGGTGTGGTCGAATTCGTTGGCGTGATTGGCATGCAGCACGACCACTTTTTGCATGGGCAGCGAACCCAGCCAGTCGACGAACGATGCATCGATGCGCTCGGGCAGCACGACCGGCAGGCGCGTGTGGATGCGCAAGCGAACCACATGCGGGAGGTCCGCCAGGCCCCGGCCGAGTTCTTCCAGCTTGGCGGTGGCCAGCGCCAGCGGATCGCCGCCGGACAGGATCAATTCGTTAATAGAAGGATCCTGGCGGACGTGCTCCAGCGCCTGCCGCCACTGGCCCGCTGCGGCCATCTCTTCGCCATACGGAAAGTGCCGGCGGAAACAGTAGCGGCAGTTGATCGCGCAACTGCCGCTGGCGATCAACAGGGCGCGACCGTGGTATTTGTGCAGCACGCCCTGCGCTTCGCGCGCGGCGAGATCGCCCACCGCGTCGATAACGAAGCCCGGCGCCTGCTCGCGTTCGGCCCACCGTGGCAGCACTTGCAAGAGCAAGGGGTCGCGGGCGTCACCCGGGCGCATGCGCGCGACGAAACCGCGGGGCACGCGCAGCGCAAAGCCGGCGTCCCCGGCGGGCAATTGGCCAGCGAGATGGCCAAGCCCAAGCAGATCGAGCAGTTCGTGGCTGTCGGTGACTGAATCGCGCCAAAGCTGCCGCCAGTCGGCCGGAGCAGGCGATGTAATGCGGGCGCCAGGGCTTGCGGTTATCATATCGGGCTCTATGCGGGCGTCTTGGCCCTCGAAACTATCTATTTTAGCCGCTCACGGCAGCGGTTTTCCTCATTGGAGCGAAGTGCATGGCCAATTACGACCTTAACGGCGTCAAGAACGGTCTGAAGATCATCGTCGATGGTGATCCCTACATCATCACCGAGGCGGAGTTCATCAAGCCGGGCAAGGGCCAGGCCTTCACCCGCATCAAGGTCCGCAATCTGCTCAACGGCCGCACCACGGAAAAGACGCTCAAGTCGAGCGACTCCTACGAGGGCGCCGACGTGGTCGATACCGACATGCAGTATCTCTACAGCGATGGCGAATTCTGGCACTTCATGCACCAGGAATCGTTCGAGCAGCACCAGGCTGACGCCGCCGCCATGGCGGATGCAGCCAAGTGGCTGAAAGGCGAGGAGGAGTGCGTGGTCACGCTGTGGAATGGCCGCCCGATCTCGGTCCAGGCGCCGAACTTCGTCGAGTTGAAGATCGTCGAGACCGATCCGGGCCTGCGCGGCGATACCTCCGGTGGCGGCGGCAAGCCGGCCAAGCTGGAGACCGGGGCCGTGGTGCGCGTACCGCTGTTCGTGAACCAGGACGAAGTGATCAAGGTCGATACCCGTTCCGGCGAATATGTCAGCCGCGTGAAGTGACGCCGGGCCGATCCTCCCGCCCTTCGCGAGCAGGGGCGAACAGGGCGGCGAATCAAACCCGGGGCGGGCATCGTAAGATGTGCCGCCCCATCTCGTATGACTCCCCGCAAGGCGAATAACGATGAGCCAGAACGCTCCGCAGACCATCGATCTACTCATCGAGGCCCGCTGGGTCGTACCGGTCGAACCACGCGACGTGGTGCTCGAACATCATGCGGTGGCGGTCGACGCCGATCGAATCGTTGCGGTGCTGCCGATTGTGCGCGCGCGCGCGGCTTACGCCCCGCGTGAACGGGTCGAGCTTGGCGAGCACGTACTGATTCCCGGCCTGATCAACACGCACACACACAACCCGATGACCCTGATGCGCGGCCTTGCGGACGATTTGCCGCTGATGGTCTGGCTGCAGCAGCACATCTGGCCGGTCGAGGCCAAGGTGATCGGCCCGGAATTCGTGCGTGACGGCGTGGAGCTCGCCATTGCCGAGATGCTGCGCGGCGGCACCACCTGTGCCAACGAGAACTACTTTTTCCCGGATGCCATCGGCGCCACCTATCGCAAGCATGGATTTCGCGCTGTGGTCGGCCTGCCGGTGATCGAATTCCCATCGGCATGGGCCCGTACCCAGGATGAGTATTTCGAACGCGCCGGTGCCACGCACGACAGTTTTCGCAGTGACCCGCTGATCCGCACCGCCTTCGCGCCGCATGCGCCGTACACGGTATCGGACGAGTCGTTCGAGCGCATTCGGGTACTGGCCGACCAGCTCGATATTCCCGTGCATCTGCATTTGCACGAAACCGCGCACGAAGTGGACGAGGAGCGCAAGAAGTCCGGCCTGCGTCCGTTCCAGCGCCTGCAGAAGCTGGGCCTGGTGAACGACCGCCTGATCGCGGTGCACATGACCCAGCTCACGGATGGCGAAATCGCCGCCTGCGCCGAGGCCGGCGTGTCCGTCGTGCACTGTCCCGAGTCCAATTTGAAGTTGGCCTCCGGATTTTGCCCGGCGGAAAAGCTGCGCCAGGCGGGCGTGAACCTCGCCTTGGGCACCGATGGTTGTGCGTCCAACAATGATCTGGACATGTTCGGCGAAATGCGCACCGCCGCGTTGCTGGCGAAGACGGTGGCGCAGGATGCGGCCGCATTCGACGCCGGTTTCGCGTTGCGCGCGGCTACCCTGCACGCAGCCAAGGCGCTTGGATTGGATGCCGACATCGGTTCGATCGAAGCCGGCAAGCAGGCCGACCTTGCGGCGATACGGCTCAGCGATCTGGAAACCCAGCCGCTGTTTCACGTTATTTCGCAGCTGGTCTATGCCACCGGACGCCATCAGGTCACCGACGTGTGGATTGCCGGTCAACGCAAGCTGGCCGGGCGTGAGCTGGTGGATATGGATACGGCCGGCATCCTGGCCCGCACGCATGCATGGCGTGAACGCATCGCCGCCCTTGACATGGGCGGATGACGCGCATGCATCGCTATCTCGTCATCTTGCACCGTCGCCCGCAGTTCGAACCCGCCGTGGTGCCACTGCACCAGCAGTTCCTGGAAGAGCTGCGCGCGCAAGGACGCAACGAAATGTCCGGTCCGTTCGGCGACAAATCCGGAGGCGCCTATCTGCTGCGCGCGCAGTCGCTGGAAGAAGCGCAAACCATCGCTCACAGCGATCCGGCGCATACCAGCGGAGGCTGGGATATCACATTGTACGAATGGATCGCGCGCTAATTTTGCCTCGTATATCGGAGTTCCCCCTCATGCAGACCGTACAGAACGTCAGCCACGACGAAATCGCACGCTTCGACAAACTGGCCGCGCGATGGTGGGATCCGGATGGCGAATCGCGGCCGTTGCACGATCTCAACCCGGTTCGTTTTGATTACGTGGCCGCACGGGTACCCTTGCGTGGCGCAAAGATCGCCGATGTCGGTTGCGGCGGTGGTTTGCTGAGCGAAGCATTGGCGCGCGCCGGGGCCGAGGTGGTCGGCATCGACCTCGGCCTGAAAGTGATCGAGATCGCCCGGTTGCATTTGCACGAATCGAATTTGCACGTCGACTATCGGAAGCAGTCGTCCGCCGAGCTCGCCGCTGCGGAGCCGGCGAGCTTCGACGCCGTGTGCTGCATGGAACTGATCGAGCACGTGCCAGATCCTGCCGAGCTGGTACGCGACCTGGCCGCCATGCTCAAGCCGGGCGCGCCGTTGTTCATGTCCACGCTCAACCGCACGCCCGCCGCGTTTGGCGCCGCCATACTCGGTGCCGAATACATCATGCGCATGCTTCCGCGCGGCACCCATCATTACGCGCAGTTCCTCAAGCCATCCGAGCTGGGGCGCTTGCTGCGCCAGGCCGGATTGGAACTGGAGGATGTAAGCGGTCTGGGCTACAACCCGCTCAACCGCAAGGCGTGGCTGAGCCGGTTTACCGCCGTCAACTATCTTTTGTGCGCACGCAAGCCGGCATGAAGAAATCCCCACCGTCATCACCGCAAGGCGTCCTGTTCGATCTGGACGGCACCTTGCTGGACAGCGCCCCCGACCTGCACGCCACCCTGGCCGCCTATTGCGATGAGGTCGGTGCTGGCGTGCCTTCGTATGCGGCCGTGCGGGAAGTCGTTTCGCGCGGGTCGCGGGCCATCCTGCGTTGCGCCTTCGACGAAAGCGATCAAGCGTTGCTGGAGCGGATGCCCCGTTATCTCGAGCTTTACCACGGGATGATGTGCCGCCATACGCGCCCGTTCGATGGCGTCGAGACGCTGCTTGAGTTGCTTGAAACCGGTGGGCTGGCCTGGGGCATCGTCACCAACAAGCCGGGTTATCTCACCGACGATCTGGTGCAGCAGATCGGATGGAGCCAACGCGCGGCGGCGGTCGTCTCCGGCGATACCTTGCCGGTGCGCAAACCCGATCCGGCGCCGGTGCTGCTGGCATGCGAGCGTGCCGGACTCGAACCGGCCCGATGCCTGTTCGTCGGCGATGACCGGCGCGATATCCAGGCGGGCCGTGACGCGGGGCTCTATACGGTGGCGGTGCTTTGGGGCTACCTGGATGGCGGCGATCCGCATGCGTGGGGCGCCGATGCCGTACTGGAACATCCCAGCCAGCTGGCTGGGTTGCTCACATGGAAGGCCATGGCGTGAGCGAGGACGTTTTTTCGCACGGCGCACTGCAAAGTTACCTCGACAAATGGCTGGCCGTGCAGCCGCAGCAGCGTATGGCGCTGGTGTTTGTCGAGCCTGGCAAATATCCCGGCCATGTCGCGCTCGCCGCATTGGAACAGGAACTGCTTTCCGCCGCTTACGGCATCCGCGAACCGCAGGTTGCCGCGACCAAGCTCAACTGGTGGGCAGAAGAATTGAGCGGCGCGGCCGCCAGCGGCGGCCGTCATCCGCTGACCCGGATGCTGTTTGATGACGAGCGCGCGCATGCCGTGCCGTCCGAGCGCTGGCTTGCACCGGTGCTGGCGGCCATGGCGCAACTGGAAGAGGGCACCGCGGTGGACTTCGCCGCGCAGGTCAACGCAGCTTCCGTCTTGCATGGCGCGCTGGCGGCGCTGGAGACGGCCTGGTGGTACGGCCAGGACGCATCGTCGGCCCGCGCCACGCGCGTGGCGACACTGAGCCACATGCTGTATGCGCTGCGGCGCCTGCAGGAAGATGCCGAGCAGGACCGCTTGCCGTTGCCGATGGCGCGCCTGGCGCGGTTCCATCTCGACCGCAACGGCCTGCGCCAGCAAGGCGAGGCGCGCGACCGGGCGATCAAGGCGCAATTGGATGATCTGCAATCGGCATGGCGCGAATCGAGCCAGCTCGCCGGACCGCTCAGCGTATTCCGGGCGCTCGAGGCCGGCCTGGCCGAATGGCTGGCGGGCAAGGCGGCGCGCGCCAGCGCGCCGATGAAAGTGCTGCAGCAAGGTGCGCCCGATAGCGGGTTCATGGTGACCCTGCGCGCCTGGCGGGCGGCTCGCCGCTGGCAGCAACAAAAGTCCCGGGACCGGTAAACGCACCGTTTCTTCCGCAGGCCCTGTTGCGCGGCGTCAGGCTGCCCCAACATAGGGGGCTCGCGGCAGCCGAGCGCCGGCTTTTAAAGGATGTCCCATGCATACCCACGAAAACACGGCCCGCCTGATGCCCGACGTTGCCACCCAGGCGCAGCCGCATCTGGCCGGCGCGCTGGATTGGGTCGGCATGGACGGCATCGAGGTCCCGGTGCACTTCGACGCCGGCGACGGCGCGGCGCAGCGTTCCAGCGCCCAGGTCGGCGCGTTCGTCAACCTGATCCGGCCGGACCGGCGCGGCATTCATATGTCTCGGCTATATCTGCTGGTCGATGAATACCTGAGCAGCAACCCGATCGACGCCACGAGGCTCGAATCGCTGCTGCGCGCTTTCCTGGATTCGCACAAGGATCTGTCCGATCGCGCCCGCCTCAGCGTTCGCTTCGACCAGCTCGTGCGCCGTGCCGCGCTGCGTAGCGGTAACAGTGGCTGGCGTGCCTACCCGGTGTCCGTCGAGGCCAGCTTGTGCGCGGATGGATTCCGCATGGAACTGGGCACGGAAGTGGTGTATTCCTCGACGTGTCCGGCGTCGGCCGCTTTGTCCCGGCAATTGATCCAGGAACAATTTGCCAAGGATTTCGACGTCAACGTTCCGCTGGACCACGCTGCCGTGCTGGCATGGCTGGGTAGCGAGAAGGGCATTGTCGCCACGCCGCATGCACAACGCAGCGTGGCACGCCTGCTGGTGCGATTCGCCGAAGGCGCGCCGCTGAACCTGATCGGTCTGCTCGACCGTGTGGAGCAGGCGCTGGGCACGCCCGTGCAGACGGCGGTGAAACGCGAAGACGAACAGGCTTTCGCGCTCGCCAATGGCGGCAATCTGATGTTCTGCGAGGATGCCGCGCGACGCATCCAGCGCGCGCTCGATGCCGACCCGGGCATCGTCGATTTCCACGTTCGCCTGGAGCACCAGGAAAGCTTGCATCCACATGATGCCGTGGCTTACGCGAGCAAAGGCGTTGCCGGCGGTTACGGCGCGGAGCGCGCCTGAAGGGGCCTCCTGCAGCGTGCGGTTGCTATGATCCCGGACCCTGCAAAAAAGGAATTTCCATGAAGATTCGTCACGGTGTGCTGTCGATCGGCCTGCTGGCATTGGCCGCTTGTAGCTGGATGCCGCACTTCGGCAAGGACAGGGCGCCGAAACAGCAAATGCTGATGAAGTCGCTTGCCGGCGAAGTCGACTATGCGCTTTCGCACCCTCTGCCTGCCGATGCGTATCTCGAAGTGACGCTGGCCGATGTCAGCAAACAGGACGCCCCGGCCCGGGTCATTGCCACGGATCGCATTGTGCCGATCGGTTCCTCGCCCGTGTCGTTCGTGCTGGGCTACGAGCCGGCGGAGCTGGCCGATGGCGTGGACTTCGCTGTGTCGGCGCGGATCAAGCAAGGAGATCGCACGCTGGCCGTCAACGATACCCAGGTGAGCGTGCTGGGCCGCTCCGGCAACGAGGGCCCGGTTCGGATCGTGATCTCGGAAATTCACTGAGCCGCGCGTGCCGGCGGCGACGCAGCCGGCACGTCCCGGACCTGTTATCGATCGAAGGCCAGGCGCTCGCCACGCACGGTGTCGTCCATGCGCGAGCCATCCCAAATGCGTTGGCCATTGACGAAAGTGGCCGCGATCGAACTGCTGAATGTATAGCCTTCGAACGGCGACCAGCCGCACTTCGACAGCACTTCTTCGCGCCGCACGGTGTGCGGCTTGCGCGGATCGACCAAGACCAGGTCGGCTGCATAGCCTTCGCGCAGGAAGCCGCGCTCGTGCACGTCGAACAGCGTGGCCGGCGCGTGGCAGACGGCTTCCACCACCCGCTCAAGTGTCAGCTTGCCTTCGGTCACCCGCTGCAACGCGGCCTGCAGCGCGAACTGGACCAGCGGCAAGCCAGACGGAGCCTTGTCGTAAAGCTGGTTTTTTTCTTCCAGCAGGTGCGGCGCATGATCGGTCGCCAGCACGTCGATGCGTCGCTCCGCCAACGCCTTGGTAATGGCGTCGCGGTCGGCTGCCGTCTTGATCGCCGGATTGCATTTGATCAGGAAGCCGAGCCGTTCGTAGTCCTCGTCGCTGAAATGCAGGAAATGCACGCAGGTTTCGGCGGTGATGCGCTTGCCTTGCAGCGGGCCCGGCTGGAACAGCGCCAGTTCGTCCGCGGTGGAGATATGCAGCACATGCAGGCGCGTCCCATGCTTCTGCGCCAGCGCGATCGCCAGCCGGGTCGACTTGATGCAAGCCTCGCGCGAGCGGATCAGCGGATGTTCTCGTGCGGGAATGTTCTCGCCGTATTTCTCGCGCGCCTTGGCATGCAGCGCGTCGATCATCGGCGTGTCTTCGCAGTGGGTGATGATCGGCGTGGGAGCTTCGCGGAAAATGCCGTCCAGCGTTTCCGGATTGTCCACCAGCATGTTGCCGGTGGAGGCACCCATGAACACCTTGATGCCGGGCGCGGCCTTCGGATCCAGCGCGCGGATCGCTTCGAGATTATCGTTGCTGGCGCCCATGTAAAAGGCATAGTTCACGGCGGAGGTTTCGGCCGCGCGGCTGTACTTGGCCTCCAGCGATTCGCGATCCAGCGCCGGGGGCCTGGTGTTGGGCATCTCCATGAAACTGGTGATGCCGCCTGCGGCACAGGCGCGCGATTCGTGCGCGATGTCGGCCTTGTGGGTCAGGCCGGGTTCTCGGAAATGCACCTGGTCGTCGATCATGCCGGGCAGCAGCCACAGTCCGGAGGCATCGATCACCTGTTCGCCCGGACGCACGTCCAGGCTGTCGCCGATGTTCTCGATCCGGCCGTGCTTCACGCGCAGGTCGGCATGGAAGCGGCGCCCCTCATTGATCAGTTCGGCGTTCTTGATCAGCCAGTTGGTGGACATGCGTGGCTCCGATGGATGGAAAAAAGCGGGGAGACGGTGCTCGTGATGGTCCTGCTACAGCGTTCCCGCGAGGCGCGCTTTTCGCGCACGGGATGCGCGCCGATTTGCGCGATTATCGAACATAGCGGCTTTTGAGTGGAAAAGAAGACAAGTAGAACACGGTGTGCCGGACCCTCATTGTTTTCCTGCTCCTTGTTCCGGGTCGCTTCCATCGCGTGCCTGGGGGCGGCAGCCAGCAAGATGGAAATGCTCGGGTACCGGATCGTCGCCCCCCGCGCACAGCGGCTGGCAGCGGAGAATACGCCAGCCGGCCAGCACGCTGCCGCGCCACGGACCGAAACGGGTAACCGCGATGCGTGCATAATCGGAGCAACTGGGGTAAAAGCGACAACGCTGTCCTAACAGGGGGCTCACGAAGCGCTTGTAGAGCTTGAGCAGGAAAAGAATCGATCGACTCACGGCATTCACGTTGCCGAAACTGCCTGTAGCACCAAATGCCGCAAGTATTCCAGAAGGACGGTTGCCGGTGTAAGGGTATTGGGCTATAACACCCGGCCGCCACGGCCAAAATGGTGAAGGTAAATGGCGAAAACCACGCGTAATCCGACCGCCGCCAAGAAAGCTCAGAAAGGCAAGGCTGCGGGTAAAGGCAACGAAGCGAAGGCTGGCAAGGCCAAGGTCGCTGCCGCCAAGTCCGTGAAGAAAGCCGCGCCGGCCAAGAAGGCGGCGGCAAAAAAAACGCCAGCCAAGGCGGTTGCCAAAAAGGCAACGGCCGAGAAGGTCGTCGCCAAAAAGGCCGCCAAACCCATTGCCAAGCCCCAGGCGAAGAAGGCCGCACCCGTGAAGAAGGCTGTGGCCAAGCCGGAACCCAAGCGCATCACCCCGGCCAAGCCGGCGGCGCCCGCCAAGAAAGTGGCCGAACACCCTGCCGCGAAGCCGGCTGCGAAACCTGCTCCGGCGCCCGCCAAATCGGTAGCGCCAGCCAAAGACGCCAAACCGGCTGCAAAAACTGCGACACCGCACCCCGTACCATCACAGGTCGCCCGCCCCCTCACGGGTAAGGTGGCCAGTGCCGTCGGTCCGACGGCACCGCGCGTGGCGAACGCCACCGTGAATCATCCTCCTACCAAAAAACAGAAGACCCCGCAGTCCTCAATGAATAGCACCGCTACAACTCTCGACAATGGCGTGACCCGCGAAGACGGCCGGTACGCGCTGCCCATCACCACGCAGATCGACCTGCCCCCTGGCTATCGGCCTTCCTCCGACGAGGAGTACATGAGTCCTCGCCATCTCGCCTATTTCCGCAACAAGCTGCGGGAATGGCGCGACCAGCTGGTGGAGGAATCGCGCCAGACCATGGAAAACCTGCGCGACGAAGTGCGTGACGTTGGCGACGAAGCCGAACGTGCCACCCGCGAGACGGAAAACTCGCTGGAACTGCGTACCCGCGATCGCTACCGCAAGCTGATCTCCAAGATCGACAAGGCGCTGCGCCGCATCGAAGAGGGCCGTTACGGCTATTGCGAGGAGACCGATGAGGAAATCGGCCTTGAGCGCCTCGATGCCCGCCCGATCGCCACGCTGTCGCTCGATGCGCAGGAGCGTCGCGAGCACCTGCAGAAGCAGATGGGGGATTGACGCGAAGGGCCGACGCCTATCGCCAAGCTGGCAAAGCCCCGCCTGTGCGGGGCTTTGCGTTTGATCCGGGCGCACGGCTTAGGCGACCCGGCATGCGGCCTGGTCCCGCCTGTCTTACACCGCCGCCGCCGCGTATGCCTTCAACTTCGCCAGCATGGCCGCCAGACCATTCGAACGGGTAGGCGACAGGTGCTTGGCCAAGCCGATCTGCTGTATGAAGGTCGGTTCGGTGATGACGATTTCCGCCGCTGGGCGATCGGAGTACACCCGCAGCACCAGTGCGATCAGTCCGGAAACGATGGCCGAATCGCTGCTCGCGTCAAAATGCATCTGCGCGGCGTTGCCGCTGGGCACCAGCCATACCATCGACTGGCAACCGTGCACGCGATAGTCCTCGGTCTTCCATTCGTCGGGGAATGGCGGCAGCTGTTTGCCGAGATCGATCAGGTATTGGTAGCGCTCGGTCCAGTCGCCGAAGAAGGCGAACTCATCGGCGATATCCTGCTGGGCCTGGGCGGCGCTGGGGTTGGCAATCGTATTCATGCGAGCATTATCGCGCGGTTCGCCATGCCGCACCCGAACCGCGCCTGATCAATGCTTGATCACGCTCCAGCGCGTGCCCTGGGCGCCATCCTCGATGACTACGCCCATCACGCCCAATTCATTGCGGATCGCATCCGCCCGCGCGAAATCACGGTTGGCGCGTGCCTGGCGACGTTCTTCCAGCAAGGCGTCGACGTGTCCGGCATCGATGTCGCTGCCACTTCCCTGCTTGAACCAGGCTTCGGGATCAACCTGCAGCAGGCCGAGCAAAGCGCCGCCGCCGAGCAGCGCAGCCTTGCTCGACGCACTCGGGGCCTGGCGCGCGGTATCGGCAAGCACGGCCAGTTCGGCCAATGCCTGGGGTGTATTGAGGTCATCGCAAAGCGCCGCTTCCAGCCGCGGGGGGACCGGCCACGGTTGAGCCGGATCGAGCGCGATATCGCCCAGTTCGCGCAACACGCGATACCAGCCGTCCAGCGTGCTGATCGCTTGCGCGATGGCCGTGTCCGACCAATCCAGCGGCTGACGGTAATGGCCGCGCAGCAGCAGCAGGCGCAACGCTTCGGGCGGGTGCGCCTTGAGCAGCGCGTGCACGTGCAGCACGTTGCCCAGCGATTTGGACATCTTGCGCCCGTCGAAAGTCAGCATGCCGTTATGCAGCCACCAGCGCGCGAACAGCTTGCCGCCGTGGGCGCAGGTGGACTGGGCGATTTCGTTCTCGTGATGAGGAAACTGCAGGTCCACGCCGCCGGCATGGATATCGATGGTCTCGCCCAGGTGCGCCGCGCTCATGGCAGAGCATTCGATATGCCAGCCAGGACGCCCGCGGCCCCAGGGACTGCTCCAGCCTGGCAGCTCGGACGTCGACGGTTTCCACAAGACGAAATCGGCCGGATCCTTCTTGTAAGGAGCCACCTCGACCCGCGCGCCCGCGATCAGCTCGTCCGTGTCGCGTCCAGAGAGCGCGCCGTAGCCCGGGTAGGACCCGACATCGAACAGCACATGGCCTTCCGCGGCATAGGCATGGCCGCTGGCGACCAAGGTTTCGATCATCGCCACGATCTGCCCGATATGGGCGGTGGCATAGGGTTCGACGTCGGGCGGCGCAATGCCCAGCGCCGCCATGTCGTCCTGGTAGGCGCGCGTGAAACGGCCGGTAATGCTGCCGATCGGCACATTCTGCTCGATCGCGGCGGCGTTGATCTTATCGTCCACGTCGGTGATGTTGCGGGCGTAGGTGACCTGCCGATAGTGGCGCCGCAGGAGCTTGACCAAGACGTCGAACACCACCGGGCCACGGGCATTGCCGATGTGCACGTAGTTATAGACCGTCGGCCCGCACAGATACACCGTCACCCGATCCGGATCGAGCGGCTCGAATGGCTCGATGCGTCGGCTGAGGCTGTTGTAGAGCGAAATCGGCATGGATGTCCCGCAGTCGGTGGGTGCAGTCAACAAGTCGGCCATCTTATCAAGGTCTTGCCTAGCCGCCGTGGGCGTTCTGCGCCGAATTATCCGAAAAGTTCCGGGTTACCGCTTCGAACGGAGCACTAAATTGCGGCGGTTCTAAGCGTGGATTCAGCGTGAATTTGCTGCAATTTCCGACATATGCGGAAAGCCGCTTTCGCCCCCTTTTGCGGAGGTTGTCCATGAACAAGAAAATGTTGTTGCTGTCCCTGCTTGCAGGCTTTGCCGTTTCCACGGGCGCGATGGCGCAACAGGCCGGTTACCCGCCGCCTCCCCCTGGTGCCGGTGGCCCTGATAACGCGCATTACGCCTGGGCCGACGTGCTGCGGGTCGATCCCGTCTATGGCGTAACGCGCACGGCAACGCCGACCCAGCAATGCTATGACCAGCAGGTCGTGCAGCAGACTCCGAGCAACAAGGGCATCGGCACGGTGCTGGGCGCGGTCGTCGGCGGCGTGCTCGGCAGCACCATCGGACATGGCCGTGGCAACACGGCGGCCACGGTGGGCGGCGCGGTCGTCGGCGGCGCCGTGGGCAACACCGTCGCCAGCGGTGGACAGACCTACGCCAGCGATCAGACCGTCTGCCAGCCGACCACCCAGGTCAGCGAGCAGCGCCAGATCATCGGCTACGACGTGGAATACCGTTACCACGGCGATGTCTATATGTCGCGCCTGAGCTACGATCCCGGCGAACGCCTGCGTGTGCGCGTGAACGTGGCCCCCGCTGACTGATCCCGGCGGCATACCGAACAGCGAACGAGCCTGCCATGTGCAGGCTTTTTCGTTTATTGCCATCCTGCGGGTACGGACAAAGTCGATGTTCCCAAGCCGGTCCATCGCTCCGCCGCTGCTGTTGCACAGCAGCGAAAATCCGGTCATCATGGATGTTCAACCACCGGAATCCGCATGTCCTCAGCCGTCTATACCGCTACCGTGCTTACCAGCGCCCGCATGGCCGCTGGCATGACTTCGCGTGCGCGCCGACCGCTGGACCGACATTCGGCCGGGTAGGCTGTCGCCACGTTGCATAAGTAATACGACGACTAAACCCGGCCCTCGCGCCGGGTTTTTTGTTTTTCCGCACTGGAGTCAACGATGCCGCTTCGCCATTTCCTCACCACCCAGGATTACAGTCGCGCCGAGATCGATGCGTTGCTCGCGCAGGCTGCCGCCTTCAAGCGTTCGCCGCGCGGGCAACAGCTCGCCGGGAAATCGGTGGCGTTGTTGTTCTTCAATCCTTCGATGCGCACCCGCACCAGCTTCGAGCTGGGCGCCTTCCATCTTGGCGGCCACGCCATTGTGCTTTCGCCGGGCAAGGATGCATGGCCGATCGAGTTCCGGCCAAACGTGGTGATGGACGGCGAGGCGGAAGAACACATTGCCGAAGTGGCGCGCGTATTGAGCCGTTATGTGGACCTGATCGCGGTGCGCGCCTTTCCGAAATTCCAGGATTGGTCGGTCGATCGCGAAGACGCGGTCATCAAGGCTTTCGCGCAGCACGCCAGCGTGCCGGTGATCAACATGGAAACCATCACCCATCCATGCCAGGAACTGGCGCACGCGCTGGCACTGAAGGAGCGCTTCGGCGACCTGGGCGGTCGCAAATACGTGCTCACCTGGACCTATCATCCCAAGCCGTTGAACACGGCAGTCGCCAACTCCGCCTTGTTGATCGCCACCAAGATGGGCATGGATGTCACCTTGCTCTGTCCCACGCCCGATTATGTGCTCGACGAGCGCTACATGGCCTTTGGCGCGCAGAACGCCAGGGAAAACGGCGGCTCGCTCAAGGTCAGCCACGACATCGAGGACGCCTATCGCGGTGCCGATGTGGTGTATGCCAAGAGCTGGGGCGCACTGCCGTTCTTCGGTCGCTGGGAAGCGGAGCAGCCGATCCGCGACGCCCACCGGCACTTCATCGTCGACGAAGCAAAGATGGCGCTGACCAACCACGGTGTCTTCAGCCATTGCCTGCCGTTGCGCCGGAACATCAAGGCCACCGATGCCGTGATGGATTCGCCGGCCTGCATCGCCATCGACGAAGCCGAGAACCGCCTGCACGTGCAGAAGGCGGTCATGGCCTCGTTACTGGCGCAGCACTGATCGCGGGCCACGCCATGTACCTTCCCGCTTCCTTTCATGAAACGCGCGCAGCGGTGCTGCATGCGCTGATACGCGAGTATCCCTTCGGCACCATCGTCACGCATGGCGCCGATGGGTTGGCCGCCAATCACCTGCCGTTCGAGCTGGTCGATGGCGGTTCGTTGCAGGGACACGTTGCGCGCGGCAACGAACTGGCGGCGGCCGATGGTGCGCCGGTGCTGGTGATTTTCCAGGCGGCGGACGGATATATCAGCCCCAACTGGTATCCGAGCAAACACGAGACCGGTCGCGAAGTGCCCACATGGAATTACGCCGTCGTGCATGTGCATGGCCGCCTGCATGTCACCCATGACCGAACCTGGCTGCGCGCTTTGCTGGAACGGCTCACCGACCGCCACGAAGCCACGCAACCCAGGCCGTGGCAAATAAGCGACGCGCCGGAAGATCACATCGAGAAAATGCTGTCGGCGATCGTCGGCCTGGAAATCGCCATCGAGCGCATCGAAGGCAAATTCAAGCTGAGCCAGAACCATCCTGAAGCCAATCGTGCAGGGGTCAGAAACGGATTGGCCGAGCGCGGCGGCCGGCGCGATGCCGAGCTGGCGGCACTGATGCGGCAGGCCGAGGAGCGCCGCCATGGTGGATAAACACCATTCGTATCCGGTGCAAGTCGTGTGGACCGGAAATCGCGGTGACGGCACCAGGACCTATCAAGGCTACGGCCGGGAACACGAGGTGCGGGTCGCCGGTAAAGTCGTGATCGCGGGTTCCTCGGACGCCGCCTTCCGTGGCGATGGCACCCGGCACAATCCCGAAGACTTGCTGGTGGCGTCGCTATCGAGCTGCCACATGCTCTGGTACTTGCACCTGGCAGCGGTAGCGGGCGTCATCGTGACCGCTTATGTCGACGAAGCCGTCGGCAGCTTGCTGGAGCGCGCCCATGACGGACGCTTTTCAGAAGTGGTGTTGCGACCGCGCGTAACGATCGCCGCCGATAGCGATCCGGTACGCGCCGCGAAGGTGCACGAGGATGCCCACCGCGCCTGCTTTATCGCTAACTCCGTCAATTTTCCGGTGCGCTGCGAGCCGCGCATTGTCATCGAATCCGCGTAAACCTCTTTTCCATTAACGCCTTTTGGACTTCGCATCATGAGCAAAGATATCGTTCTCGCCTTTTCCGGTGGCCTTGATACCAGCTTCTGCATTCCCTACTTGCAGGAACGCGGCTGGGCCGTGCATACCGTGTTCGCCGATACGGGCGGCGTCGACGCCCAGGAGCGTGCTTTCATCGAAGCGCGCGCCAAGGAACTGAAAGCGGCCAGCCACGTCACCATCGATGGCGGTCCGGCGATCTGGAACGGGTTCGTAAAGCCGTTCGTGTGGGCGGGCGAGGGTTACCAAGGTCAGTACCCGCTGCTGGTGTCCGATCGCTATCTGATTGTCGATGCCGCGCTCAAGCGCTGTGCCGAGCTGGGCACCCGAGCCATCGCGCATGGGTGCACCGGCATGGGCAACGACCAGGTGCGCTTCGATCTGGCGGTCAAGGCCCAGGGCGACTACGAGATCGTGGCGCCGATCCGCGAGATCCAGAAAGAACACACCGAAGTGCGCGCCTACGAGCAGAAATACCTGGAAGATCTCGGCTTCGGCGTGCGCGCCAAGCAAAAGGCCTACACCATCAACGAAAACCTGCTCGGCCTGACCATGTCCGGCGGCGAGATCGACCGCTGGCAGGCCCCGGGCGAAGGCGCGGTGGGCTGGTGCAAGCCGCGCGCCGAATGGCCGTCCAAACCGCTGCGCCTGACGATCAGCTTCGTCAACGGCGAAGCCGTGGCGCTGGATGGCGAAAAGATCGCCGGCCATCAGCTGTTGGCCAAGTTGAACGGGCTGCTGGCGCAGTATGGCGTCGGTCGTGGCATCTATACCGGCGACACCACCATCGGCTTGAAGGGCCGCATCATTTTCGAAGCGCCGGGTCTCACCGCGTTGCTGGTCGCGCATCGCGCGCTGGAAGAAGCCGTGTTGACCAAGCAGCAGAATCGCTTCAAGCCGGAGGTGGCGCGCAAATGGGTGGAGCTGGTGTACGAAGGTTTCTTCCACGATCCGTTGAAGAGCGATCTCGAAGCGTTCCTGGCTTCCAGCCAGTCGGTCGTCAATGGTGAGGTGATGCTCGAAACCAGCGGTGGCATTGTCAACGCCGTGGCGGTGGAATCGGGCCATATTCTCAACGCCAAGGGCGCCACCTACGCCCAGGCAGCCGACTGGGGCGTGGCCGAGGCCGAGGGTTTCATCAAGCTGTTCGGCATGAGCAGCACCTTGTGGGCTGAGGTCAATCGATGAACACAAGCTCCGGCGGTGCCGAACTCGAACGGCCCGCATTGCTGGAGGCGACGCTGGCGCATCTGCGTGCCCTGGTCTCGTTCGACACCCGCAATCCGCCGCGCGCGATCGGTACGGGCGGCATCTTCGATTACCTGCGCGAGCAGTTGCCGGGCTTCGAGGTGACGGTGACCGATCATGGCGCCGGCGCCGTCACGCTGCACGCCGTGCGCGGCGAACCGAACTACCTGTTCAACGTGCACCTGGACACCGTGCCGGATTCGCCGCACTGGACCACCGACCCGCATGTCTTGCAGGTAACGGACGATCGCGCCATCGGCCTGGGCGCCTGCGATATCAAAGGCGCGGCGGCGGCACTGATCGCGGTCGCGAATGCCACCGCCGGCAACCTGGCGCTGTTGTTCTCCACCGACGAAGAAGCCAACGATCCGCGTTGCATCGCCGCGTTCCTGAAAGAAGGCCATGACTACGACGCCGTGATCGTGGCCGAGCCGACGCGCGGCGAAGCGGTGCTGGCGCATCGCGGCATCCATTCGGTGCAAATGAGTTTCGCGGGACGGGCAGGGCATGCTTCAGGCGAGCAGCGCCCCGGCGATAGCGCCGTGCACCAGGCCATGCGCTGGGGTTCGGCGGCGCTGGATTATGTCGAGCGCCAGGCGCATGAGCGCTTCGGCGGCCTGACTGGATTGCGTTTCAACATCGGGCGCATCGAAGGCGGCATCAAGGCGAACATGATTGCTCCAACCGCCGAGGTGCGTTTTGGGTTCCGGCCGCTGCCCAGCATGGATCCGGATCGGCTGCTGGCGGATTTTCGCCAATTGGTCGAACCACAACCGGCCGCCTTCACCGAACTTTTCCGCGGCGCATCCCTGCCGGCAGGCGACATCGCCAATGCGGAAGCAAGGCGCCTGGCGGCGCGCGATATCGCCGACGAGCTGGGCATCCCGGTCGGCAACGCGGTGAATTTCTGGACCGAGGCGGCGCTGTTCTCCGCAGGCGGCTACCTTTCGTTCGTCTACGGTCCGGGCGACATTGCCCAGGCCCACACCGCCGACGAATGGGTCGCGCTGGACCAATTGCACACCTACGCCGAAACCCTCTACGAGATCGTCAACCGTGGAATCGCATAAGAATACCCGCCAGACCATTGTGCGCCTGCTTTCGGCCATGGGCAGCGCCAAGGAAATCCAGCAATACCTCAAGCGTTTTTCGCAGCTGGACGCGAAGCGCTTTGCCGTGGTCAAGGTGGGCGGCGCGGTGCTGCGCGATGAACTGGCCGACCTGACCTCTTCGCTGACGTTCCTGCAACAGGTCGGCCTGACGCCGATCGTGCTGCACGGCGCCGGCCCGCAATTGGACGAGGAATTGCAGGCGGCCGGCATCACCAAACAGACCATCAACGGCCTGCGCGTGACCTCGCCCAAGGCGTTGGGCATCGTGCGGCGCGTGTTTCAGCAGCAGAACCTGCGTCTGGTCGAAGCGCTGCAGGCGATGGACACCCGCGCCACCTCGGTGCCATCGGGCGTGTTCATGTCCAGCTTCCTGGATAAAGACGCCTACGGCATGGTCGGCAAGGTCGACAGCATCAACCTTGCGCCGATCGAAGCCAGCCTGCGCGCCGGGTCCATCCCGGTCATCGCCAGCCTGGGCGAGACCGACGAAGGCCAGTTTCTCAATATCAATGCCGATTTCGCCGCCAACGAATTGGTGCGCGTGCTGCAGCCCTACAAGATCATCTTCTTGACCGGTACCGGCGGCCTGCTCGACGGCCAGGGACAGATCATCGATTCGATCAACCTGAGCACCGAGTTCGATCACCTGATGCAGCAGCCATGGATCAACGGTGGCATGCGAGTCAAGATCGAGCAGATTGCCGACCTGCTGCAAAGCCTGCCGCTGACCTCGTCGGTATCGATCACGCGGCCCGCCGAGTTGGCGAAGGAGCTGTTTACGCACAAAGGATCCGGCACGCTGGTGCGGCGTGGCGAAAAAGTCTTCCGTTACGACAGTTGGGAAGGCGTGGATCGCGATCGCATGCGCACGTTGATCGAATCCAGCTTCGGCCGGCGACTGGTCGACGATTATTTCGAGCGCACCCGGCCGTATCGGATCTATGTCAGCGAGAACTATCGCGTGGCGATGATCCTTACCGAAGAGGCCGGCCTGATCTACCTCGACAAATTCGCCGTGCTCGACGATGCGCAAGGCGAAGGCCTCGGCCGCGCCGTGTGGCTGGTGATGCGCGAGGAAAACCCGCGCCTGTTCTGGCGTTCGCGCCACGGCAACCCGATCAACCATTTCTATTACGCCGAATCCGACGGCTGCTACAAGCAGGAACGCTGGAAAGTGTTCTGGTACGGCCTGGACGGTTTCGACACGATCGCCCGCTGCGTCGCTCATTGCGCCGTGCGCCAACCAACCCTGGTGGACTGACAGCCATGGCTACTTCCATGAAACGTGTCGGCATCGTCGGCGCACGCGGCCATACCGGTGCCGAACTGATCCGGCTGGTCGCCGCGCATCCGGCGCTGGAGCTGGCTTATGTTTCATCGCGCGAGCTGGATGGCCAGCGCGTCGATGCGCATGTCGCCGAGTACCGGGGCGAGCTGCGTTACACCGCGCCGGCGCCCGCAGGTCTCCCCGCGCTGGATGCCGACATCGTCGTGCTGGCGCTGCCCAACGGCAAGGCGTCGGAATGCGTGGACGCTTTCGATGCCGCCGGCAAGCAGCCGGTGATCGTCGATCTTTCCGCGGACTATCGCTTCGATCCGCGCTGGTATTACGGTCTGCCGGAACTCACGCGCGCCAAATGGCGCGGCGAAACGCGCATCAGCAACCCTGGCTGCTATGCCACCGCGATCCAGCTTTCGATTGCGCCGCTCAAGGACGTGCTGGCCGCGCCGCCGGTGTGCTTCGGCGTCTCGGGCTATTCGGGAGCGGGCACCACGCCTTCGGACAAGAACAACCCGGAAAAGCTGCGCGATAACCTGATGCCGTATTCGCTGACCGGGCATATGCATGAGAAGGAAGCGAGCCGCCACCTCGGCATACCGGTGGAGTTCATGCCGCACGTCGCACCGCATTTCCGTGGCCTGACGGTAACCACCAATCTCTATCTTTCCCGTCCGTACAAGCGTGAAGACGTGCAGGCGCTTTACCAGCGCGCTTATGCCGGCGAAAAGCTGGTGCGCGTGCTGGACGAGGCGCCGTGGGTCAGCCGGATCGCCGGCCAGCATCACGCCGAGCTTGGCGGCTTCGCCATGTCGGCCGACGGCAAGCGCGTTGTCGTGGTCGCGACGCTCGACAATCTGCTCAAAGGCGCGGCGACGCAAGCCATGCAAAACATCAACCGGGCCATCGGCATCGATGAATACACATCCATTCCTGTCGATAGATGACCAGCGCCTTCTCCCGGGAATGCGGTGAAGGCGAGCTGCGCCCAAGCGCCTTAGCTTGGAAGCCGTCTGCGAAGTGCCCTGTTTTTATTCACAACGCTACACGATCGATCCCTTTCACTTAGAAGGGAGAAATCAAACAAAGAGACTGACCATCATGACCGATCTCCTTTGGCAGAAAGCCGGCGTCGAAACCAACGCCAAGATCATGAAGTTCCTCGCCGGCGACGACGTGCTGCTGGATCGCGAGTTTTTCCTGCACGACATCCTTGCCAGCAAGGCGCACGTCGAAGGGTTGGCGCACATCAGCGTGATCAATGCGCAGGAGCTGCAGGATCTCAAGCGCGAACTGGATACGCTGGCGGACGATTTTCGCGCCGGACAGTTCGTACTGGACGAACGCTATGAAGATGGTCATTCGGCGATCGAGGCGCGGCTTACCGAACGCCTCGGCGACGCCGGCCGCCGCGTGCATACAGGACGCAGCCGCAACGACCAGGTCCTGGTGGCCACGCGCCTGTGGCTGAAGGAAAAGCTCGCTGCCTTGGAAGCCCATTGCCGCGCCATTGCCGAGGTATGTTTGCAACGCGCCGCGCAACCGGCCCTGCCGTTGCCGGGCTATACGCATCTGCAGCGCGCCGTCGTGTCATCGACCGCGATGTGGTTCGCCGGCTTTGCCGAAGGGTTTATCGACAATGCCTGGCGCGCCCGGCAGACCTCGGCATGGGTGGATGCCAACCCGCTCGGCACTGCCGCCGGCTACGGCGTGAACCTGCCGCTTGATCGGGCACACACGACCCAGGCGCTGGGCTTCTCGCGCATGCAGGTTTCGCCGATCTACGCGCAGCTGTCGCGCGGCAAGTTCGAAATGGCCGCCATGGAAAGCCTCGGCAGCGCCATGCTCGACGCGCGCCGGCTGGCCTGGGATCTCTCGCTGTTCACCACGGCGGAGTTCAATTTCGTCATGTTGCCGGCCGAATACACCACTGGCAGTTCGATCATGCCCAACAAGCGCAATCCGGACGTGGTGGAACTGATCCGGGCTTCCTACGCCACGGTTGCCGCCGCGCGCTGCGAGATCGAGCAATTGCTGTCGTTGCCCTCGGGCTATCAGCGTGACTTGCAGTTTTCCAAAGGCTCGTTGTTCCACGGCGTCACGCACGGGCTCGCCGCGCTTGAACTATTGCCGGACCTGCTGGCGCGCATGCAATGGAACGAGACGGCCATGCGCGCCGCCATCGAGCCGGCCATGTACGCCACCGACGTGGCGATCGAGCAGGCCGCGGCAGGCGTTCCTTTCCGCGATGCCTATCGCGCCGCGGCGCAGGCGGCCGCCGAAGCAGGGCAGGGCCGCACGCCGGAAACCAGCCTGGCCGCGCGTACCTCGCCCGGTGCCGGCGGCGATCTGCAAGTGGAGGTGCTACGCCAGCGCCTGGCTGCGCTGGCGTCATAGCCGCCATGGCCGGAGCCCACGCGCGCCAATTGCCGGAGCGTGCGCTGCCATCATGGCGGCGTGCAGTATTGAAGGTCGGCAGCAATCTGTTGGCGGCTGACGGCGGTGGGCTGACGCCCCGCCACGCACAGGGCTTGGCGGCATTCGTGACAGCGAGCCACGCCGTCGGGCGCGAAGTGGTGCTGGTTTCCTCCGGTGCGGTGGCCGCGGGGCGTGCCTTGATGCGCGAACGCGCCGCGTTGGAGGGTGGCCTTGCCGCGCGGCAGGCGCTTGCGGCGCTGGGCCAGGCACCGATGATCGGCTTGTGGCAAAGCCTGTCGGAACGTCCGGTGGCGCAGGTGCTGCTCACCCATGACGATCTTCGCCATCGGCGCCGGTATCTCAATGCGCGCGCAACCTTGCGCGAGTTGCTGCTGCTGGGCGTGCTGCCGGTCGTGAACGAGAACGACACCGTGGCGGTAGACGAGCTCAAGCTCGGTGACAACGACAATCTGGCTGCCATCGTCGCCGCGCTGGTCGATGCGGATCTGCTGCTCATCGCTTCCGACGTGGACGCGCTGTACAGCGCCGACCCGCGCCGCGATCCCGGCGCCGAACCGATCGGGCACGTGCCCATGCTGACGCCGGCCGTCATCGCGATGGCCGGCGGCAGCGGCACCGAAGCAGGCACGGGCGGCATGCGCACCAAACTGGAAGCCGCCGCCAAGGCGGCCGGCGCCGGCATTCCCACGGCCTTGTTCAGTGGACGGGAAGCGATGACCGTGCAGGCTCTCGGCGAGGGCAGGCTGCGTGGTACGTTGATCGACGTGGCGGGTAACCGGTTGCAGGCACGCAAGTACTGGCTGCGGCATGCTCCCGCCGGGAACGGGCACATCCAGGTCGACGCCGGGGCGATGCGCGCGCTGATTGAAGGGCGTGCTTCGTTGTTGCCCGGCGGTATCCTGGCGGTAGCCGGCGAGTTTCATCGCGGCGACTTGGTCGAGATCGTCGATGCCCACGCGCAGCCCATTGCACGGGGGCTATGCCAGTATGGCGCGGCGGAGGTGCGGCGATTGGCGGGACACCATAGCCGCGAGATCGAAACGCTGCTTGGCTACAGCCATGGCGCCGAGATCGTGCACCGCGACGATCTCGCCACGGTGATCGATCCGCAGACGGCAGGAGGGATGGAAACATGAGCGAGGTCCGTACCCAGGCCCTGGCGTGCCGCGACGCCGCGCAGGCCATGTTTGCGCTCGACAGCGACAGCAAGCGCAAGCTGCTGCGCGACATGGCGACGGCGCTGGAGGAAGGCCGCGATGCCATCCTCGCCGCCAACCGGCGCGATGTGCAGCAAGCCGCGGCAAAAGGCGTCCAGGGCGCCATGCTGGACCGGCTGCGCCTGGACGACACGCGAGTCATCGGCATGGCCGGCGCCGTGCGCGAGGTCGCCGCGCTGCCCGATCCGGTCGGCCTGGTCACGCGCCGCGAAACGCGCCCCAACGGCCTGGATATCGAGCGCGTGCGCATTCCGCTCGGCGTCATCGCGATGATCTACGAGGCGCGTCCCAACGTGACCGCCGACGCGGCAGCCCTGTGCCTGATGGCCGGCAACGCAGTCATCCTGCGCGGCGGTTCGGAGGCAATGCATTCGAATCTCGCGATCGGCCGCGTGCTGCAAGACGTGCTGGAACGGCATGACATTCCGGCCGCGGCGCTGACGCTGATCGAAGACCTCCGGCGCGAGACGATGGTCGAGCTGCTGCAACTGAGCGATATCGTCGATCTGGCGATTCCGCGCGGCGGCGAAGGCTTGATCCGGTTCGTGGCCGAACATGCGCGCGTGCCTGTCATCAAGCACTACAAAGGCGTCTGCCATTTGTATGTCGACGCCGCGGCGGATGAAGCACTGGCCTTGAACCTGCTGGTTGACGGCAAGACTTCGCGCCCCGGTGTCTGCAATGCGCTGGAGACGCTGCTGGTGCATCGCGACGTCGCTGCCTCGTTCCTGCCCAAGGCAGCGCGCGTGCTGGAAGAGCGCGGCGTGGAACTGCGTGGCTGCGAACGTTCGCGCGCTGTGGTGGCGGGCATGCGTCCGGCCAGCGACGAAGATTACGCGGCGGAATTCCTCGATCTCATTCTCGCCGTGCGCGTGGTTGATGACCTCGGCGTAGCGGTAGGTCACATCCAGCGCTTCGGTTCCGATCACACGGAAGTCATCGTCACCCGCGATGAAAGCGCCGCGCGGCGATTTGTGCAGGCGATCCGCTCGGCGGTGGTGATGGTCAATGCATCCTCGCGTTTTTCCGACGGCGGCGAACTTGGCCTGGGCGCGGAAATTGGCATATCGACCACGCGCCTGCATGCCTACGGGCCGATGGGCGCGGAGGCGCTGACCGTGGAGCGGTTCGTGGTGCGCGGGGATGGACAGGTGCGCCATCCGCAAAGCATCGTCACGTAACGTAACTGTTGATAGTCGCTCTCCCTGCATGGGGGCTTGAGCCGGATGCAGTCGACGCGAATCAGTTACTGCTCGCGAAAGCCTCCTCGCGACATCTTGGAGTGGCGTGCGGTAGAACCCCTCACGCCACTCGTGAAACCATGGGATCACTCCATCTCGTCGCTCCAGAACATCTATATTCGGCACTATAAGCCGATTAGCACTTTCATTACGCCGGCGAATTCAGGACGAGCGGTCTCAAGGATCACTAGTTGTTCCGTAGTCGCTTTCGGAATGGCTGTGAAGGGAGATGAGATATCCGTAGCGAAGAGTTTTCTTTGAATTACTATTCTTTCGCATTGCGTCATCAAAAAAAACAATAGGTTGTGGCGGTTTAAGATTGGTGATCAGGTAAGTGCCCGATAACGGACATAACATAAATGACAGTGAAGAGCGATTGAATATCACGTATGGCTCAGGATATACCCGTTTGGGGGCGGCTAATTTTCATTTGTCTAGGGCCCCTATCGGCATGCAGTCAGTACGTCTTGGCGCTATCTCGCAGATAGACCGGCCATAATCCATGAAGTCAGGGAGGGAGCGTTTCCATGTATGGAAAACAAAGGAGGTCGTGGTTGCCGTTGGTGTTCGGCGCTTTACTTACGCCATGTATCGGCCATGCTCAAGCTGTTCCCATCACCCTTGGCAACGTCGATGGTGTGTTCGGCGACGGTAATGGTGCAGTCCTACTCAAGGGCTGGGCCTGCTGGAAGTACTACACTCTGACGCTCTCTTCGCCTCAAGTAGATGTGTACGTGGGAGGTGAAGCGGGGAAAGGCGGCGTAAAGCTAGGCACCTACAATGTCGATCAGCCAAGCGAGCCGGAGGTGTCGCAAGCATGCGAAAACCGCAATTCCAACAGTCGCTTCATTATCGCTATCACCATTGCAGCGCGTCAGCAATACGGTGGGCAGCGCCTATATGTCTACGGCTCACCGTTCGGTAAAGGCATTTCTTACACCCTGCTTTCAGGTTCAGGTGAATACGCCATTCCTATCGCACCGGCTGTTACCGACTCAGTCTACTACGTACATACCGATCGCCTTGGCAGCAACGTCATCATGACTGATGCCAACGCCAATGTGGTATTGCAAACCGACTACAAAGCCTACGGTGCTGCTATGCAGCAGCACGACAAACAAGAAGCGCCCGGCTTTACCGGAAGTTATGAAGATCCGCTGACAGGGCTCACCTACATGCAGGCGCGATACTACGATGCGGATCTAGGTCGCTTCATCTCAATTGATCCGGTGCCGGCGAAAGTAGGCGATCTGTACAACTTCAACCGTTACGTGTATGCAAAAGACAATCCGCTAACGTATCTCGATTCAACGGGAATGAGTGCATGCATACCGTCCACAAGTGTTGGCGGCGGTGCGCAACACTCGTTACCCACGCAAGATTGCGGGAATGATTCGTCGCCAGGTGGTGGATTACCATCGTTTGTTTCAGGAGGAAGTAGTGGTAATGGAAGTGGCGGAGGCTCGGGCGGCGTTGGAGTTGTGAACGAAGTGCCCGTCGTCACGGTAAATAGCATCGCAGTACCGCGTCCTTTGTCTTTGCCAGAGATTCGTGTCACAGCGATCGCGGTGCCCAATCCCTGGCTGGTGCTTTTCCTTGGTTTGGTATACCCAGAGAATATGGCGTCTTGTCGGTCACCATATTGTCATGCTGGACTGGCAGCGCCTTCGGACATATACGCTCCTCATGGCTATGCTAATAAATCTACTGAATCAAAGCCCAAAGGTGTGCCTCCGGGGACGATCCCTATCGACGATGCCAAAGGGCGCTATGGGTGGGATAAGGATGACGTGCACAATATTAAAGATGGTATTGGTGCAGGACCGAAGGACTGGACCGGAGTATCGCCGGATGGACGCATATGGGGTGGTGACAGTAATGGTGATGCTGTCGATCACGGCAATTGGGAGGATTATTTATGAAAAATAAATTTTTGTTTAGTGCCTCGCTTCGAATCACGCATCCAACCATCGCTGCAAAGGATATCGTTGAGGCGCTACCACTGAAGGCGAATGTTGTTCATTCCATAGGTGAGCCGCGTAAAACAAAAAGAGGTGCAGCCCTTCAGGGGGGTTATCAAAAGACCTATGTGTCATTTCCTTTAAGTGTGGACGGATTTGACTACCCTGAAAACTTTCTGCTGAAACAGGTGGGTGAGCCATACTTGAGCAATGATGCTTACTTCGAAAGTATTGCTTTGACGGGTGGTAAAATTGAGTTTTTCATGGGAATACATTGCAAGAATAACGGTGGCTTCGACATTGATTGCGATCTTGTTCGGAAGCTTGCAAAAAAATGGATATCAATTTCATTTGATATTTACGGAAATGAATGGGTGTAAAGCTGAGTCGGGGAGTATGCAAGAACAATTGCGAGAGTCTCGCTGTTACTCAGGTAGCATCTTTCCAGCCGCGCACGGCCTGGGCAAACGTCAGGCAATCCACAAAACGATTGTAGAGCGGTGCCGGGGAAATCCGGATTACGTCCGGTTCGCGCCAGTCGCCGATGATGCCGCGTTCGACAAGGTGCTCGAACAGCGCGCGCCCCTGGGGGCGGCCGCCCAAGACGCGGATGGATAACTGTGCGCCACGGCGCTCGGGCTCTGCCGGCGTGACAATGTCGAGCACGTCGGCCAGCTGGTTGCGTACCAGCCATTCCAGGTAGCCGGTAAGCTGCAGCGATTTTTCGCGCAGCCGTTGGATGCCGGCGCGATGGAAGATTTCCAGCGACACGCGCAGCGGCGCCAGCGACAGGATCGGCGGATTGGACAGCTGCCAGCCATCCGCGCCGGGCGTCGGTTCGAAATCCGGCCCCATCTGGAAACGGGTGTGCTTGTCGTGGCCCCACCAGCCGGCAAAACGCGGCAGTGCGGCCTGCGCATGGCGACTGTGCACGAAGGCGCCGCCCACCGCGCCAGGGCCGCCGTTGAGATATTTGTAGCTGCACCAGATCGCGAAGTCAGCGTTGCTGTCGTGCAGTTGCAACGGCAGGTTGCCTACGGCGTGCGCCAGATCGAAGCCCACGGTGCAGCCATGTTTGTGCGCCAGCCCGGTAATGGCCTTGAGGTCGAACGCCTGCCCGGTGCGGTATTGCACGCCCGGCAGCATGACCAAGGCAATGCGCGAACCATGTTCGGCCAGCGCGCGCTCGATCGCGGCCGTGGACAGGGTGCCGTTCGGCTCGTCGCCTTCCAATTCGATCAACGACAAAGATGGACTGAAACCGTGGTAGCGGATCTGCGACTCCACCGCGTAGCGGTCGGTGGGAAAGGCGCCGGCCTCGATCAGGATCGCGTGGCGATCGGGGGTGGGACGATAGAAGCTCACCATCATCAGGTGCAGGTTCACGCCCAGCGTATTCATCGCGACCACTTCGATCGGCTGCGCGCCGACGACTTCGGCCAGGTGATCACGCACGAACTCGTGATAGTCCATCCACGGCAGGCGGCCCTTGAAGTGGCCTTCCACGCCCAGTTCGCCCCAATAATCGAGTTCCGTTTCAACCGCCTCGCGCGCGGCGCGCGATTGCAGGCCCAGCGAATTGCCGCAGAAGTAATGGCTGTCGCCATGCTCATGCGGCGGGATCAGGAATTCGTCGCGGAATGCGCGCAAGGGATCGGCGGCGTCCTGGGCCTGGGCCCAGGCGACAGTGGCTTCGTAAGGTGAGGACATCAGGGCTTCCAGCTTGGTTCGTGCTGCTTCCGGTTGGACGTGTGGCGATTACGAATTCAATGTGGCGGCAATGCCGAGGCAACCTTTGTCGAAGCTGGTGGCCCAGGACAGCCCGGCCTGGCTTGCGGACGGCCGCGCACAACGCAGCTGGATCGCATGGCCGTTACGGAACCAGTAGCGCTCGACGTAGGTGTACAGCGTGCCGCTCTCGCGGGCGGTATAGACAAAGCTGTTCGGGTCGCTCGGCGCGCTGTTGCCCGGTTGGTAATCCTTGAGGCTCTTGGCTTTGCCGACGGCACCGCTGACGTAGTCGTTGAAGTCCTGCAGGTTTGCGACCTGCTTCACCGACACGCTGACGCGCGCCAAGGTATCGCTCGCGCTCGGCGAGGGATCGGGCACCTGGAACACGCGCACTTCGGGATCGCCATCGACCTGCATGATGCCGACCCAGCTGGCGGGCGTGCTGAAATGCACGCTGCCCGACGCCATGCTGACCTCATCGGCCTGGGCCGCGGTGACGTTGGCCAGCGCCAAGGCGACGATCAGCACCAAGTAGTGCCTGAAATTCATGCGTGCTCCTGGGTATGGGCTTGGGATACGAAGCGTTGTTGCGGCAGTCCCAGCCACTCCAGCGCAGTACCGTGAAACAGGCGGGCACGGGCGGGATCGTCCAGTTTCAGCGATTCAATGCCGCTGCCCGGCTCCTGCTCCCCCAGCGGGAAAGGATAATCGGTGCCGAGCATGACGCGCTCGACGCCGGTCACATCCAGGAGATAACGCAAGGCCTGCGGGTCGTGCACGCAGGAATCGAAATACAGGTGCTTGAGGTATTCGCGCGGGTTGCGCGGATTGTCGGTCGCGACCAGGTCCGGACGCATGCGGAAACCATGTTCGATGCGTCCGATGGTCCAGGGAAAACTGCCGCCGCCATGCGCCAGCATCACGCGCAGCTTCGGCAGGCGTTCCAGCACGCCGCCAAAGGCCAGGCAACAGGCCGCGCGCGATTGCTCGGCTGGCATGCCCACCAGCCATGGCATCCAGTATTTGGGCATGGTGGCCGCGCCCATCATGTCCCACGGATGCACCATGATCGCCGCGCCCAGGTCGGCGGCGGCTTCGAAGAACGCGAACAGTTCCGGTGCATCCAGGTTCCATTCGTTGCAATGCGAGCCGATCTGCACGCCGCACAGGCCTAGTTCGTCGATGCAACGTTCCAGTTCGCGCACCGCCAGCTCCGGCGCTTGCAGCGGCACCGTGCCGATGCCGGCGTAGTGCGTCGGAAAATCCCGGCACACGTCGGCCATGTGATCGTTCAGGTGCCGATGCAGCTCCAGCGCCTGGTAGCCCGGTGCCCAGTACGAAAACAGCACCGGCACGGTCGAGATCACCTGCACGTCGACGCCGAAGCGGGCGTAGTCGGTGATGCGATGTTGCGCATCGAAGGAGGATTCCCACACCTCGCGAAAAAATTTGCCGTCCTTGTAAATGCGGTGCCGGCCATCGGTATGGTTCATGACCGGAAAGGCGTCGTTACCGTATTTGGCGGCAAGATTGGGCCAGTCGCGCGGCAGGATATGGGCGTGGGTATCGATTTTCAGCATCCGCCAAGTGTAACGCCTGCGGTGCCCGGGGGGGCCTGTGCGGAGGCAGCAGAAGGGTTCTCGCCGCTTCGCCAGGCCGCTCAGGGATGCACGCGGCGCTGGTCATCCGTGGCCGCGGACTCCTGCGGCCCGCGTCCGGCCACGTGGACAAGCGTGTTGATGTTGTCGACCAGCCGGTCGCTGATCCGTACTAGCTGCTCGGCGCGCGGTCGATCGTCGGCCATCGCCAGCAAGCTGGAAAGGCTGCGCTGCAATGGTCGCAGCTCGGGCGCCGGGGGCAGCGCCTGGCTATTGCGCAATGCGACCGCCAGGGCATGCAGCTGGGTTGCCGCATGGTCGATGAAGTTGGTCACTTCGGCCTGTTCCGGCAGGTTGTCGCAATCGTGCAGCAGGGCTTCCAGCGTCATCGCGGTGCGGGCCAGGCGGTTGCCATTGAGGAACAGCGCGTTGGCCAGTTCCAGCAGCACCAGCGGCGTGGCCGGCTCGGATTGCATGCGATCGATCGAGGCCTGCGCGTTGGTACGCGCGGTGCGCGCCGCGGTGCGTGCCTCGCGATGTGTTTCACGCCGCTCCGGATGCGCCAGCGCGCGCAGGTATTCCGCGTAGGCGTCAAGCATGTCCGACAGCGCCGCGCGCGCACGTCCGCGTTCCCAGGTGGGCCACAGGATATAGGCGAGCAGGGCCATGCCGCTGCCGAGCGCGGTGTTGATGACGCGGTCCAGCACGGCGGTGCCGGAATTCACGCCTTCGAACGAAAGAAAGATCACCACCGTACCGGTCAGCGCCGCCACCGCGATGCCGTAGTGCGCGGTGGCGAGGTAACGGAACGCCATGCACAGCACGGCCATCAGCGCCAGGTGGGTCCAGGCGTCATGCGGCGTGATGTATAGCAGTGCCGTGGTCAGCACGAGGCCGAGGATGGTGCCGGCCACCCGCAGCAGCCCGAAATTGAAGGTGGCGGCGAAATCGGGACGCAGCACGATCGCGGCGGTCATCGGCAACCAGTAGCCGTGCGGCAATTGCCACAGGCGCGAGACGAGCAGGGCGATGCTCAGGCACACCGCGCAACGCATGGCGTGGCGGAACGCCACCGAATGCACGGTGAAGTTGGCGCGCAGGGTAGCGAACGCCGAGTTGCCGCGCAGCGCGCGCGGCAGGCGCGTTTCCGCTGCCGCCGCCCGGATTTCGCCGCGCGAACCGGCCCAGTTGGCGTTACGTACCGCGGCGGCGAGCTGGCCGGAGAGCGCGTGTATGTGCGTCGCCGTGCTGTCGTTGCGCGCGGAACCATCCAGCAACGCGCGCTCGCTGGCCTGCAGTGTCTGCAGCGCACGGGCGGCCTGCTCCGGCGGCTCGCCAGCTTCAAGCGCCTCGGCGACCGCCGTCAGCACGCGCGCCGCATCGGCACGAAACATGGCATAGGCCGGCACAGCGCCGTGCATGTCGGCCATGGCGACCAGCTCCAGCCGGATCCGCTCGGCCAGCTCCAGCAATACGGCGAACGCTTCCATCGCGCGGCCGCGCGCATGGTGGCGGCCGAGCAGGGTTTGTTGCAGCGTGGTCATCGCCTCGGTCAAGGCGGGCACGTCCGCGTCATCCTGGGTGTGCTGCCGGGCCAGCGCGGCAAGTCCGCGATAGAAGGTCGCCAGCGCGTTGCGCTCCGGGCGATATCGCTGCAACGGCCAGGCGGCCACCGAGAACAGCGCCAGCAACAGGCCGCCAGCAAAAATCAGCGACGCCCCGGACAATGCCTCGTGCAGCGTGGCGGGCGTGGCGGCGGTAACCACCAGCAGGATCATGCTGGTCATGCCTACCCGCGCGATGTCGGTGCCGAACACCACCAGCAACCCGCCGAAGAAGCCGAAGGCCGCCGTGGCCAGGGTGATCGGTATCAGGTCGCCGCCGATCAGGAATCCGCACAGCGATGCCAGCCCTGCCGCCAGCGAGGCCAGGAACAACTGCCAAAGCCGTTGCCGATAGGGACCGGGCTGATCGGAAAACATGGTGTCCAGCGCGCCCGCGGCGATCGCCAGCCCTGCTTCCTGGTGGCCGCTGAGCATGCCGATGGCCAGCGGCAGCGCTACGGCTGCCGTATTGCGCAGGACCACCCACGGCGGCACGTCCGGACGCTTGGTCGCGGTCAGGCTTTGCAGCACGCTGGTGCGTAGCGAATAGGCTCGGGCGGACATGGTGGGGAACGATGCCGTGGATGCGCCGATTCTGCCTCAGCGCATGGACGGTGTCGCCTGTCGCTTGAACGAAAAGCGCATTCGCTTGCTCCGAGCGATGCCCTCTTCCCTGCGGGGAAGAGGGCCAGGATCAAGCGCGCCTGCGAAGAATTATCCGCCGGAAAAATTCATGCGCGGCCGGCAAATTCGCCGGTCAGCGTATTCACCCACACCTTCTCATCATTGGTGATGTACTCGGGCACCTGGATTTCGATGCCGGTGTTGAGCTTGGCCGGCTTGGTGCGCTTGGTGGCGCTGGCGCCCTTCAGTTCCGGCGCGGTATCGACCACCGTCAGCGTTACGCTGGTCGGCACCTGCAGGCCGACGGGCGCGTCGTCGATCACCTGCACGTAGTAGCCTTCCAGGCCTTCCACGATGAAACCGGCGTTGTCGCCGATCAGTTCGGGGCCCAGCGTGTATTGCGTGTAATCCTCGTTGTCCATGAACACGTAAGCATCGCCGTCCATGTACGAGAAATTGGCGGCGCGTCGCGTGAGTTCCATTTCCTTCAGGTCATCGTCGGCGCGCAGGCTGAGGTCGAACTTGCGCCCTCCGGGGATCGAATACAGCGTGAAACGGAACGTGACGTTGCCGCCTCGCGCGGTCGGCGAACTGCGTTCGATGTCGCGAACCTGATACACGGTACCGTCGTGTTCGACCACGTTGCCTTTCTTGACGTCGGAAGCTTTCATGGGGTCTTGGCTAAGAAATGAAGAGGAAAAAAAGGAGTTGGAAAAGTGCGCGGATCATTGAAAGAAGACGGCGGCGGAATCAGCACGTAACGCATCGACCCGCGCTGCTTGAATTGTTCCCGCTGCCTGTTTCTTACTTCGGCTGCAGCCGCACCGCGCCATCCAGGCGGATTGTTTCGCCGTTGATATAGCGATTGCTCAGGATGAACGCCACCGTGGACGCGAACTCGTCCGGCTTGCCCAGGCGCGACGGAAACGGGATCGAAGCCGATAGCGATTCCTGCACCTGCGGCGGCATGCCGTCGACCATCGGCGTCCAGAAAATGCCGGGCGCGATGGTCGCCACGCGAATGCCGAAGCGCGATAGTTCGCGCGCCATCGGCAAGGTCATGCCCACCACGCCGCCCTTGGAAGCGGAATAGGCGGCCTGGCCGATCTGCCCTTCGTAGGCGGCAACGCTGGCGGTATTGATGATCACGCCGCGCTCGCCGTCCTCGCCCGCTTCATTGCCTTGCATCAAGGCCGCGCCGGCCTTGGCGACGTTGAAACTGCCGACCAGGTTCACCATCACGGTGCTGGCGAACTGGCCCAGCGCCATCGGTCCGTCCTTGCCCAGCACGCGGCCGGCGCCCAGGATGCCGGCGCAGTTCACCACCACGTTCAGGCCATGCATGGCATCGCGGGCTGCGGCAACGTTCGCCGCCACGCCTTCTTCGGAAGTAACGTCGGTGCGGAAGAAACGTGCGTTGCCGCCCAGCGAACTGGCGGCCTCCTGGCCTTTGTCTTCGTTGACATCGAACAGGGCGACGTGGCCGCCGTTCGCGACGAGATGCTGGGCCACTGCGTGACCGAGGCCGGAGGCGCCGCCGGTAATGACGGCCCTGACTTGAGTGAGCTGCATGGAGAGGTCCGTAACGCTAAAAACGCAATGGTAACGCACCCGCTCATTGGCGTAGCAGGGTGGAAGGAAAGCGGCGGGCGGCTGGCGCGGACGCCATGCGCCCTCGCCGCTTCCTGCCGCGCCCTGGCGAGAGGTTCTGCAATGTCATTGAAATATCAGGGCCAGCGTGACGGGTGAGGCCGACTTTGGCGCTTCGGCGCCTGTCCTTTGTTCCCATCACAGCAAAATATTCACGTGGCATTCGGCAGGCTGACGCAATCTTGATGCGGCATCAAGGTCATCACCGCGAGCGGATGTCCAGGCACGCCTGCCGCAGGAAGATGGACCCATGCGATCCCATCGTTACCTAAGGAGTAAGCCATGAGAAAACAGCTGGGAATGATCGCCTTTTGTGGAGTGATGCTGGCATCGTCGCAATGTGCGCTGGCCCAGGGCTATCGGCCGGGACCGCCGCCACAGCATTACCATGGCATGTATGACCAGGGGCGGCATGAAGGTTGGTACAAGCGTGGCGGCCACGTTCCGCCGGCCTATCGCGGCAGCCGCTATGTGGTAAGCGACTGGCGTCGCTATCGCCTCAAGCCGCCGCCGCGTGGCTACCACTACATCCGCAGCGATAACGGCGATTTCCTGCTGGCTGCGATCACCACTGGTGCGATCATGAGCATCATCGCGGCCAATCACTGAAGGCGCGACGCTTGAAGCCGCAGGCAGCGAGATGTCTCGTTGCCTGCGGCTGCGTTGTCAGAGGCAATCGAGCAGGCTGTCGTAAAGCGTCGTATCGCTGTGCGGCAGCGGGCTGCGCAGCGGGTTGTCGTTGGCGAGCGCGGCGGCGAGATCCTGCGCACGGGTCATGCTTGCGATGGGGCTGGGGCATTGCCATATACGGGGTTCCACCACGACCTTGCCATCGGCGGGGCTGATCTCTTCACGGCTGGCGGCGAACACCCAGATGCATTCGGTGACATAGCCGGTGCCGGCATCGACGGAACAGCGGTAGCTCAATGCTTCGAGATTCGGATACTCGCCCTCGCAGAAGGTGTCGAGGCACACGTCATCGAAATTTTGCTTGAGCCAATAGGTGGTCTCCCGCCAGCCGTCCCGTTCCTGCCAGGTGGGCAGGTAATCCAGGATATCCACGTGCGCTGCTGTGTCGGCCGGCAGTGCAGTCCGCTCCGCGGCTGCTGCCGGCGAGGCCATGGAAAAGAACAAACATGCCGCCATCCAGCATGTGGCAGCGCTGACTATCGAACGAACGTCCATGCGTTATCTCCATCTGGTCAAGGAAAGGCGTCAGGTGCATGACGCAGTTCCATTGGGCGCTGTTCGCATGGACGTGGAAAGAAGAAAAGACTGGAGCGCGGAATAGGACTTTTATGCGGCAATTGTAGGAAATATCGGTCGCATCCGGCGCTGCTGCCTGCTTGAACCCTGTACGCAATTCAGGATGCCGGCGTGCGCAGCAGTTCGTGCAAGTCATTCGAATCGGTCATCCGTGCGAACGGCGTCACCGGCGTCGGCGGATGGGCCGCGGGTTGCAATGCCTTCTGCCATACACCTACGTCCCACCAGCGCTGCAGCTTGTATCCGGCACTGCGCCAGATGCCTGCCGATTCGAAGCCCAATGCTTCGTGCAGTGCGACACTGATCTCGCCCGGCAAGGTAATCACGCCGACCGCCTGATTGATGCCTTGCAGGCGCATTACATCGAGCAATACGGCGTACAGGCGACGCGCAATACCTCGGCGGCGCGCGTCGGCATGCACGTAGATCGAGGTTTCGGCGATCCAGTCGTAAGCCGCGCGTTCGCGAAAGCGTGTGGCGTAGGCGTAGGCCAGCACTTGGCCCTGTTCTTCCCAAGCCAGCCAGGGATAGTGTTGCAGGCGGGCAAGGATGCGTTGGCGCATCGCTTCGACGCCGGGCCATTCGGTCTCGAAGGTGATCGCGGTATCGGTAACGGTCGGTGCGTAAATCGCGTGGATGGCCTGGGCGTCGTCGGCGCGGGCAATTCGGATCATGTCTGATATTTCCAGTTACGGTGCTTGCCTTCGGCCAACCACTCCAGCGCGGTGGCGATGCGTTTCTGGCGCGTGGCGTCGGTCTTGGCTTCGTTGATCCATTCGACGTATTCGCGCTGCGCGCTGGGACTGAAAGCGACATACGTCTTGCGGGCGGCCAGTTGCTTACTCAACAGTGCGGCGAAGTCGGCGGGCAGTTGCGGGGGTGGTTTTGACGCGGCGGGCGGTCGCGGCTTCTTGTTGCCCGCATCGTTCAAGGCCATGGCCTTGCGCACGTAGGCCGTCAAGGTTTTCGTATCGGGCAAATCCCCGATCGACGTGATCGGGCCGAACTCGCCCATGCCTTTCTTGGTTGCCGCATCGACCACTTCCAGGCGGTGCCAGAAGCCGAAACTGCAATGTTGCTTGAAAGCCGCCATCGAACACATCAGCGTGCCATGGTAGAGAAAGTGCGGGCAACGCCATTTGATGCTTTCTTCTACCTCCGGACAGGCCGCGTGCACCACCGCACGGATATGTTCCAAGACCGGCCCGGCAAAGTCGGCGGATTGGGCGATGTAAGCATCAACACGCGGATCACGACGGGCCATATGGGATCTCGCTACAAAACGCGGATAAAGAAGCGATCGCAGCTGAAATGCCCGGTACCGCCCATCGGTGCATGCAGCGGTGCGAACCCGTGCTTGCGATACAGCGCCTGGGCCGCATCCATGCCGGTGAGTGTCTCCAGGTAGCAGTGCGTGAAGCCGGCAGCGCGCGCCGCGTCCAGGCAGCGTTGCATCATGGCCGTGCCGGCGCCGATGCCGCGCGCTTCAGGCAAAAAATACATCTTGCGCAATTCGCAGACGTTCGCCTCGCCCCCTGCCAGTGGCGCGACACCGCCGCCGCCGATGACCATGCCGTCGCGTTCCACCACAAAGTAGGCGCTGCGTGGACACGTATAGGCTGCATGCATATCGTCCACTTCGGCGTCGTGAATCGCGAAGCCGGGACCGTCCGCGCCGAATTCGGGCATCACGGTGCGAATCACGGCAGCTACCGCGGCATTGTCGCGCGGCTCGATCGGGCGAATGAGAAAATCGGGCATGGCATCAGCTTAGCGGGGAAGCCGCAGCAGCGTATGCAGCGGCCAGGCACCCGCCATGTGCCGGTAGTCAGGCCGCCATGGTGCGTGCCTTGGTCACGCGACTGGCGGTCGGCTTGTTGAGCTGGGCCGATAGCCATGCGCCGGTCGCGACCAGCAGGTCCAGGTCGACGCCGGTCTGCATGCCCATGCCGTGCAGCATGTACACCACATCCTCGCTCGCCACATTGCCGGTAGCGCCTTTGGCATACGGGCAGCCGCCGGTGCCGGATACCGCACTGTCGACCACGCGCACGCCTTCTTCCAGGCAGGCCAGGATGTTGGCCAGGGCCTGGCCGTAGGTATCGTGGAAATGCACCGCCAGCGCCTGCATGGGAACTTCCTGGGATACCGCATGCAACATGGCGCGCGCCTTGGCGGGCGTGCCGACCCCAATGGTGTCGCCCAGCGAAATTTCGTAGCAGCCCATGTCGTAAAGCCGCTTGGCCACGTTCACGACATCGGCGACGGGCACGTCGCCCTGGTAAGGGCAGCCGAGCGCGGTGGAAACGTAGCCGCGCACTTTCACGCCTTCGGCGTTCGCGTCGTCGAGCACCGGCTGGAAACGTTGCAACGATTCGGCGATGGAAGCATTGATGTTGGCGCGATTGAATGCTTCGGATGCGGCCGTGAACACCGATACCTCGACCGCCCCGGCGGCGCGCGCGAGCCGGTAGCCTTGCTCGTTCGGCACCAGCACGGGATAGGCCACGCCCGGTACCTTGCGGATGTTGCGGAAAACTTCGTCGGCATCGGCCAGCTGCGGCACCCAGCGCGGGCTGACAAAGCTGGTGGCCTCGACGGTCTTCAAGCCGGTGGTGGAAAGGCGATCGATCAGCGCGATCTTGACGTCAGGCGGCAGCAAGGTCTTTTCGTTCTGCAACCCGTCCCGGGCGCTGACTTCGACGATGCGGACTTCAGGGTTGTTCATGCGAAGCTCCTGCAACCGGGCGAAAGTTCATGCGGTGAAACGAACGAGCACGGTGTCAGCTTCCACGAACTCGCCTTGGGTTGCGCTCACGCTTTCAATGGTACCTGCGCGCGGCGCCTTCAAGGCCAGCTCCATCTTCATGGCTTCCATCACCAGCAGTTCCTGGCCTTCTGCCACGCTGTCTCCGGCGGCCGCTTTTACCAGCACGATGCGCCCAGGCATGGGCGCGATGACCTGATTGCCGCCGCTGCCTTGCTTCGTTTCCCAGGCAAACGCGGCGGTACGCGCAAAGGCATATCGCTGACCGTCGCTATCGTGCAGCGACACCCGCTCGCCATCGGCACGAACCGGCAGGCGCAATGCCTGTCCATCGAAACGGGCGCAGAGCGCGCGGCCGTCCTGGCGCGCACCCTGTACCTCGCAATGCGATTGGCCGTGCTGCAATCGATAGTGCCCGCCATGGCCGTGGGCTTCGACCTCGTAGCGTTGTTCTCGCCATGCGAGCGCAACGATACGCTTGCCGGCATGGCCGATGCGCCAGGCGTCGGCGCGCGACCATGGCGAATGCGGATCGCTGCCGTTGGCCGCCTCGCGGACCACGGCGCACTCGTCATGCAGCAACGCAGCAGTCGCGGCAACGAACAGGACATGATCAGAGGGTGCCGCATCGCCGGTTAGAAATTCATCAAGGTGGCGATCCAGGTATCCGGTATCGATGCGACCTTCGACAATCGCCGGATGGCGCGCCAACCGTTCGAGAAAGGCGATATTGGATTTCGGCCCCACGATGTCGCATTCGGCCAATGCATCGCGCAGGCGCTGCAAGGCTTGCGTGCGATCGCTGTCATGCACGATCAACTTGGCGATCATCGGATCGTAAAAAATCGTTACGGTGTCGCCTTCGACCACGCCACCGTCCAACCGCACGTGACTCGATGCCGCCGGGAGCTTCAGTGTGCGCAGCTTGCCGGAGCCGGGCAGGAAATGCTGGTCCGGATCTTCCGCATACAGGCGTACTTCAATCGCATGCCCGCGTGCATGAATCTGTTCCTGCCGCAACGGCAGCGCCTGGCCGGCAGCAATGCGCAGCTGCCATTCCACCAGGTCCAGGCCCAGCGTTTCTTCGGTAACCGGATGCTCTACTTGCAGCCGTGTGTTCATTTCCATGAAGAAGAACGTACCGTCCTGTCCGACGATGAATTCCACCGTGCCGGCGCCGACATAGTTCACCGCCTTGGCCGCGGCCACCGCCGCTTCGCCCATGGCCTGGCGGCGCTCCGGCGTCAGGAACGGCGAGGGGGTTTCCTCGAGCACTTTCTGGTAGCGGCGCTGCGCCGAACACTCGCGCTCGTTCAAGTGGATCAGGTTGCCATGCGTGTCGCCGAATACCTGGAATTCGATATGGCGCGGATGGTCGACGTAACGTTCCAGGATCACGCGCGTATCGCCGAACGAACTGGCGGCCTCGCGTTGCGCGGACGCCAGCGCGTCGACGAATTCGTGCTCCGTGCGCACGATGCGCATGCCCTTGCCGCCGCCGCCAGCCGCGGCCTTGATCATCAGCGGAAAGCCGGTCTTGCGCGCCTGTTCGGCCAGGAACGCGGCATCCTGGTTATCGCCGTGGTAACCCGGCACCAGCGGTACCTGGTGGCGCTCCATCAGCGCCTTGGCCGCCGCCTTGGAACCCATGGCTTCGATACTTTCCGGATGCGGCCCGATAAACACCACACCCGCTTCCAGGCACGCACGCGCAAAGCCGGTGTTTTCGGAAAGGAAACCGTAGCCCGGATGGATCGCCTGCGCGCCGGATCGCTTTGCCACGTCCAGAATCGCCTCGCCACGCAGATAGGAATCGGCTGGACGTGGTCCGCCGATCGGCCATGCCTCATCCGCCAGGCGCACGTGTTGCGCGTCCTGGTCGGCTTGCGAATACACCGCAATGGTATGGATGCCCAGCCGCCGGCAAGTGCGAATCACCCGGCAGGCAATCTCGCCGCGGTTGGCAATCAATACGCGCTCGAACATGCGGAATCCTTCAACGGCGTGTGGCATCTGCAAAGCTCATAAAGCTAGCAGATTCGCGTGACGCCGCCGATGCGCGGCGCAGCATGGCGGGCGCGTATCGGCTTATTCGCCGTCCCAATAATCCAGCGACGCTTCAGGCCGGCCGATCACTCGCAATGGCTTCAGGCGCTCTTCGCTGGATGCATCGCCCGCAGCGAAGGCCAGGTATTTGCCCGAATCGGGGTATTCGCAAATTTCCGCCTCGGAACGAGTGCTGATGGCCAGATAGCGAAGTTCGACCTCGCCGGTATTGATGATCTGGTGCGCGGTTTCCGGACCGCCCGGGGGACAGGCGATCACGTCGCCGGGGCGAACCGGATAACGGGCATCGCCGTAACGCAACTCGCCATGCCCTTGGAGGATAAAGAACATTTCTTCTTCCACCCGATGACTATGGAACGCACATTTGCGTTTCCCTGGCGCAACGACAGTGAGGTTGTAGCCCAGTTTGCGCGCGCCGATGCGATCGGCGAGCGCGCCCCAGCGGATGTCGTAGTACTGCGCTTTCTCGCCTGCGGGCAGCCGCGCGGGTTCGGCAGTCTGGATGACGACGTCGGCGATATTGATAAGTGGCTTGGGCATCGGGGGTTCCGCGCGAGGGAGGCTTGAGAGTCCCAAAAGAGAATTACGGACGGCAAAGAGTGAACGAAGGCGCGGGCAGGCATGGTGCCACCCGCGGCCAACCCTACTGCTTGCCGCTTATATTCCAATTTGGCGCACGCTTGTCGAGAAACGCGCCCAGTCCTTCCTGGCCTTCTTCCGATACGCGCAGCCGCGCGATCAGTGCAGCATTGTCGCGGTCGATGCGTTCGAGGGCTTCCTCGGTCAATCCATGCATGCCTAACGCCAGGTGCTTGGCTTCATGCTGGGCGACGGGACCCGCCTTGGCCAGTTGCTTGAGCACGCTATGCACGGTGTCGTCGAGCTGGTCGGCGGGCACGGCCTGATGCAGCAGCCCGATCTGCGCGGCGGTCGCGGCGTCGAAAATTTCCCCGGTCAGGAACAGGCGGCGTGCCTGCCGCACGCCGATGGCGGCGATCACATACGGCGAAATCACGGCAGGCACCAGGCCGAGCTTGACTTCGGTAAGGCCGAACTTGGCCGTTTCCACGCCGATGGCAATGTCACAGCAGGCAACCAGTCCCACGCCGCCGCCATAGGCCGCGCCATTGACGCGGGCGATGGTGGGCTTAGGCAGGAATTGCAGTGTGCGCATGAGCGTGGCCAGGCGCAGGGAGTCCTCGCGATTCTCCGCCTCGCTGGCCTTGGCCATGCCGCGCATCCAATGGAGGTCCGCGCCGGCGGAAAAGCTGGCGCCCACGCCGGTCAGCACTACCGCGCGTACCGCCGGATCGCTGCCGGCCGCGTGCAGGGCAGCGGTGAGATCGGCGATCAGGCGGTCGTCGAAGGCGTTGTGCACGTCCGGCCGGTTGAGGCGGAGTTCGCGAATGCCGGCGTGGTCGGCGATCTGGACGGAGGAGGGCATGGAGCATCCTTGGGGCTTAAGGCTGCGCAATGTTATAGGAGGCGGCCGATCCCGGCCGGGACGGCAATCCGATCGCCAGGGCGTTGAACGACGCCATTCCGGGGCTCGCTGAAATGGCCGCAAATTCTTGCATTTCTTTGTTTTGGTCGATCCGGGCGCATGCGATGGGAATCTCCTGCACGGCATGAGAAAAGCGGCTACAATGCGAACCATTCTTATTTAGAAGCATGCCAACCGTGCGCCTGTCCGACTTGCCGAAAGGTGCCTCCGCCGTGGTTGAACAAGTAAACGATGCCCATGCCGATGACATGATCGCGCAGCGCTTGCGCGATCTGGGTTTTGTCGAGGGCGAACCGGTCCGGCTGGTGGCACGCGGACCGATCGGTGCCGATCCCTTGTTGATCCAGATCGGCTCCACCCGTTTCGCCTTGCGGCGCAGCGAAGCGGCGCGTGTCAGCGTGCGATGGCCGGAGGCAGCGGCATGAGTACCGGCACGCTGCGCATCGCGCTGGTCGGCAATCCCAATTGCGGCAAGACGGCGCTGTTCAACCAGCTCACCGGCGGCCGCCAGAAAGTGGCGAACTACGCCGGCGTTACGGTGGAGCGCAAGGAAGGGCGGTTTACTGCGCCATCCGGGCGGGTGCTGCAGATTTTGGATCTGCCTGGCACCTACAGTTTCGATGCCGCCAGCCCGGACGAACAGATCACGCGCGACGTGCTGGAAGGCAACTATCCCGGCGAAGCGGCGCCGGACCTGATCGTGTGCGTGGCCGATGCCACCAACCTGCGCCTGCACCTGCGCTTCGTGTTGGAAGTGAAACGGCTTGGCCGGCCGGTGGTGCTCGCCTTGAACATGATGGATGCGGCGCGCCGCCGCGGCATCGTGATCGATGTGCCGGAGCTGCAGCGGCGGCTCGGCCTGCCGGTGGTGGAAACGGTGGCGGTGCAGCGCGGCGGCACGCGCGCGCTGGTCGAGCGCGTCGATGGCAGCCTGCCCGAAGCGCCGCAGGCGCTGCCCGACGATGCGCACAGCCGCGCCAACCTGCATGGCGAAGTGCGCCAGTTGCTGGCGGCCACGGTCACGATGCCGCGCGCTACGGCCATGATCGACGATGCGCTGGATCGCTGGGTCTTGCATCCGGTATTCGGCCTGATGACGCTGGCCGTGGTGATGTTCCTGGTGTTCCAGGCGGTGTACGCCTCCGGCAAACCAATGAGCGATGCGATCGGTAACGGTTTTGGCTGGCTTGGCGCGCAGGTTGCCGCGATCCTGCCCGATGGTCCGTTGCAGGGATTGATCGTCAACGGCCTGTTCGGCGGCCTCGGCACGGTACTGGGCTTCCTGCCAGAAATCCTGGTGCTGTTTTTCTTCATCCTCATGCTCGAGGAATCCGGCTACCTGCCACGCGCGGCTTTCCTGCTCGACCGGTTGATGGTGTCGGTGGGCCTGACCGGGCGCTCGTTCATTCCGCTGTTGTCGAGCTTTGCCTGCGCCATTCCCGGCATCATGGGAACGCGCAGCATCACCGATCCGCGCGATCGGCTGGCCACCATCCTGGTGGCACCGTTGATGACCTGCTCGGCGCGCTTGCCGGTGTATGCCTTGCTGATCGGGGCATTCATTCCAGCCCATCGCCTCTGGGGTTTGTTCAATTTGCAGGGCGTGGTGCTGTTCGCGTTGTATGCGGCCGGCATTGTGGGCGCGATGACGGTGGGCTGGGTCATCAAACGCATCCGCCGCGACAAGAGTGAGCACGCATTGCTGATGGAGCTGCCTTCGTATCGCCTGCCGCGCGCGCGCGATGTCGCCATCGGTCTGTGGGAGCGGGGCATGATTTTCCTCAAGCGCCTCACCGGTGTGATCCTGGCGCTGACGGTGCTGATGTGGTTCATCTCCACTTTCCCGACGCCGCCGACAGGCGCCACCGGCGCGGCTATCAATTACAGTATCGCCGGTTACCTGGGTCGCTACCTGCAGCATGTGTTCGCGCCGCTGGGCTTCAACTGGCAGATCAGCCTGTCGCTGATTCCCGCGTTTGCCGCACGCGAAACCGCCGTGGCGACGCTGGCCACGGTGTATGCGGTGAGCGGCGATTCGCAAAGTGGCGGGCTTGCGCACGCGCTGACCGCCAACTTCTCCCTGGCGACTTCGCTGTCGTTGCTGGTGTGGTTCGCCTTCGCGCCGCAGTGCATGTCTACGCTGGCAGTGATCCGTCGCGAAACAAATTCGTGGCGCAACGTGGCAATCTCTTTCGGCTACATGTTCGTCGTGGCTTATGCGGCGTCGCTGATTACCTACCAGGTGGCGAGGTGGTTGCTGTGAACACGGGCCTGCTTATCCAATACGTGGTGATCGGGTTGGTCGTGCTGGCCAGTGCGCTGGTTGCTTTCCGCAAGCTGGCGCCGCAACTTACCAGTCGCTGGCTGGCCGCCGCATCGATCCGTTTCAGCCAGCCTGGGCATGCGGCATGGGTGCGCGCCCTGGGTCGTCGCCTGCAACCGAAGTTGGCAACCGGCAGTTGCAGCGATGGATGCAGCACCTGCGGGGCCTGCGGCCCCAAGCCGCCAGCCCGTGCACGCGGCGAAGCCATGCCGCTGGAATTCCGCCCGCGTCGGCACTGACACGTTCACTGCGAAGTGCACGGAGCTGCCCGTGCACTTCGGCCATCGGCCATGATCATTGCCAGGGCGTACCGCCCGCGTAGTCGTTGCTGATCGTGGTTTCGAGCTGTTGCAGGATGCTGGCATTGGCAGTGGTCAGGCCCAGCTCGCGGTTCTTGGTCAGCGAGGCGCTGGAGAAGTTTTCCGAGCCTACGAACGCCACGGCAGTGGATTTGCCGTAATCGGCCACGATCGCCTTGGCGTGGATATACAGCGCCGTGCTGTTGTCCGGATACGTGCTGATGTTCGCGCCGGCCTTGGCAAGGTCGTCGAATTCGCTGGCGTAATCGTTGTCGTCGTTGGTCATTGCAATGGTGACGTTCACGCCTTTCTTTGCAGCATTCTCCAGCGCGTCGACGATGGCGCTGTCGCTCATTTCCTCGTTTTCGACCAGCAGGCTGGTCTTGGCATTGTTGATGATGTCGAGCAAGGAGGCCTGCGAATTGGTGGGGCTCCATACCAGGTCGCTGCCGTTCGACGGGGTGACCGAATCGTGTGCGAAATCCTTGGCGAAAGTGGCTTCGATGGCCGCGATATCAGTCGCGTTGTTCTCGATCACCGCGAAGTCGCGGGTGGTGCTGTAGTAGCGGCTGGTGAGATTGAGCGTCATGATCGCCGTCTGCGCGCTCGAAGTCGCAGCGTCGATGGTGATCGTCTTCTGGTGCGTTGCTTCGTAGGTAGTCCAGGCCCATACCACATCCACGCCGCAACCTTTCAATTGGTTGTAGGCGGAAGTGTTGTTGCTCTTCTCGTCATTCACATCGAGGATCACGCGAACCTTGACGTTCCGGGCAGCGGCATTGCAAAGATCGTCCTGCGCGGTGGTGTCCTGCAGTTCGTACATGGTCATGTCGATGGTCGACTTGGCGGCATTGATCAGGCTGTAGATCGGGGTCAGTCCCTGGTCGGGTTCGATCACCAGCGTCTGCGTGCTGGACTGCGCGGCGGCCGGCAGGGCAAGGCCGAACGCGGCAGCAACGGCCAATGCGGCGGAAAGCGTGGTCTTGGTGAAATTGGAACGCGCACAACGGCTTTTCATGACTTGATCCTTGTGTCGGGAAAGGTTGAAGCATCTCCTTGCGTAATCCACTGCCGCTCTTCCTGGGCGGCTTCAGCTGCCGGTAGCCCGACTTCCCCCATCCAAGTGGCACCTGCGCGCGCCACAGCCGAAGCGCCGATCTCAACGGTTGTCGATGACATCTTTCTTTCGTCGATATGGCAGCTTTCGCGTACGTTTAGGACACGTGCGGCTTTGTCACGTCGAGGTGAATGTGAGAGCCGTTACGCGCGCGGCGTCGGTATCGGAAGAAACAAAAAAAGATGGGCGCAAGCGCCCATCCTTTTCATGCTTGTGCTGGCGATGTTTGCGACCGCCATGGGGAACTGTCGCCCATGGTGATCGCGTGCGAGAAGCGCGCCCGACCAGCCGAGCCGATTACATCCGGAACACACCGTAGCGCTGTGGCTCGATCGGCGCATTGAGCGAGGCGGAAATCGCCAGCCCCAGCACGCGGCGCGTATCGGCCGGATCGATGATGCCATCGTCCCACAGTCGCGCGCTGGCGTAGTAGGGGTGGCCCTGGTGCTCGTATTGTTCGCGGATCGGTGCCTTGAAGGCGTCTTCCTGCTCGGCGCTCCAGGTTGCGCCGGAAGCTTCGATGCCGTCGCGCTTGACCGTTGCCAGCACGCTCGCAGCCTGCTCGCCCCCCATCACGCTGATGCGCGCGTTCGGCCACATCCACAGGAAGCGGGCGCCGTAGGCGCGCCCGCACATGGCGTAGTTGCCGGCGCCGAAACTGCCACCGATCACCACGGTGAATTTCGGAACGTGCGAACAGGCGACGGCGGTGACCATTTTCGCGCCGTCCTTGGCGATGCCGGCGTTCTCGTATTTCTTGCCGACCATGAAGCCGGTGATGTTCTGCAGGAAGACCAGCGGCACGTTGCGCTGATTGCATAATTCGATGAAGTGCGCACCTTTGAGCGCCGACTCCGCGAACAAGATGCCATTGTTGGCAACGATGCCGACCGGATAGCCATGGATATGCGCGAAGCCGCACACCAGGGTCTTTCCGTAGCGGGCCTTGAATTCGTGGAATGCGGAATCGTCGACGATGCGCGCGATCACTTCGCGGATATCGAACGGGCGGCGCGTATCCAGCGGGATCACGCCGTACAGCTCTTCTGTCGGATAGCGCGGTTCGGCCGGCGCCTGCAAGGCAAGCGGCATCGGCTTGCTGCGATTGAGGCTGCCGACGATATCGCGTGCGATCGATAGCGCATGGGTGTCGTTTTCGGCGAGGTGGTCGGCTACCCCCGAGATGGCCGTGTGCACGTCCGCGCCACCAAGCGCTTCGGCGTCGACCACCTCGCCGGTGGCGGCCTTCACCAAGGGCGGGCCGCCGAGGAAGATGGTGCCCTGTTCGCGCACGATGATGGTTTCGTCGCTCATCGCCGGCACGTAGGCACCGCCCGCCGTACATGAGCCCATCACTACCGCGATCTGCGGAATGCCCAGCCCGGACATCCGCGCCTGATTGTAGAAAATGCGGCCGAAATGTTCCTTGTCCGGGAAAACCTCGTCCTGCATCGGCAGGAAGGCGCCGCCGGAATCGACCAGATAGATGCACGGAAGGCGATTTTCCAGCGCCACTTCCTGCGCCCGCAGGTGCTTCTTTACCGTCATCGGGAAATACGTCCCACCCTTGACGGTGGCGTCATTGGCCACCACTACCACTTCGATGCCGTGCACGCGGCCGATGCCGGTGATGATGCCGGCGGCCGGCGCGGCGTCGTCGTACATGCCGTGCGCGGCGAGCGGGGAGAGTTCCAGGAATGGCGAGCCCGGATCGAGCAGTGCCCGGATACGCTCGCGCGGCAGCAGCTTGCCGCGGGCGGTGTGTTTGTCGCGCGCCTTCGCGCCGCCGCCTTCGGCACTGCGTGCCATCTGCTGCTGCAGGTTCTCGACCAGCGTGCGCAAATGCGCACTGCTGGCCTGGAATTCGGAAGAGCGGGAATCGATCTGCGAAGTGAGGACGCTCATGGTTTCGTGCTGCCGCCGTCTAAGGATGCTCTGATCAATTCTACGCAGGTGGCGTGATGTCCAGAAGGCTCGCAGGCGTGTGGCGTTGCGCAGGGAAGCGCGCTATGCGAGCGACGGCGAGCATATCCATGCGCCGCCACCACAAAAAAAACCGGCCGCCCATGGCGGCCGGTTTCATGGAGCTTCAAGCGAAGGCTCAGTTGCCCTTCGAAGCATCCTTGGCCGCCGTGGCAGCCGACTTGGCAGCGTCAGCAGCTTTGTTGGCAGCATCGGAAGCGTTGGCGGCGGCGCTCTTCATCGCGTCGCCAGCGCTCGGGGCGGTGGAAGCCGGAGCGGCGGCCGGAGCAGCAGCGGTGGAAGCCGGAGCAGCAGCCGGAGTGGCAGCGGTGGAAGCCGCAGCGGCCTTCTGAGCCTGGTCAGCAGCCTGTGAAGCTGCCTGCTGGGCCTGGTCAGCCGACTTCTGTGCGTCCTGCGCGGCATCCTGCGCGCCGTTGCTGCAAGCCGCCAGCAGCGCGACAAGCGCGGAGGCGAGAAGGGTACGCGTGAACTTCATGTTGGATCTCCTTAGCCGTGGAATGCCATTTGGCGGATTATTAATAGCGCTTTCACGTTAACAGCGCTACCTGTTTCAACAAACAACTTTAAGGCGCATTAACCAGGGGCGGTGTTGGCACCCGTCATGCAGGGGGCAAGCCAGCATAAATGGACGTGCCCTAGGGATGCTCTGATCAATGCTACGCAGGCGGCATGATGTCCAGAAGGCACGCAGAGTGTGTTGTGCGGCGCCGGGAAGACTGGCCGTCTTGCCAAGCCGCGCGGCGCGCTCTGCGTGCCTTCTGGACATCACCCCTCACTTTAAATTCAACATGTTGGGGCCAGCTCTGTCTGTCCGCATCCCTGCGGTCCATCGTCTCGACAGACAGCCAGTCTGCCTTCGCCGACGAACCTATGGTCTGCGAACAGACAGAGCTGGTGACGCCTACGTAGCATTGATCAGAGCATCCCTAGTTCTGGTCCAATGGACGAGCCGAAGGGCATCTGCTTGAGCGACGCAGGGACGTGGCATGGAACTTCCTATTACGCCCCCAAGGTTGCCGGCAGCAGCGTGGCATCGTTACTGCCTGCCGGCCGGGCAGCTCAGTCCAGCCGTTCCACCGCTACCGCGGTAGCTTCGCCGCCGCCGATGCACAGTGCCGCCACGCCGCGGCGCAGGCCGCGCGTTTTCAGGGCGTTGAGCAGGGTCACTACCAGGCGGGCGCCGCTGGCGCCGATCGGATGGCCCAGCGCGCAGGCGCCGCCGTTGACGTTGAGCTTGTCATGCGCAATGCCCAGTTCGCGCATGGGCGCCATGGCTACGACCGCGAACGCTTCGTTGACTTCGAACAGGTCGACATCGGCAACGTTCCAGCCAGCCTTGTCCAGCACCTTGCTGATCGCTCCCACGGGCGCGGTGGTGAACCATTCCGGCTCCTGCGAATGCGTGGCATGGGCCACGATGCGGGCCAGCGGTTTCACGCCACGGGCCTTGGCGTCGTCGGCCGAAAGCAGGACCAGCGCCGCGGCGCCATCGGAAATGCTCGACGAACTGGCTGCGGTGATGGTGCCGTTTTCCTTGCGGAACGCTGGCTTGAGCGAGGGAACCTTGGCGATATCGGAACGACCTGGCTGTTCATCCATATCGACCTGGACGTCACCCTTGCGGCTCGACACGGTGACCGGAACGATCTCGTCAGCGAACGCGCCGGAAGCTTGCGCGGCCTTGGAGCGATTCACCGATTCGATGGCGAACGCATCCTGTTCCTCGCGGCTGAAGTGGTACTTGTCGGCGCACAGTTCGCCGAACACGCCCATGGCCTTGCCGTCATACGGGTTGGTGAGGCCGTCCCACGCCATGTGGTCCACCAGCTGGCCGTCGCCGTAGCGGATGCCGACGCGGGCATTGACCATGTGCGGGGCGTTGGTCATCGATTCCATGCCGCCAGCCACGACGATGGCGGCCGAACCGGCTTTGATCAGGTCGTGGCCGAGCATGATGGCTTTCATGCCCGAACCGCATACCTTGTTGACGGTGGTACAGCCGGTGGCGGCAGGCAGGCCGGCCTGCAGCGAGGCCTGGCGGGCCGGCGCCTGGCCGAGGTTGGCCGGCAGCACGCAACCCATGATCACCTCGCTCACGTCGCCCGGGGCGACGCCCGATTGCTCCAATGCGGCACGAATCGCAGTAGCGCCGAGCTTAGGCGTGGGCACGCCGGTGAACTGGCCGAGAAAGGAGCCGATGGCGGTGCGCTTGGCACCTGCGATAACAACGCTGACGTCCGACATGGGGATCTCCGGGGGAGCTTGAGGCGCGATCGCGCCAAGGAAATAACTTGCGGATTATCGCAGCCCGCGGCGCAAAGCGGCAAACTTGTTTTTTCGTTGGAAATCGCGTCCCTAACACTCGCAAAACAATAAAGTGAACGAATAAGCTATAGAGGAATTATCGCCATCAGGGGGTGGCGGTAATCAGATGTGTTGTGGGGACCAACATTACGCAAAGGGGTAGGGGTTCATGGCAAAGGGAATGCAGGTATCGCGTCGACGTGACGTCGTAGTAATGATTTGCCTCGCGCTGGGGTTGAGCGGATGCGGTGGCGGGGGTGGCAACAGTAACGTCAGATCGTCGCCCTCCAGTGCGCCGACTCCCACGCCGACGCCATCGCCATCTCCCAGTTCGAATCTTCCGACGCCGCCGATCGATGCACAGCTATCGCTGACCAATACGTATGCGGCGCACCAGCAGGGATTCACCGGCGCCGGCGTGACCATCGGCGTGGTCGACAGCGGCATCATGCCGAACAATCCGGCCGTGGCGGGCCGGGTAGGAACCGAATACATCGACGTCGACCCGACGACCAACAACACCAGCATTCCGGATGTGGTCGGACACGGCACGTGGGTGTCGGAAATTGCCGCGGGCGCATCGTTCGCCCAGTTTGCCGGCGGTATCGCACCTGGAGCGAACCTGGTCTCGGCGCGCATCATCGACGACAACGCACCGGACGATAACGGTTCGACCGCGCCGACCCCGGTGACCGGATCCGACGCCACTCCACTGGGCCAGGTAAACCAGCAGATGATCAGCTCTGGGGTGAAGATCATGAATAACTCCTGGGGCGGTATTTCCTGGACCAACACGGACCAGGCCACCACCGCAGCTTTCGATGCTGCTTATGCGCCATTCGTCGAAGGCGTTCCCGGAAGCTTCAATGGCGGCCTGGTGGTGTTCGCGGCAGGCAACGATTCGCAGGCCAATCCGAGCACGATTGCATCGCTGCCGTCCATTACGACCGATCAATACCTCGAAAAAGGCTGGCTGGTAGCCGTAGCCCTGAACAGCAACAACCCGACCCAACTCGATAGTTATTCGAACAAGTGCGGCATCGCGATGAACTATTGCCTTGCCGCGCCGGGCGACGTCATCGTGCTGGACAAGGACACGCTCGCAAGCACCACCAATCCCAGCTATTACATCGTGGAAGGCACATCGTTGGCGGCACCGGAAGTATCCGGAGCGGCGGCACTGGTGTGGCAAGCCTACCCGTATTTCACCAATGATCTGGTGCGCCAGACATTGCTGGGTACCGCTACGCCATTGGGCGGTTCCCAGCCCAACCCGACTTTCGGTTACGGCGCGCTCAATGTCGGCGCGGCGGTGAACGGGCCGGAACAATTCAATTGGGGACTGGTCGACGTCGGCTTCACCGGTACATCCAGCTGGAACAATCCGATTTCGGGAACGGGTGGACTGACCATGGATGGGCCCGGCACGCTGGATCTCACTCAGCCTTCCACCTACACCGGCGGTACGACCGTGACCGGAGGTACGCTCAATGCGGTATCTCTCGCGGGAAATGCCAGTATCGTGGGTGACGGTACGTTGGCGCTGACCGGTACCGCTGTACCGCCCGCCATCAGCGGCAATGTCTCGAACAACGGGACACTGGTGGTTGGCGCTACTCCCCTGGCCGTAGGTGGCAGCTACCAGCAGATCGGCGGCAAGCTGGCGGTGCCGCTGGGTTCCTTTTTGCAGGTGGCCGGCACGGCCAGCTTGACCTCCAGCGCCGGTCTGTATGTCTATGGCGCCAACCCGGGTTACACCACCAATTCACACACGGTCGTGCTTACCGCGGGTGGCGGATTGACAGGTACCTTCGCCAGCCTGACAACGCCATCCAGCGTGGCTTTGAAAGCGACCATTGGCTACGACCTCAATGACGCCTATCTCGACGTCCAGCAGGTCAATCTCACGCAGATTTCCGGATTGCCTTATTCGACGGCCACCTATGCCGCCGCCGAACGTGTGCAAGCGGCTTTCAATACGATCAATGGTGTCGTGCAAAACGGCGCCACTGCACAGGCGTTGCCCAGCAGTTTCGTTAGCGTCGCGGCGAATATCCAGCAAACATCTACGGCCGCCGCCATGCAGCAGTCCTTGAACAGCCTCTCCGGCCAGATGTATGCCGCCAGCGCCGCGATGACCTTCGAAGCCATCGATGCCGATACACGTGCCTTGTCCGATCGCTTCGACGCGCTGCTCGACAACCCGCAGCAGTTTGCCCACGGCAAATTCCAGAGCTGGACGCAGAACCTGGGCTATCAGGGAGACATGTCGCGTGGCGGTTACGACAGCATGGGCTTCCAGCTCAATGGCAGCATGGTCGGTGGCGACCGCGGCGTCGGTAACGGCGGCGTGGTCGGTTATGCGATCAGCCAGAGCCAGGGCCTCGGTAACCTGGAGCAGAGCGCCGACCAGGGTTTCAGCCGCGCGCTGGAAGGCATGGTCTACGGTGGCTTCGTGCAGGGCAACTGGTATGCCATGGGCCGTTTCGGCGTGGGCAGCGATTGGCAGAATACGCGCCGCGAACTGGTGCTCGGCGGCCAGACCGCCGGCGTATCGAGCTTCAGCAATGGCCGATATGACGTGGCCTACAGCGAAAGCGGCTACCGCTTCCACATCGCCAACTGGAACCTCACCACCTATAGCGATCTCGAATACGCCAATGTCGAGCGCGACGGCTTCAACGAACTGGGTGGCGACGGCTTCGGCCTGAATGCCGATATGCAGTCGATCCAGCGCTGGCAGGCCGGCGTGGGCTTGCGTGGCTCGCGCCAGTGGATCATGGCCAATGGAACCGGCCTGAGCTTGCAGGCGCGCCTGCTATGGCAGGATGCGTTCGCCATGCACGGCGTTTTGCCGAATGCGAGCTTCGCCGCCCTGCAACAGTTCTCGCCCATCGAAGGCATTGGCTTGTCGCGCTACGGAAGCGTTGCCGGCCTGTCGCTGGACTGGCGTTTCTCGCCGCGTTCGAACCTGTCGGTGGGCATGGACGAATACAGCGCGCAGCGCGAGCACGCGACCATGGGCACGGTGAACTACAGCCTGCATTTCTAATGCTTGTGCATCCTCTTCCCGCTGGGAAGAGGATCGGATCGGGGAACCGGTCTTGCCGTTGTCAGCGCGAAGCTCGCTTCGCGCTGACAACACTGCAAGGTCAGCCTCACGTAGCCTCTTTCCCGGCGTAACAACAGCTATGCGATCTACGCCTTGCCGTGAAAGAGTTCGCGCCCGATCAGCATACGCCGGATTTCATTGGTGCCGGCGCCAATCTCGTAGAGCTTGGCATCGCGCAGCAAGCGGCCGGCCGGGTATTCGTTGATATAACCGTTGCCGCCCAGGGTCTGGATCGCCTCCAGCGCCACGCGCACCGCGTTCTCCGATGCGTTGAGCAAGCACGCGGCAGGATCGATGCGTGACTTCACGCCGGCGTCGAAGTTCTTCGCCACCATGTAGGCAAAGCCGCGCGAACTTTGCAGCTTGGTATACATGTCGGCGATCTTCGCCTGCATCACGCCGAAGGTGCCGATCGGCGCATTGAACTGCTTGCGCTCGCGCACGTAGGGCAGGGAAATATCCAGCGCCGCCTGCATCAGGCCGATCGGACCGCCGGAAAGGACCAGGCGCTCCGTATCCAGGCCGCTCATCAGCACGCGCACGCCTTCGTTCACTTCCCCGACGATGTTCTCGGCAGGAATCTCGCACTGGTCGAACACCAGTTCGCAGGTGTTGGAGCCGCGCATGCCGAGCTTGTCCAGTTTTTGCGCGGTGGAAAAACCGTGCATGCCTTTTTCGACGATGAAGGCGGTCATGCAGCGGCTGCCCGCCACGCGCGGCGCCGTGCGCATGTAGACCAGCAGCACGTCCGCATCCGGACCGTTGGTGATCCACATCTTCGAACCGTTCGCCACCCACACGTCGCCGCGCTGCTCGGCCTTGCAGGTCATCGAGCCGACCACGTCGGAACCCGCGCCCGGTTCGCTCATCGCCAGCGCGCCGACGTATTCGCCCGAGCACAGCTTGGGAATGTACTTGCGCCGCTGCGCTTCATTGCCGTTGTGGAAGATGTTCTGCACGCACAGGTTGGAATGCGCGCCGTAGGAAAGCCCGACCGATCCGGACGCGCGCGAGATTTCCTCCATCGCCACCATGTGGGCAAGGAAACCCATGCCGCTGCCGCCGTATTCCTCCGGCACGGTGATGCCGAGCAGCCCCATGTCGCCCATCTTGCGCCACAGGTCGTGCGGGAACAGGTTTTCCCGGTCGATATGGTCGGCGCGCGGCGCGATCTCCTTCTCCGCGAAGGCAGACACGCTTTCGCGCAGCAGGTCGATCTCTTCACCGAGCGGGAACGGGCGCATCACGAAACTCCTGGGGCGGGGATTTAGCCCGGAAAGTGTAGCGCACGGACCGTGCCCGGCCCTGACGCGGCGCATCAGGGCAAGACAGGCACAGGCCGGATCGGGGAGCTTGCCGGACCGGCCGGAATGGGGTGCTTACTGCACCTTTGCCAGCTTGCCCTTCATGATCACGCCGGACATCAGGAAGCCCACATGGCATTCGTAGTTGCGCGCATCGCGATATTCGTGGCCATAGTCGCTGACGATATCGACCACCGCATTGGCGCCCGCTTGCTTGGCCTCGTCCTGCAGGCTGATCAGCGCCGATTGCAAGGCCCAGTCGCAGGTGGCCTGGGCCTGCTTGCCGAACGCATTGGTCTTGCGATTGACGCTGACCTCATCGTTCACCACCGTCACCTGGCCGTCGGGCTGGTTTCCGGCGAGATAGAACTTCACCGTGCCATCGAGCTTGCCGGCCTTGGTCGCCGCGTCGATGGCGTTCTGGACGGGGAAATGCACCACCTTGTCGCCGGCAACAGCAAACCCGGGCAGGGTGGCCAGCAACATGGCAAGAACAACGTTTTTTCCTTTCATAGCGGAACTCCTGGAAGGTAGAGATAACAGCCCGATCAGCAGAGCCCGCCATTCACGGCAAGCACCTGGCGCGTAATGTAGGCCGCTTCCGGACTGAGCAGGAACTGCACGGCGGCCGCGACGTCGTCCGCGGTCCCGGCGCGCTGCATCGGAATCATTTTCAGGATGTCTTCCAGCGGCAGATCCTCACCGGTCATGTCGGTATCGATCAGCCCGGGCGCCACGCAATTGACGGTGATCTTGCGCTTGGCCAGTTCCACCGCCAGCGCCTTGGCCGCGCCGATCACGCCGGCCTTGGACGCGCTGTAGTTGACCTGGCCGCGATTGCCGATCAGTCCGGAGACCGAGGTGATGCAGACAATGCGCCCAGGTTTGCGACGCCGGATCATCGGCATGATGATCGGGTGCAGCACGTTGTAGAAGCCATCCAGGTTAGTGCGCAGCACCTGGTCCCAGTCTTCGTCGGTCAGTGCGGGAAACGCGCCATCGCGAGTCAGGCCGGCGTTGCAGACGACGCCGTAATAGGCGCCATGCGCCTCCACGTCTGATTCCAGCACGGCGGCACAAGCGGGCCGGTCGGCGATATCGCATTGCAGGATGCGTGCGCTGCGGCCCAGCTGTTGGATCGATGCGCGCACCTGCTCGGCGTCGTCGCGCCGGCTGCGGCAATGCAAGGCGATGTCGTAGCCCGATTGCGCAAGGCGCAGGGCGATCGCGCGGCCGATGCCGCGGCTGGAGCCGGTGACGAGAACCGTTTCAGTCATGCGTGTTCGCTCCGGCGACCTGTTCGAAAAAGGTGTCCGCGTCAGGCGGGCGGTAGACATTCAGGCGCGCTTGGGCATGCATGCCGGGCGCGTCGATACGACAATGGAACACGCCCATGCCCTGTTCGTCATGAAAGGACCGCTCCGCATGCACGCGCAGTTCGGCGCCGGCCGGAAACGCATCGACACTGCAAGCGTAGTGCCGGGTGCCAAGCAGGAAACCCAATGGCACCGGCTGCTGCTGTGCGCGTGCGCGACAGCCGGCCCAGGCGGCAATCGCCTGGGCCATCAGCTCCACGCCGGCCCAGGCCGGCAAGCCGCCGTCGGCGTCCTGCAACAGGCCGCCCGGCTGTACGGTCTTCGTGCACACGATGCGTTCGTCTTCCACCGCTTCGATGCGGTCGAGCAGGATCATCTCGCCTGCGTGCGGCACGACCTCGGCGATCGGCCATGGCGTCATGTCGCGTCTCCGAGGATGAGCGCGGCGTTATTGCCACCGAAGGCGAACGAATTGCTCATCAAGCGGCGTGGACCGTTCGCAGGCAGGTGGCTGCCGGCCACGGCAAAGTTGAGGGCGGGCAGCGCCGGATCCGCGGCGCCATCCCACACGTGCGGCGGCAGGCGCCGTTCGGCGCGCGGATCGGTCAGGCTCAGCCAGCAGAATGCGGCTTCCAGTGCGCCGGCCGCCGCCAGCGTGTGGCCGGTCAGCGACTTGGTGGACGAACACGGTATGTCGCGTCCGAACGTGTTGGCGACGGCCACGCTTTCCATGCTGTCGTTGTGCTCGGTAGCGGTGCCATGCAGGTTGATGTAATCGATCTGCGCGGCGTCCAGCCCGGCATCGTGCAAGGCATGGCGCATGGCCTGCTGTGCGCCCGCGCCCTGCGGGTCGGGCGAGGACATGTGATAGGCATCCGAACTCGCGCCGCCGCCAAGCAACTGCACGGGGCCGGCCTCGCGCGTCATCAGGAACAAGGCCGCGGCTTCGCCGATGTTGATGCCACGCCGATGCCTGGAGAACGGATCGCAGCGGCGCAGGTCGATGGCTTCCAGGGCGTGGAAGCCATTGATCGCCAGGCGGCACAGCGTATCCACGCCACCGCATAGCACCGCATCGCATACCCCGAGCCGCAGCATGCGGCGCGCGCTGAGCAGGGCGCGGGCGCCGGACGTGCAGGCGGTGGAAATACCGTAGCAGGGTCCGGCGAGCCCAAGCCATTCGGCGAGGAATTCCGCCGGTGCCGCCAGTTCCTGATGCGCATAGCGATAGTCCGCCGGCCACGCGCCATCGCGGCAGTAGGCGCCGATACCGTGGGTGGCTTCCTCGATACCGGTGGTGCTGGTACCCAGCACCACGCCGATGCGCGCAGTACCGTAGCGTGCGATGGCGCCGCGGATATCCGCCTCGATCTCCAGCGCCGCAGCAAGCAGCAGGCGATTGTTGCGATTGTTCCGCCGCGCGATCAGCGTATCGGGAATCGGCGGTAGCGCTGCGTGCACGCTGCCAAGCGGTACCTGCTGGCCGGGAACCCAGCCGTGTTCGGCGCGGATGCCGCTGTCGTCAGCGGCAAACAACGCTTCGGCTACCGCAGCCTTGCCGGCGCCGAGATTGCAGATCACGCCCAGGGCATTGAGATAGGCGTTCATGCAGGCTTGCGCGCGGCAACATTGACCAGTGTTTCCTCGCGCTGCCCTGGCGGTGGCGGCGCGAGCCATCCCCAGCGCTCCAGCAGGCCGAAATCCTTGGAACGGCTCCACCACAAATATGGAAACGATACGTTGCCCGCCTCAAATGCGAAGCCCTGCTGGCGCAGCATGTCCAGGTATTCCTCGGCGCTTTTCTGTACCTCCATCGGATGGCGGAAAAACCAGCGGATGACCCAGGTGTCGATATACGCCTTGGTGGATTCGGCAAACAGCAGCCGGCCGCCCGGCTTCAGCACGCGCCAGAATTCGGCCAGCGCGCGCTGCTGTTCCACCAAGTGATGGAAAGTCTGGTGGCAGAACACGATATCGATGCTGCCATCCGGCAGCGGAATCCGTGCGCAGTCGGCAGTGTGCAGCTCCACGCGCACGCCCTCGCGCCCGGCCTCGGCGCGAGACAGCTCGATGCTGTGCGGATCGGCATCCAGGCCCAGCAGGCGCGCCGGCTGGAATGCTTCGCGCAACAGGCGGAACGACTTGCCCTGGCCGCATCCCACGTCGAGCAAGCTGCCGCCCTGCGGCAGCGGATCGCCGATCAGGCGCTTCAAGTCATTGATCGCCACGCGCAACACATGGTGCTGCCAGGTATGGCTGCGCAGGAAATGGAAACCGAGGCGGGTTTCCTCTACGTAAGTAGGGCTGGCGTAATTCATGTCGCAACCGGGCAGGATGAGGGTGGCGCAACGTCGCGCAGCCGGCGTTCGACCGCCGCGACGAATACATCGGGCGATACCAGCTGCATCTCGTTGCCGGCCAGCTTTACGGCAACTTGCACGCTGCTGGCGCGGGTAAGGCGCTGGCCACTGGCGGCATCCTGGATCAGGTAATGGATCAGCAGGCGGTTCTGCCATTCGACCAGATCGGCGCGCACCGCCAGGCGCTGGCCGAAACGCGCGGCCTGCACGTAACGCAACTGCAGTTCGATCACCGGCCACGCATAGCCCGATTCCTTCATCTGCGTGTAGTTGTGGCCGATGTCGTCGAGCAGCGCGCAGCGGGCCACTTCCAGGTATTTCACGTAGTGTCCGTGCCAGACCACGTTCATCGAATCGACGTCGAAGAACGGCACCAGCACTTCCACCGTGGTTTGCAAAACACCGCTAGTTCGCATCGGTGGACTCCGTCGCCGCTGGCTGCCAGTACGCATAGAAATTGAACCACTGCCGCGGCGCGATCAAGCACTGCCTGGACAGATGCTCGGCATAGCGTTGCACCCAGCCCTGGATGGTAGCGTCGCGCCGACCGCGCTCCCAAGACGCCATAGCGAGAAACGGATCGAGGTAGATGCGATAGCGGCCATCCACCTTCAGGCAGCACAGCAGGTTCACCGGACAGCGCAACAGTCCGGCCAGCAACCACGGGCCTTGCGGGAAAGCAGCCCGATGGCCGAGGAAATCCACCGTTACCCGGCGTCCGTCGTGCAAAGGCACGCGATCGCCGGCGATGGCCAGCCATTCGCCGCGTTCCACCCGTTGCGACAGGTCCAGCATCATCGCCGGCTCCAGCTCGCTGACCTGGATCAGTCGCATGCCCCGATCGCCGGCCTCGCCCAGCAGCCGATTGAACTGCGCTACGTGGCGATTGTGCACCAGTACGTTCAGCGGCACCTGTTCGCCCAGTTCGGCCATTGCGCGGCACACGTCCGGATTGCCCAGGTGCGTCACCACCAGGATTTCGCCGCGCCCGCCATGCTGGCTGCGCAACAGGCGCGGCCGGATGCCGGTCGGGTCCACCAACTGCACCTGTTCGAAGCGCAGGCGGCCGCGCCATACATCGAGGCGGTCGAGCAGGTTGTCGGCAAAGGCGATGAATTGGCCGAACACGCTGCGCAAGGTCGGTGGCGGCGAAGCGTTGCCGCTCCAGTCGGCAAGATAGGCCTGGTATTGCCGGATATTGCGCCGTGCGCCGCGCGCCGACGCGAAGAAATACAGCACGATCAGGTAGAGCAACGGCGCCAGCAAGCGACGGCCGAACACGCGCACGCTGAAGGCGGTCAGGCGCATCAAGGCGAGGCTGCCACGCTCCTTGTGCGTGGACCAGTGGCGTTCCGGTGCAAGCTGTTCGTTCATGCGGTGGCGCTCCATGCCAATCGACCCGAAGAATAAGCCTTTTCGCCATGGCGATAGGCAAAATGCAATGTGTGGCGGATTGCGTCGTAGCGCAGCGCCAGGTCGACGCGATCGCCGGGACGCAGCAGTTGCTGGAATTTCAGCGCTTCCATGATGTGGCAACGCGCGGGCGTATCCAGCCGCTGCGCCGCGAAGGCCAGCGCCCACGCAACCTGCACTACGCCGGGCAATACGGGCGCCCGCGGAAAATGACCGGGGAAATACACCAGGTCGAGCGGCACGCGCAGGGCCAGGTTCCATGCGCCTTCGTGCTGCTGTTCATGCAAGAGCAGCGCATCGCGCGGCAGCGGCGCTTGCAGTAGCGCATCCGGGCAGAGCGCAGCGGGCAGGCTTTCGAGCAGGCGCCATCGCCATGATGCGGCGTGGTGGCCCGCGTCGGCAAGATACGTGTGCAACCCATCGAGCAATGGCTGCCGGCCCAGCCGGCACAGCGCGTCGATGCCTTGCTGGCTGAGCACGATTACGGCGCCGTCACGCCCGCAGCGGGCGTCGTCGATCCAGGCGTGGGCGCACAGCCGTTCGGCGATGCCGGTGATTGGATCGCGGTTCACGCCGTTCCTCGCAAGCGCCGGCGCAGTAGCCATTCGCCGATGAAAAGCGTGCCCATGATGAAGTACACCAGCAGTCCGTTATAGAGCGTCCACCAGGCGAGCGGTGCCCACAGGGTTAGCGCCGCCGAGACCACGCCGTTGAACACGAAGAACGCCACCCACACCCAGGTGACCTTGCGCGTATAGGGAATCGCCGCATCCGGCAGGTCCGGTTCGCGCACGCGGGCAATGCGTTCGATGATCGGTGGGCCGTAAATCAGACTCAAGCCGAACGCGCATAGCAATAGCGCGCTGATCAGGGTGGGATACCAGCGCAGCAGCGCGGCTTCGCCGCTCAGCGCAAGCAGTGCGCAGTAAACCAGCGCGGCGCCGAGCATCCAGCGCCCGCCGGGTTGCCGCAGAAGGCTGGGGGCGCGGATCAGCCAGATCGCGCCGAGCACCAGCGCGAACATCGGCGGCGGTACGCGATCCATGCCGAAATACACCACGAAGGGATACAACACCCCTGCCAGCGGCAACAGCAGTGAAGTCAGTTTGCGCATGCGTCCCGCTGTGCCTGCACGAAGGCGGCGAGGCTGGCAACCGTGGTGAAATGCTGGCGCGCATCCTTCGAATCCGAAGCGATGCGGATGTCGTAGCGCTTCTGCAGCGCCAGCGCCAGTTCCAGCGCATCGACCGAATCCAGTCCCAGTCCTTCGCCGAACAGCGGCTGGTCGGGCGGAATATCGTGGATGGTGACGTCCTCCAGCTGGAGGGTATCGATGATCAGCTGGGTGATTTCCTGCTGCAAGGCGGTCACGGTGAAAGCTCCTTGAGGAACAGTTGGTGCAGATAGGCATTGAGCCGGCGCGAGGCGATCGGCGCGGCGGCCTGTGCGTTGAAGCATTGCGGCGAAATGTCCTGGCCCACGCGCAGCGTGACGCGCACGCGCCGTTGCGGAATGCGGTACCAGGGTTCTGCCTTGGTCAGCGTGGTGGGCTTTACATGGATGAACACCGGCGTGATGACCCGTGCGCCCCGCAAGGCGATCGCCGCCGCGCCCCGATGGAACACCGGCGCCTGGTCCGGCAAGGTGCGTGTGCCTTCCGGAAACACGATCAGCGTCTGGCCCTCACGCAATGCGTCGGCGGCTTGTTCCAGCATGTCGGGACTGCCGTTGTTGCTGATGTACTGCGCACGGCGTACCGGGCCGCGCGTGCAGGGATTGCGCCATAAACTCTGCTTGACGATGCAATTGGTATCGCGGATGTGCGCAATCAGGAACACCACGTCGATCAGCGATGGATGGTTGGCGATGATCATCTGCCCCGGTTGGCCAAGCCGCTCGGCGCCCACGAATTCGTATTCCAGCACGCCGCTGCGATACATGAACCGCACGTGCAGGTAGAACGCGCGGCTGATCGCCGCGCGGGCGCGACGCCGGCGCGTAACGGCATCGCCCGGCAGCAGGCCGAGCATAGGCAGTACGACCAGGCGCAACAGCAGGCCGCCCAGGCCGAACAGCACGAAACTGGCCCCGGTAGCCAGCAGCCGCCAGAGATAATTGCTGGCGCCGGAGCGCATCAGGTCATTCGCTGCCAGATCCATCGACGTGTCTTGCATGGATGTTCCAGGGTGTCGTCTGCGTGGTGCAGGGCGCGCACGAAATCCAGCGCGTGCGGCCATGCGCCGGTAGCGGAATCGTAGCGGCCGGGTTCCAGGCGCAACTGCCAGCATCCGCCGGCCTGCGTGTCGGTATCCGATGCGATTCCCCCTATTCGCAGTGCCAGAGCATACGAAAACGGCACGTCGTCGATCCACTCGTCGTAGGCGGCGGGCGGGTGTTCCTCGGCGATCACCACCAGCACCGATGGCGCGCCTGCATCCAACAGCATGGCGGCTTCCAGCATGGCATGTTCGAACGTATCGGCTTCGCCGGCGATGGCGACCGATTCCCCGCGCTGGCCGCGCAGGATCGACCATTGGCCGGCAATGGCGTTATGCACCGACAGGCCGAACTGGGTGGGCGACAGCGGCTGCTCGTCGGCCACTTCGCTGAGCATGGCAAACGTGCGCGGCGTTTCACCGTGCCGGGAGGCAAACACCAGCGGCAACTGTTCGTGCTCCGCGCACAACGGCCAGGCGACGTGCAAGGTCATGCGCGCAAGCCGGCTGAGCCGTCGCCGCTGCATCGCCGGCAGGAAATCGCACGCCGGTTGCGCATCGTCATCCGGCACGCGCACGGGGTGGCGCGCCCATGCCTGCCATGCCTCATCGCTGTCCAGGCCCGGTGCCCAGGCACGCCATTGTTCGATGCGGAAGTTCATCGCATGCTTTCACGGCTCCCTCTCCCTGTCGGGGAAAGGGTTGGGGTGCGGGACGGGTCGGGGCGCCACGCGGGCACTCCTGCCTTCGTCCGCTTGGTATACGGAGCAAAAGCAGCGAGTCGTGGCGCGATAATCAGCATCTTCGCGAGTACCCGCCCCTCACCCCGCAGGGGAGAGGGAGTGGATCGTCGTGCTTTGTCCGGGCAGCTGCGGTACCCGGCCATCACTCGCAGGCCCTGAAAATCAGCGAGGTATTGATGCCGCCGAACGCGAAGTTATTGTTCATCACATGCGTGGCGCCGATCGCGCGGCCGCTGCCGACGATGTAATCGAGTTCCGCACAGGCCGGATCTGGTTCGTCCAGATTGATCGTGGGTGCGAACCAGCCATCGCGCATCATCTGCACCGCCCACCACGATTCCAGCGCTCCGCAGGCGCCAAGCGTGTGTCCCACGTAGCTCTTCATCGAACTGACCGGCACGCGCGTGCCGAGCACCTGCGCGGTGGCGTGGCTTTCCGCCACGTCGCCGCGGTCGGTAGCGGTGCCGTGCGCGCTTACGTAATCGATGGCCTGCGGCGACAGCCGCGCGTCCTGCAACGCCAACCGCATGGCGGTAGCCATCGTGTCGCTGGTCGGCTGGGTGATGTGGTTGCCGTCGGAGTTGCAGCCGAAGCCGACCACTTCCGCGTAGATACGCGCGCCGCGCGCGCGGGCGTGCTCGTATTCTTCCAGCACCAGCGTGGCCGCGCCTTCGCCCACCACCAGGCCATCGCGAGCGCGATCGAAAGGCCGTGGCGTAAGGCTGGCTTCGTCGTTGCGCGTGCTGGTGGCGAACAAGGTATCGAACACCGCCACGCCGGGGCCGGAAAGTTCTTCCGCGCCGCCGCACAGCATCAGCTGCTGCTTGCCTTGCTGGATGCTTTCGTAGCCATAGCCGATGGCCTGGCTGCCGGAGGTGCAGGCACTGGAGGTAGGCAGGATGCGGCCCTTCAAACCGAAAAACACGCCGACGTTCACCGCAGTGGTATGCGCCATCATCTGCACATAGCTGGTCGCGGTGACGCCTTGCATCGAACCGGTCGCCAGCATGCGGCCCATCACCCGCACCGGCTCGATGCTGCCGCCGGAAGAGCCGTAGGCCACGCCCATGCGCCCGTCGCCAATGCCGGGGTCGCCATGCAGGCCGGCGTCGCGCAGGGCGCGTTCGCTGGCGGCAACCGCCAGCTGCGCGACGCGGCCCATCGAGCGCAGGTGTTTGCGCGGCCAGTCCGGCAATTGGAAATCATCGACCGGGCAACCCAGGCGGCTATTGAGCGAATCGAAGAAATCCCACTCCGGCATCTTGCGCACGGCGTTATGGCCCTGGCGCAGGCGTGCCTCGATGTGCGGCCAAGCATGTCCCAGCGGCGTGATGCCGCCCATGCCGGTGATGACAACGCGCTTCATCGGCGGATGCTCCGTGCGGAATGGATATTCATGCGCAAGTGGTTCGCGGTGCGCTGGCCGGGACCAGCAAGCCAGTGAAACCGATGCCCAGCAATAACGTAAGGCCAAAATCGCGCAGCGCCGGCATCGAACTGAAGGCGAGCAGGCCGAACGACAGCAAGGCGGTGATGGCCGACAGCAGCACGCTGGCATACGTGGCCCCAGGGCGATGCACGGCATGCGGCTCGCCCTCGCGCAGGAACACCGCGTAGTTGGCGCCAACCCCAAGCACCAGCATCAGCGCCATCCAGTGGAACAACGTGAGCGGCTGATGCAGGTAGCCAAGCATCGCAAGCGTAAAACCGATGCCCAGCACCGGCGGCGCCAGCACTCGCGGCACATGGCGCAAGCCGTAGCGCCAGCCGAACACCGGCACGATCAGCACGATGGCGGCGAGCAGCCAGAGGCTGGCGTAGCGGCGATAGCGGCCGAACAGTTCGGAAATGCCCGCAGGCTTGTCGACCAGCGTCACACCGGGCAGGCCCGCCGCGGCTTCGCGCAATAGCGCGCCGGTCGCATCGCCTTGCGGCAATACCAGTGCGGCGGCTCCGGCGCGTTCCTGCTCGCCCATCCACAGATAGCGGAACGGGGTGGCGATCGGGCTTTTCAACCAATCCGCCAGGGCCAGCGGCGTGCCGGGCCACGCCTGGATGAAGCGATCGATATCGGCATCGCGAAAACCGGCGCCACGCAGCCATTGGCGCATGCGCTGCGGCTGCGCGAACAGCGGCGCCAGCAAGGACTGGCTGGCGTGCTGTTGCTGCAGGGACGGCACCATGCCAGACAGGCCGAGCCAGCCTTGCAATTGTCCGGCATCCGTCATGCGTTGCAGGCGTTGGTCCAGCGCGGCCTCGCGTTGCAGCACCTGTTCGCCGTCCACACCCTGCACCAGGAAAAACTGGGTGCCGTTGCCGAGGCCGGTGATGTCGCGAATCTGCTGTTCCTGCGCCACGAGCGTGGCCGGCGGCGAAATCAGCAGGTGCACATCGTCATCGTGGCGCAGTTGGTACCAGCCCGGCATAGCCAGCAATAACGCCACCACGGCGAGCAGCGCGCCACGCCGGCCACCGCTCAGTCGCACGACGAAGCGCTGCAAAAATAGCGCGCCCTGGACGGAGGCGGTGGAGAGCGGCCGCGCCGGCCGCTGCAGCCATGCGGGCAGCAGCCAGAACACGCTCAGGCACGCCGCCGCCATGCCGGTCATGGCAAAACAGGCCATCTGGCGCAGGGCCGGAAACGGCACCAGGCCGAGCAGCGCATAGCCCAGCAGCGATGTGCCCAATGCCAGCAGCAGGGCGGGGCGCACTTGGCGCAGGCCTTGGCGCGGCTCCCATGCATCGCCGGCATTCGCGCGCGCGCTCAGGTACTGGATGGAGTAATCCACCGCCTCGCCCAGCAAGGCTGCGCCAAACACCAGCGTCAGCAAATAAATCTGGCCGAAGATCAGCACGCTTAGCGTGGTGGCGGCGATGATGCCCATGGCGGTGGACAGGAAGGCCAGCAACAAAGGGCCGGGCGAGCGGAACACGCCCAGCAGCAATAGCGCGATGCCGAGGGTGGAGATAAGCCCGACCATGTGCACATCGTGTTCTGCTTCGGCGCGTGCGGCGGCGGCGTAGAACAAGGCGCCGGTACGCAGGATGCGCGTGCCAGGCAGGTTATGTGCGAGCCGATGTTCGGCCTGCGCCAGCGCGCCCAGGGCACGTTGCTGGATGCTGTCATCGTAAGCGGAGCCATTGAGCGTGGCCGTCACCAGTACATAGCTGCGATCGTCGCGATGCGCGGTCAGCAGATTGTCTTCCGGCAGCAGCGGCGAGCGGCTCCATGGTTGCTGGTCCAGCCAGTGCTGCAACCAGCCGAACGGATCATCCTGCAAGCGCGTGCCCACGCCGGTGGAAAAAGGCTCGTTGATGCGTTGCGCCAGCGCCTGCGCGGGATCGTAGCCAGGTCGCGCCAGCGCCTGGCGGTCGGCATCGGTCAGTAGCCAAAAGCGATGCGCGAGATAGGGCGCGACCAGTTGCTGTACATCGAACGGAGGCAGTTCTGCGGTAACCGACGCGAATACCGGGTTGTCGGCCAGGGCGTGACCGAGTTGGCGTGCCGCGGCCTTGGCGCGTCCGTCATCGGCATTGCTTACCAACAGCACCACGCGATCGCCGTTGGCATGCGCCAGGCGTTGCGCGGCGACTTCCGCGAGCGGATTGCGCTCGGTTGCCGGCAGCATCGCCAACAGGTCGGTCTGGATCGGCGAGCGGTCGCGGCCAAGCAACAGCCATGCGCCGAGCAGGGCGAGCAGCAACATCGCCGCAGCAAACCCTCCCGCGCGCAGCCACAGGACGGGTCGCTTCATGGCAGGCCGAGCGCCTGCTTTTCCGGCGCGCTCAGCGGGCCGGCATCGCGGGTGTCGGTCATGCGGATATCGGTTTGCGTGCCATCCCGCATGTCGATGCGGATGCCGTGCAGGAACGCGCCACCGTCGAGCTGGATCTCCTGCAGCACTTGCGCCACGCGAGCTTGCCTGGGCGTGAAGTGCAAGGACCATTGCGCCGCGGTGCCATCCGCGCTCACGTTGAACTGGCGCATCACGGCATCGAGCTGCCCGGCCAGCATCGACTGCAGCATTTGCGAGATCTGACTGACGCCGCGTTCGTTGCGCACCGTTTGTGGATGACCGCTGGCATCGATGCGCAAGGTCCGGCTGCCGGTCAGCGCCAGGGTTTCCTGGTAAGGCTGCTGGACTTGCCACAACATGCCGTGCCCGGTCACGAACAACAGTTGTCCATGGCTTTCCTGCGGTTGCGTGAGGGCAGGATTGCGTCGTTGCTGGATAAAGGCGGCGCGGATGGCGGTGTGCTGGCCGAGTTCGCCCAGGACGGTGTGCAGCAGGTCGGGTGACGGGCTTTGCGCATGTGCGTTGAGGCAGCAAAGCAACCAGGCAAGCATGGCTGTAAAAAAAGAGCGCAGGCCATGCCCGCTGCCCCCTCTTCCCTCCAGGGAGAGAGCCGGGGTGAGGGGCCGCGGCTTGCGCGAATAGTGATACATGCCTCGCCGCTCGCTGCATGAAACCACGTGCCGCGCATCTTGCCGCGCATGCCTGTTGGCATGTGAACGTGCGCCTGGCGCCTCGCCCAGCCCCTCACCCCAACCCTCTCCCCGGAGCGGAGCGGGGGCTTTGACGTCGGCGGCGACAAGTTTCAGGCAATGCATGCGGTTCTCCGGCGTTTGCGCCACACCAGCATCGGCGCGCGCGGCAGCATGCCCAGCAACAACCGGGTGTGCATGGCGGAAATGCGCAGGTTGTCGTGCAGCATGCGGAAATGGGACAGGCCGTTTTCCGGATAGATCACCCGGGTGGGAAGATTGCGCACCGGTACGCCGCGCCATACCAGGCGTACCGCCACCTCGGTATCGAAATCCATGCGCGCGGGCAAGGGCGCGCGATCGATCTCGGCACACGTCGCATCCAGCGGATAAAGACGGTAGCCGCACATCGAATCACGCAGCGTGAACGACAGCGTTTCCAGCCATACGCACACATGCGTGACATAGCGCCCGTACAGCCGCGCACGCGGCACGCTTTCATCGTAGAGCGCCTGGCCGCAAATCAGCGCCTGTGGAGCGGTGCGGCCTTCGGCGAGAAAACGCGGTACGTCGGCCGCATCATGCTGGCCGTCGGCATCGATCTGCAGCGCATGGCTGAAGCCTGCATCGCGCGCCGCAATCAAGCCGGCAGTGAGCGCGCGCCCTTTGCCGCCGTTGCGCGGCAGGCGTATCAGCTGCACCTTCGGCTCGTTCGCCGCCACCGCCTCGAGCACGGCACGAGTAGCCGCGTTGCTGCCGTCGTCCACGATCAGCACCGGCAGTCCATGCACGCGCAGTGCATGCACCGTCGCGGCGATGGTGTCCTTGTGGTTGTAGATCGGGACCAGCGCGCAGGGCTGAAAGCTCTCTGCGGCGGATGCGAGGGCATGCATCGAGATGGCGCTTGCGTTCAGCGGGTCAGCAGCGCGCGAACGGCGGCCACTACATCGCCGACGGTCCGCACGTTCTTGAAATCCTCGGGCTTGATGCGCATGCCGGTCATGTCCTGCACCTGGATGGCCAGGTCGACGGCGTCGATGCTGTCCAGTTCCAGGTCGGTGAACAGATGAGTATCGGGCCTGACTCGCGAGGGGTCGATCTCGAAGGTCTCGCGCAGCACATCCTTCAGCCTGAGCAGGATGTCCTCGTCGCTGATCCCGGTTTCCATGATTGCGCTCATAACCTGCCAACTCGCCCGTGCCATCTCACATCCCTACCACACCCATCGTCGCCCGTGCACCGCCGCGGACAATGAAGCGCGGCAGCCCGATCGTGCGGGTGGTGAAGAGCATCGATCTTGTCCCATAACCCGCAGCGCGGGCCCCCTGAGCTTTGCCAATCCAGGCAACGCCTTACAGCACATTTTCTTGCGACGGGAGTCTATCAGAATTGCCTGGTTATCGCGTTTCGCGTCGTAAAAAAACGCCGGCCAGAGGCCAATGCCGCTCAGTTAAGCCTGAGCGGCATTTTTGCTTTTGATGGGGTATCGAGTTTTGCTCATGCAAACAGCGCGCGGATAACGCCGCTCCGAACGCCGTGGTGGAAGGATGAAGCGGCGGATGTTCTGACGCATGGCGCGAAGCTTGGCCGGCACACTACCCGGTGAGCGGGTGGTGGAGGTCCATAACCATTCGTCGATGATGTAGCGCAACGCCGTGGTGAAGCTGATGCGGCAAGGCGGCACCTTGGCTTCTTCAGCGATGCGGGTGATTTCCAGCCGGATCAAGTTGTACATCAACAGCGTGGCCCACAACTCTTGCGCGATACCTTCCGGATGCTGGCTGCGCAGCGTCATGGCCTGATGCAGCATCGCCGTCTTGATCTCGCCGTAAGCCAGTTCGATCTCCCAGCGCTCGTGGTACAGCGCAAAAATGTCATCGGCGCCCCAGCGTTGTGGATCATCCAGCGTGGTGAACACGGTGCGCGGTTGGCCATCGAGCTGGCGGGTGATGGCGCGCACCTCCCAGGTGAGCGGCAGGCAGGGGTCTTTCTTGCGCGCTTGCGGCGAGACGTTCATGCGTAAGCACACATCGCCGGGACCATGCGT